>CAMAVF010000343.1 GCA_945861445.1 Planctomicrobium piriforme | reverse complement strand
CAGAACCTCGCGGCACTACGAAATGCCGCACTGAATTGGTTGCGCGATCAAGGAACGACGAAATTCACACAGACGCTCCGCAGTTTTGCCCGTCATTCTTTACGACTCTTCACCAAACTCGGCTTTGTGAAATAGGCGATGGCCCTGGTTACCTACCGGCCGAAACTAAAGATAGGTCAGGCTGTGCCCGACGTGGCGGGCTTGGACGAGCCGGGAGACCCGTCCTACGGAAAAACCAGCTCAAACCAGAAACTTTCGCTTTCAATCATCAAGGACTGCCGATATGATTACTGGGTCGCTCGGCATCGGCGAGCAAGCTCTTTTTCCGAGGTCCGTATGCTGACTTTACTTGGCGGTCCCCAGAAGCATTGTGACGGACTCGCGCGACGAGAATTCCTGCAGGCGGGTGCGCTGGCGGCCGGCGGGTTGACGCTGCCACAGATCTTGCGGGCCGAGGCCCAGGCGGGAATCAAGGACAGCCACAAGTCCGTGATCATGATTTTCCTGTCGGGTGGACCCCCGCATCAGGATATGTTCGATCTCAAGATGCAGGCGCCGGCAGAGATCCGGGGCGAGTTTTCCCCGATCGCGACGAATGTGCCGGGGATTGAGATCTGCGAACACCTACCACGCCTCGCGGCCATGATGGACAAGCTGGCCATCATTCGCTCGGTCGTCGGTGCGGAGGAACGTCACGCGGCGTTTCAGTGCCAGACGGGCCGCTCATTCAATCGGCAGCCACAAGGTGGCTGGCCTTCGTTGGGCTCGACAGTGTCCAGGCTGCAGGGGACGACCCATCCGGCGACTCCAGCGTTTGTCGGACTGGCCCCACCGATGGGAAATTCATCCTGGGCGGATCCCGGTCAGGCGGGATTCCTGGGGCCGGCTCATGCTCCGTTTAAACCGTATGCGGATGGTCGCGCTGACATGGTGTTGAACGGTGTGAATCAAACGCGACTGGGTGATCGCAAGTCACTCCTCAACCGGTTCGATCGGTTCCGCCGAGAAGCGGATGCATTTCGAGTGATGGAAGGAATGGATGCCTATCAGCAGCAGGCGTTCGGGATTCTGACTTCCAGTCGTCTTGCCACAGCGCTTGATCTGGATGAGGAAGACCCCAAGCTGCGCGACCGCTACGGCCGTGGTTCTCCCAAGCCCGCGGGCTATGGGGATGCCGGGCCGCTGTTGAATGACTATTTCTTGACCGCTCGACGATTGGTTGAGGCCGGAGTTCGTGTGGTGACATTGGCCTACGGGCGATGGGACTGGCACGGGCTGCCGAATGGGACCAATTTTTCGAACGCACGCGAGCACTTGCCCATGCTGGACATCGGGGTGACCGCGCTGATTGAAGATTTGGAACAACGCGGGATGCTCGACGACACGACGGTTCTCGTCTGGGGCGAATTCGGCCGCACGCCCAAAATCAACAGCAATGGTGGACGCGATCATTGGCCGCGCGTGTCGTGTGCCATGCTGGCGGGCGGAGGCTTACGCACCGGCCAGGTCATCGGCTCGACGAATCGCTACGCCGAGGAAGCCAAGGACCGTCCCGTCAAGTTCGGCGAGATTTTCTCTACGCTCTATCACCGTTTGGGAATCGACGTCAACACGGCGACGGTGAACGATCTGGCGGGCCGGCCAATGTACCTTGTCGATCACGAGCAGCCGTTGCGCGAGTTGGTGTGATGGCGAACGGCCGGATGGGCACTCTTGCCCGTCTCCTCGGATGTGCGAGGTCTCGATAGATAAGAAGACGGGCAGGAGTGACGCGCCCTACGGCTATGGCAAGCGCACCCGCTGGGCGAAATCTGCCCCACTGCGTTTTGATCCCGACCGTTCGACGACTATCATTCATCTCCATCGACAATCGAATAGAACATGTAACTTAAGGCCCCATTCATGGTTCGTACCGCGACCTGCCCGATTTGCCACCAGCCGCTTGCGAAAGCGGATGGATCAATTCCCGACACCATGCCCTTCTGCTGCAAGCGTTGCCAGCAGGCCGACCTGTATCGCTGGTTCGCAGGAAAGTACGCCATCGTGGAAGATCTGGCTCCGGATCGACTCGCCCAAGAGATGTTCCAGTCGGAAGATCAGGACGTAAATCCCGAGTGACAAGAGATTCCGACGCCGACCCGTCAATCGACTAATTCCGACCACCACCTAACGCGGACTGTGAAAAATATGCCGACAGGTTCTCGCCCCGTAGTCCTCGTGACCGGATCCGCAACAGGAATTGGCAGGGCGACCGCCGTTCGGTTCGCGAAGTTGGGCTACGATGTCGTGGTGAATTACGCTCGCAGCGAAGCCGACGCCCACGAAACCGTGGGGCTGGTCAAAGAGCAGGGGGCTGAGGCATTGCTGATTCAATGCGATGTCGGTCAGGACGCGGCAGTGCGTCAGATGATGGCGCAGATTGAATCGCACTTTGGCCGACTGGATGTCCTGGTCAACAACGCGGGCATGACCTTTTTCGTCGAACACAAAAATCTCGAAGAGCTGACCGAAGACAAGTGGGACGAGATCCTGCAGACGAACTTGATGGGGCCGTTTTTCTGCGTTCGCGCGGCGGTCGGCATGCTGAAAAAGTCGCGCGGGAGTGTCGTCACGGTGAGTTCGGTGGCGGGAGTCAGCGGTGAGGGCTCGTCGATTGCATATGCCGCCAGCAAGGGAGCGGTCAACACGATGACGAAATCATTGGCCCGCGCCTTGGGCCCGGAGATCCGCGTCAACGCCGTCTGTCCCGGCCCGGTCGATACACGGTGGCTGCGCAAGGTGATGAACGATCAACAGATCAAAGAACGCACCGCCAGTTTCCCGCTGCAACGGGCCGCAATGCCGGATGACATTGCGGACACGATCATCTATCTGGCCACAGGGACGACGCTGAGCACAGGACAATGTTTGGTCGTGGATGGCGGCCGGACGATGTAATGAACGATTGTCCGAAAACTCCTATTTCGACAGTCTCGCTTTGCGTCTGATTCCGGCGAACGGCGCCCCAGCGAACAAGGGGGCGAAGTGAATTTGTCATGGCGCGAACTCTGGCAAGGTTTCGAACGCCAATTCAGGCATGTGGTATTTCTAAAAGGCTGTTGATCGAGCAGCGAAATCCAGGAAGAACGTCTTCTCCGTCCAAGTCGTCTGTCTCCGATAAGCGGACCGATGTGCCGTCGTGACGACAGATTTGTACGGATCTCGTTGCCGGATTGATGATCCAAATGAGTCTCACGCCCGCTTGCAGATATTCTTTGATCTTGGTTTCAACTTCATAGAACAGGTCGTTCGGTGATACGACTTCCACTGCCAGATCCGGGGCGACAGCCGGATACCCTACTGGGAACTTACCAGTCGCCGGAAGCCGCTGAAAACTCACGAACGAGACGTCCGGCTTTCGGACGGTATCACCACCGGGCAAAGGCAATCGGTAACCGCACTCGGAACCTTGAATCCATCCCAAACGATGAGCTTTGTTGAATAAGACCAATAACACAGACAGCTCTAAGGCAATATGGCTCGACTCAAATCCCATGTGACGCTCCACGAGCTGGCCATCAACAAGTTCGAAATCTTTCTCATTGGGATGGACGAGGAACTCTTCGACACTTAGCCGTGCTTGAGAACCAACTGTTTCTGTGATGGCCACACTCATGGGCAACCTTAATTTCAAACCACGTCCGGGAGTCGGTCAACTGTGTTTGCTGCTCTGTTCCTTCATTATGAGCAGGAAACCAGCCTGCTGGCAATGCGGCTATTTCTCCCGCGCTGTTTCTGCAAATCCCCACAATTGCGGGGTGGCAAGCTCAAGACTATTTCCGGAAGGGTCACGGAAATAAAGAGAGTGTCCGCCTTGGGGCCAGGCGATTTCGGTTTCCAGGGCCACTCCGGCCGCCGCCAGGCGGGCTTTCCAGGCTTCAATTTCCGAGACCCAGATGCGCAAGGCGACATGTCCGGGCCCGACCGCGCCATGTGCCGGGATTTCGCCCCCGCCGATGACCAGACCCCGGTGATTTGTGGCACCCACCAGAAACAGCAGCAGCATCCCCGAACCGCAGTAGTAGAACAGATGCCGCTGCGGATCCAACGAGTGCTTTTCCAACCCTAGCAGCGATGTGTAGAACTGCTCGGCGATGGTCAGATCGTCCACGTAGAGTGCTGTTTCCAGCACTCCGTGTGGAGTGAGCGACACCGTTGGCGATCCGGGCTGGGAAGTCATCAACTCGTTCAGACCGGCCGTGGCCCGACTCGCTGAGTCGGGCTACGGCGAATGGGAGATACCCGACTCAGAGAGTCGGGCTATGTTGGTCAAATTACAGATCGGCGTCGACACGAATGACCTTGCCAGCGGGCTTCTTCTCGTCTTCGCTGGTGCCGAATTCGGTGATGTAGAGCTTGCCGTCCTTGCCGAAGGCGAGCGACGTCGGCTTGTCGAGGCTGAGGACCTTCTTGGCGGTGACCTTGTCTCCGTCGACGGTCAATTCAAACAGGCCCCCTTCGCTGGTCTTGATCCAGGCGAAATCGACGACGTACAACTTGCCCGTCTTGGGACTGAAAGCCAACCCAGCGATGTCATGCAGGCCGGTCTTGAGGGACTTGATCAGTTTGCCAGTCGTAGGATCGTATGTCGTCAACAGGCTGTCATTGGCGACGTTCATTTCACCCATCTGGCTGACGACCAGTTCCTTGCCGTCCTTCGAGAAGGTGATACCTACGGGGGCGTCCACGCCGGTCGCGACCTTCGTCGCGATGAAGGGAGTCAGCTCCCCGGGATTTCCGTCGCTGTCAAACTTGGCCCGGGCAATCCAGCCCTTCGTGTCGTCACCATTGCAGGTTACGAAGAGCGCATCATTATTGAGAGCAACGCCGTAGTAGTTTCCCTCGCCCTTGGCTGAATCTTTACCAGCCTTGATCGGTCCGATTGTTTTGATGGCGTCTTTGGGTGTCCACGGCGTCTTGGGGGGAGCGACACCGACTTCAATGTATAGGACGACTTCTTTCTCGTCCGGATTTCCACCGTCTGCAACGACCAGAAAATTGTCGAACTGCATGGCCACGCCTAGCGGCCCGATGTTGTACTTGGGACCCTTGCCATAGATGTCTGAGTTGAAGCCGCCGATTTCCAGGGTCAGCGCGGGTTTCTCACCCAGCACCAGTCGATGCACGCCACTCCGAGCCGCCACAAAGAAGTTGCCGGTGCTGCCCTGCAGGGCCAGACCCGAGGGATTGTCAATTCCCTTGGCGACCACGGTCGTTTTCAGTTCGGCAGCTTGCGCCACGACGCTCAGGAGAGACACGCTTGCGGCCAGCAGCCAGGAGTGGTTGCGAATCATCGAAAGTCTCGCTTTCTGGGGTGTTAGGTGAATCAATGTTGTCTACGGGTGGGTTTTATCAAAGAATCCGCGTACAAGCCAACGAACGGCCTGCACAGTGGGAAATTACTCAGGCAACTTCGGGGCCTTGACCAGCGGGTACGAACTGCTGCTGAGACCTTCCTTCAGGAAGGTCACCAAGTCGGCGATTTGTTCTTTGGTCAATTTCAGCGCGAAAATCTCTTCGTCGAGATACGGGTTCTCGGTCCCCCCCTTGTTGTAGTAGCCGACGACGTCTTCCAGCGTCTTCAAGTGCCCGTCATGCATATAGGGTGCGGTCTTCGCGATTTCCCGCAGGGTCGGAGTCTTAAAGGCGCCGGTGTCGCCTTCGAGCTTGCTATGAGCAAACCGGCCGACATCCGGCTTATCTTTGTCCATGCCGACTCCGATGTTGTGGAAGCCATTGTCCGAAAAGCTGGGTCCGCTGTGGCACGAACTGCAGCGAGCGGCACCGAAGAACAGGGCTCGGCCACGTTCCGCGGCGGGGGTCAACGCTTTCGCATCACCCGCGGTGAATCGATCGTACGGTGCATCGCCTGAAAGCACGGTCCGTTCGAAGGCGGCAATCGCTTTGGCGATCCCTTCCGAGGTGACGTCGGTTCCGTAGATCGCTTTGAACTGCTTCTTGTATCCGGCAATGCCGTTCAGCCGTTTTACGACGTCCGGCAGCGTCATGTTCATTTCGATGGGATTCTGAATCGGCCCCAGGGCCTGTTCTTCCAATGTACCGGCACGGCCGTCCCAGAATTGCAGGGCTTGATAGGCGGAATTGATAATCGTCGGTGCCCCGCGTCCACCCTTCAAGCCACCGACACCGGTGGCGACGGCCTCACCGTTGCTCCAGCCTTTTTCCGGATCATGGCACGAGGCACACGACACGGTGCTGTCGGCTGACAGGCGCGGATCGAAATAGAGCTGCTTTCCGAGCTCCACTTTCTCGGCGAGGTGCGGATTGTCGGCCGGATGCAGGACATCGGGCAATCCGGAAGGCGTTTTGATCTTGGCCACCGGTTTGTCGGCAGCTGACGTGGAATCCATTCCCACAGACAGAGTCAATCCCAGCAGACCACAAGCGGCACTGGTGACGACGAACACGTTCTTCCAACTGTAGACAAGGGCGAAGCCAAGGCGGCGAGGCATGGTGGGTTCCCGAGGGGCGTGCGTTAAGCTGTTACGCAGAATCCGCGTAGTGCGGCTACGCCTATCTTATGGGTCGGGAGCCGTTCTTCAAGTCTCGGGAGGGTTAAGGACCCGTGAGCATCGGCGTTAGCCGACCGATCGAACGTGGACCACAAGACCCTCCAATTGGTCCCATAAGTCCCATCCGTCCCATGAGTCCCATCAAAATTCATGGGACTTATGGGACGGCACGCGACCGGCATTCGAGTACGCAAATTACTTAGAAACGCTAACAAAACCTCTGCGTCAGTTCAGAACCGCTTGAAATATCGCGGTTCTGAACCTCTCACAACCGGTTTTGTTAGGGGTTCTTAGCGGGAAACTTGCCTTTTTTGGCCAAATCGGGATTCCGTAGCCATCGGGGTGCGCGCACGGCGTGCCCCAACCGCAGTGCTGTGCGGCGATCGATGACCGCCCGGACCAGCGCCGGCGACAGAAACGCCAGATTGGCAATTAACATGATCGATCCAAACGTGATCATCCCCAGGCAGCAGCAGATTCCCAAATGCACGGGAATCGCCAGTGCCAGCACGATCGGCCGTGTCAGCCGCCCCCAGATCAGGGCAATATAGGAAATCTCCCACGCGACAGTGACATGGGTCATTAAATTGACCAACCACGGGTGATGGACCAGCCACAACATATCCAGCGACTGGTATTCCAGATTGGCAACCGCGCCCCAGATGGCCGTGCCATTCCACCAGGCTTCACCCTGCAGTTTCGACAGCCCCGCAAACAAATACAGCACGCACATGTGGACTTGAATCAACCGCGTGGCAATGTTGGCCGTGATGCTCGGCGGAGCAGGGGGGAGCCGGCGCGATTGGCGCCTACCAGTGAGCCAGCGATCAAGGGAATACGCGTCATCCCCCGGCGCAATCCCCAAATACGCCACCGCCAGATACAGCGACAGAAAGCCATTGATCTGGTCGAGACCGTACATCGCTTCCGGTGCGCGATGGGCATAACTCAAGGTGATGACGCACGTCAGGATCGAAGTCACCCGAGTCCACATTCCCAGCACGAATAACAGGCAAACGCCCAGTGCCAGTCCATGCACTGTCCAGAGAACGGCCGGCGATTCGCAGAGCCACAGGTAGCTCCATTGATAGCCATCACGCTGCATCAACCCGACGACATCGCGATTCAACCAGGCCTGGGACCCAAAAAACGCATTCAAATCGAGCGACCACACGGCGTGGGTATAGAGAATCATGCCGCCGACGAGAATTCGTAACAGGCCGATCGCCGCCGGATCGGCCGGTGTGAACCAGAACCGATCCCAGTTCGCGGTGGTCGTCTGGACGAGATCGCGGAAGTAGTTTCGAAGCATATCCGTCGTCCGTGAGATGAAGGGTCGGGCCTGCGATTTTTGGAAATTGG
>CAMAVF010000342.1 GCA_945861445.1 Planctomicrobium piriforme | reverse complement strand
GCGCACCAGTACCGTGACGGGGCTCACCTCTGCCGCTAATTGCATCCGATCCGGAGTTGGCATCCTTGCCCTCCTACTAACAAACGTGCTGAAACCCAGAACGCTGCGAAGTTTACGTCGAATCAAAAAACCTTGAAAGGGATGGTTGCACAGCAACCTTGGCCACCCAGCGCTGCAAGGGCAAGTTGTCGGTTCTCCGTTGTCAATTATCAATTATCCATTATCAATTGCCGGATTCCTTCGCTTCCACTTTGGCGGCTTTTTTGATTTCTGGGTAGTTGAGGAGATATTTGCGGCGTTGCTGGGCGAAGGCCCCCAGCGTCATCGCGGGGCGGTGGCCGGTCTGTAGCTGTTCGGTCCCTTTGCCCACTGCTTTCTTGAAGATGGGATACGACGTGAGCTTCCGCGTGTCGGCTTCGATCTCTTTCCCGATCAGGTTGACGTACTGCTCGACGACCGGTTCCAGTTGCTTCCAGTCCAGCCAGTCGGTGGCGATCGTCCGGACGTGGTCCAGGTAGCGAGTTTTTAAGCTGGGGACGGCGAGCAACTTGCTCCGCAACGGTTTCGTGGCATCGTCCATGCCGATCAGGGGATCGAGGTCGACGCCACCTCCCATCGGCCGCGGGCCGCCACCCATGCGACCCGGTCCGCCGCCGGGGCCTCCCGGACCGAAATTGCCGGGACCTCCGCCGGGTCGACCACCTGGCCCGCCCGCATTTTGACCGGGTCCGCCCGGACCATTGCCTGCCGGGTTGTTACCTTGCGTCCGACCTCCCTGGCCGCCGGCGTTGCCAGAGCTCTGCCGCGGTCCGTTCGGACCGGTGCCAGCTTGTCCGGGACCGCCCGGGGGTCCGCCGCCGGGACCTCCAGGTCCAAATCCGCCCGGTCCAAATCCGCCCGGTCCAAATCCGCCCGGGCCGCCGGGGCGCGGGCCGCCACCCATGCCGGGGCCCATTGCCGGTTGAAAGACTTCGTTCATGTCGTGCGGGATGACATGGAACTTGCCTTTCTCGTCCAGATACAGGCTGTAATCGCTGGCTCGAATCCAATACCCGTCGCTGTTGATTAACGCGTTTTCCAAGGCCAGAAACCACAGCGCACTGTCGATATCCAATGTTGCGGCCAGCGCCTCTTCCAATTGGTCCGGGGGAGTGTCACTTAGCGTCTTGCACAGCGCGATCAACGCCTTCCACGCGTCGGGGTTGTCGTCCGACTTGATCTGATACCGCTGTTTGTAGTCCTCAACATTGTCGCCGAGATAATTCAACCCTCCGTTGCCGCGAGGACTTCCCTTTACCTTCCAACGCGTCCCCTTGGTGCTCGCGTAATGCTCCTTGAGGAACACCTTGTCGAATTGCTGAGCGTTGATGTAGATGCCCCAGTTCTCACCGTTGATGGCGACCTTCGCAAAATTGGCCTTGGGAATCGGCAGATATTTCTGTCCGATATGCGAATACAGGACAGTGTGCAGGAACGTCGGGTCATCGTGCGAATTCAGCAGGTTGATCGTCTTGTAACCGCACAGTCGCTGCTCGGGATCGACAAAGTCGAGCGACAGATTCAGCGACCGTTTGAACCCGGCGCTCACCGTGAAGAACGACGAGGCCCCGCGAAAGTGGACTCCGACATTGGGGTATTTCTTCCCATCCATCGTCAGCGTGGCGGGGACTTCGACGTCGGTATGATAGAAGTCGGCGAGTTCGGATTCCCAATCGGAGGATTCGAATTCGAGGAAGAACGTGCGGAGCGTCTGGGTGTCGTAGAAGGGGGATTCGGTGTCGGGTTTGACGTCGCTGGGAGAAATCTTTTTGCCCGCGCGCGGTGCGGCCTGAGGCTGCCCGCCACCCGGTCCCCGACCGCCGGGTCCGCCGGGAGGACCACCTGGGGGACCACCGGGGCCTCGTCCGCTGCGTTGACTCTTCGCGGCCTCGCGAGCCGCCCGGCGTTCCTCGGTATTAAGCCGACCGTCGGCGTCTTTGTCGAACTGTTTGACGAGTTCCAGCTCCGGCCCCATTGGCCCGCCGGGACCACCTGGCCCACCCGGCCCGCCACCAAAACCGCCACCCGGCCGGCCTGGTCCCCCCGCGCCAGCATTCCCACCAGGACCGCCAGCCGGACCACCTTGACCTGCCGGTGGTCCCGCTTCGGGCGTCTGATTCTTCTGATTGGGTCGCGGCTTGCCGCCCTGAGCCTTGTTTTCTTGAGCCTCCAGCAGCACCGCCGTGGCGCTACTGATGATCAACAGGGCGGCGAATGCGATACGGACGTCTTTGTACATAGTAGCTTTCAATGGATGCACGACGTGGATCCGTCTTCGTTGATTTTCAGCCCTAAGGGGCACGCCGTGAAGGATATTTCGACGTCATGGGAGGGTGAGGCTCCTGCCGAACCGCAAGCGTTTATCGGCCCTCGCAAGACTATGCGGCTCGGCGGGAGCCTCGCCCTCCCATCAACTCGAAACACGACTCGGCCCACATTTCCTGATAGACGGCTTCGAAAAATTCTTCACGCCTTTGCCCGTTCGGGCTCAATTCATCACTTGGAAGATTTTCAGAAGTCGATTCACACTAAATCTCGGAGTTGTGGACCAATTCTTCGCTGGAAAACTCACACAGATAAACGGATTTTACCCGTGTGTTGAGACTTTCAGGTTTCGGAAATGGTCCATCATCCCCGTCAATCAGTGTCCCACCGCCATGTACCGGTTACAAGCGGGACGCTGCCGGCCGGACACGTCAGGTGGTCGATTCTCCCGTGACGCGGGGGACTTTCGGCACCGACTTCGCCATCCGCCGGCGCTTTTTGCTGCGGTTGTGCGAGATCAACCACGCCAGCCGGCCGAGCAACCGGAACCAGATCAGTCCGATCGACGCATACAGCAAACCATTCACAACAATCAGCAACAGCGGACTGATTCCATACACAAACCACAGCATCCCACCCCAGGCGGCAAACAGGACGCCGGTCACCCCATAGAACAGCAACCAACCCAGCGGCTTTTGAAGCATGCTCAGCAACAGCCGCGGTGAGAACAGGATGGCGATGTTGTTCGCTTCCAGTACCGACAGCAGACACACGGGAAACAGGATGAACTCGGCGATTCCCACCACGATCCACAGGGAACCGAAACCGCTGCCGCACGCCAGAGCGACTCCGTAGGCGACCGCCAGAACCATGAGCGCCACATAGACCAGATGCAGCAACGGCCACATCCATTCGCGCCAATTGGGATCGGGCCATGCGGTGACCTGGTCGCTGCCCGCGGCCGTATCTTCGAAGATCTGCATTCCGCAGGAGGCCATATAAGACCCCGACCACAGCGTGATCCAGATCTGCGGCATCGCGAAGAACGCCACGCCGACCCCGGCGTAGCCCTGCACCCCCCCGAGATAGGCGAGCACCAGCAGCGGGATCATCGAGGCCAGGCTGCCCCCCAGCACCAGATAAATCCACTTCGGCCAGACACCGGGATACCAGGGAAAGTCGAATATGCCAGTGAAGAACAGGTGTCTCGGCGGCGTCTGCTTCACCGCATGGTGAACGCGTTCGACTTGTTCGAGGTACCCCCGGTCCGGCGGTGGAACCTGAATGCCCTGGGGCAGGGGTTCGGGAGCTCCCGTCTCGGGCTCATGCTCCAGCGGCACGGCCAGCCGATAACCGCCGGTCTCATCGAGCCACTCGGGGTCAGCCTCAGCCCCCGGCAATTCGAACTCGATCTCGGGCCGCACGGGAATCGCGATCAGTCCGCCGCAGTTGGGACACTTGGCCGCCTGGCCCGCCAGCTTCGCGCGCACCCGCAGCCCAGCTTCGCAGTGTTCACACCGCACCGCAAGGAAATCAGGCTCTGCGGATTCTTCCGACATGTCGACCCCGGCCAGGAACGATCTGACGCCCACCATCTCACCAACGGATTGTAACCATTCCTGAGTGGGATGGGCCTCCTTGCCGGAATTAATAAAACACTCCCTACGAGGCCTTCCGCAACGCGTTCGCCACCAGCCTGGCCGCGTTGCTGGAGACGTACAGACTGTCGGGATCCAACCCCCTCAGATTGATCACGGCGATCGCCACGGCGCATGATTGACCTTGATAGACGACCCGCTCACCCTCCACGACGATCCACGTCCGTTGCTCCTGTTGTCGCGTCATTGCGAAACTTCCACCGACCGTGCTCCGGCCGCGAGGCTGGGAATTCGTCCGGCTCCCCAAACGCCGGTCGTGGCCAGCAGTGCCACAATTCCGAAACTATCCACTCCCATCCGTCCCATAAGTCCCATCAACATCGACGACCAGCAATTCCTCCAAAGAAACGACCACCCCCACCCTGATGTTGCGGGCTTTGTCGCTCCGGTAACGAGAAGGCTACCAGCGATGGGATTCGACGTTTGATGTCGCCCTGCGGCGAGAAACAAAGAGTCTCGCCAGTCCCTGTCACGGCCTGATCTGCCGTGATGTGCGCGTCCGTAAGATGACGTGAATATTACACCAGACAGGCGTCTGGTGTCAAACGAAAATGCGGGCGTCATTGAAGTTCCGATCGGCGTCCAGTATATCATAATTCTGTACTGCATTTTATCGATCCACACGCATGCTCTGTATCTGAACAGTGGGTGCCAGCAAAATGTCGGTCCGTGGCCGACACCGCATCCCGAATTTCCAGGTTGTTTCCCGTTCCACCTGGAGCGTGTTTAAAAGGGAGGGCGAGGCTCCCGCCGAGCCGAAGACGAGCTTTAGCTCGATGTCCGCCGGAGGCATTCTTGGCGCCTCCGGCGGTCGCCGACCTGCGGTCGTACTAGGCTCGGCAGGAGCCTCGCCCTCCCGAGTTTCGCCTTTTCAAACACACCCCTAAGCACTCACTCGTCGAAGTTTCGCGGCGCGAGATCGATTCACGCCGGCGTTCTCACGGTCCACCTCTTCTCCCAGTTCCATCAACGTGACCGGAACACAGCCGTGACGCTCGACCTGCAGCCCGGCGGCCAGATTTGCCAGAGCGGCCGCCGTCGGCCAACTCACTACCTGCGCCCGCGCGCACCCCAGCGCGGCGAGAAAATTGTCCCCTGCCCCGGTGACGTCATGCACGGCTCGCGGTCGCGCCGCAATCTGCCACTGACGCACGTCACAGGTCTCATCAATCCACGACAGCTCGCAACCGTCAGCATCCAGTTTGACAATCGCCGCGGCCGACTGGCAGCGATACTGTATCGCCTCGGCCCCCGCGCCCCGCGCTTCCTGACGATTGGGGACAATGCACGCCACCCCATGATATTTGGTCCAATCCTCGGACCGCGGCGGATCGACGATCGTCATCCGGCCCGACTCGACACAAGCCCGGGCCACTCCGTCCGTCAGCACCCCTTTCGCATAGTCGGCAATCAAGATCACATCGGGCGGATCAATCCGCCGGATCAGATCGATGATGGCACGCTCCATGCTCGCCGGGATCGACGTCGAGCATTCCGTATCGATGCGCACCAACTGCTGCCGATGTCGACCGCTGGCCACACCACAGATCCGTTCCTTCACGGTCGTCGGCCGTGGAGACGGAGCCGCCAACAGCAGCGACTTCACTTGCTGTCTTTCAACAAGTTCCCGCAGGATCTCGCCGCTGCGATCCAATCCCACCACACCGATTAACTGCGTCTCCACCCCCAAAGCCACACACATCCCCGCCACGGCCGCCGCACCGCCCAGACGATACTCATCGCACGAATTCAACAGCACCGGCACGGGCGCTTCGGGACTGATCCGAGTCGCCTCGGCGAGGCGATAGTGATCGAGCATCACATCGCCCACGACCAGTACCTTTACTCCGGCCGCGTCACCGCGCTGCGGTTGTGGTTGATTCATTTCAGATCTCCTGACGACGAAAGGTTCTGTGAGTCTTGGTACACATGGTGACAGAGGTTAATTGATAAGTTCCCTGAACAACCGGCAGGACCGACCCTGCCAGAATTGCGTCGATGCAACTCGGCAACAGATCGAACCGATTGAGTGTTGGGATACCAACAACGAATCCGGGCGACGGCAGCGGGATCGTTGCTTCCACGGACTGGAATGTGTCTCGGGGGGTGCCAGTCGGTCGCAGTTCGCCGTTCATTTCGTTGCCCTGTCAATTAGTGTGCCTATAAACGAGTTTCTATCTCCCCTCGCCCTGGTACTCCGGGGAGGGGCTGGGGGTGAGGGGCTTTTACGAGCGTCATTCGAACGGCATTTCAAAGAGACCCTTTTCCCGGCCCAAATACGACTCAGCATTACTGGTTAATCGTTCCCCTCACCCCCGACCCCTCTCCCCGGAGTACGGAGGCGAGGGGAGAAGTTTTCAGTGAGCGGCGGCTTTGATGGTCTACCGTCTAAGAGCCCGTTGCTGTTAAAAAAACACTCTAAAGAAACGCCACGTCTTCGGGTCGTTCGTACTCGCCGTGAATCGACGCCAAGACTTTGTTGACTTCGTGATTCTTGCAGCAGTGCTGACAGGCCGGGATCACGTCGACACCCTTCGCGAGCATGCTCCGTCGACGTTCGCCGTTCCAAATCTCGTAGAACGTCGACGTGTTGAGATTTCCGAACGTGTAGTCCGGCTGGCCAAAGTGATACGCGCAGACCGCCAAGTCGCCGCTGTGCCAGATGAACGGCACGAACCGATGACCATGACAGATAGGGTAGCCGTGCGGCCGAGCATGGTCCTCGAACTTATACGGGGTGAGCACGATCTTGAACGAGTCGGTCTCCAGTTCACGCAGCCACTCGGGAGTTTCCACATACTGCTGCAGGTCCCAGCGATCAGCCAGGGCGGGTCGTACCTGGAAATACCGCACGCCAAGATTCCGAGCGTGATACGCCAAGGATTTCAAGTGTGACTCGTTCTCCCTGGTCAAATTGAAGTTCACTCCCACCTTCGTTGCTGTGGCGTATGTCGCGACGTGTTTCGTGAGTGTGAACTTCTCGGTGATCGTCACTCTGATCCAGTCCAGTTTCTCGGGATGTGCTATCGGCTTATAGGCGTTCGTAAACATGCCCTGCTTCAAACCCACCTCGCGAGCGTGGTCGATTGCCCGGTCAATCCAGTGGTACGTGGATGGGTCACCACCACCAGTCCAGGAGACTGCTCCCACGCCAAGCTGTTGCATGTCACGCAAGGAGCGACTCAGTACATCCCAGTCGAGTTGCTGCTGACTGTGGTGTTGCTTGTATTCCGACGACACGTAGAAGCACCACGGGCACTTTGCGTTGCAATGATTCGTGGGGCTGATCTCCACCAACGCGGGCGGTGCGGTGATGTCGTCCCGCTGGAATGCCGCGAGACGGTCACCTTGGAACAACAGCTTTTCTTTTGGAGCAAAGGCGGTGCTCATGATCGCGTTCCCCAATTGTGACCTACGAATGAAGCGATTGCGGCATCCGCACCAGCGAGAGCAGGGGCACGCTGCGATTCGTCCCCGTCGAATGGCAAGCGGTACGTTTCCTGATACGGCAAGCCGCCCCATTTCTGTAGGTAGTAGCTCCGGCACGCGTCGAACTGTCGATCCCACTCGTCCCTGTCGCTATCCGTGAGTGCGGCCTTGCTGGCACTCGGTCCGCTATCAAAAAATCCGTCGCTCGCCGGACAGTCAATCGATATCCCAGCGAGTTCCGCACGTCGGAAATAATCGTTGTCCTCGTGGTAGATCGGCCAGAAGACTTCATCGAACGGCCCGAGTGCTCGCCATGCGTCGTGGCGAATCAGGAAGGCCATCATGGCCCGCGATCCATCGGCCACGACGTAACTCGCTGGACAGGCCAGCATTCGTTCCAGCGTGTTATGTCGGTTCATCCGACTAATGCGTGTTGAGACTTGTGTGCGCCAAGGATCTTGAGCGTCAAGAAGTTAAGATCGCGATAGCCATAAGCGCGTCGTTGCATGAGTTTGATTTTATTGTTGGTTCCTTCAAGGGGCCCGGTGGAAATGGGATA
>CAMAVF010000341.1 GCA_945861445.1 Planctomicrobium piriforme | reverse complement strand
CTGGTAATGGGCGGTGATATCTTCCGAATCGATCTTGAGCGTCTCGTGGAATTTCGTGACAGCTTCGCGGAGCAGCGCCTCGCGTTCCTGCCGACGAGCGGGATCGCGAAGCTGGCGGGCGCGATCGAACAGCGTCAGCCCCAGCAGATTGATGACTTCGTAGTCCTGGCTGAAGTCGAAACCGCGGGCCTGGCGTTCGGGCGTTTGATCATACAACACGCTGCGAAAGTTCCGCTCCGCGTCCACAAGCCGGCCCTGTTCGCGATTCACTAGACCGCTCAGCCAGGCGAGTGTCCAGGACGGTGCCGGTGGATCTGTGAATGCCGCGGCACGCTCGAGTGCCGCCACGGCATCGTCGAGACGACCTTCGGCATGATAGGTGCGTGCCAGATTCAACGGGCCATCATACCGATTGAGTTGCTCCACGTGCCGGAAGGCCTCTTCCGCCTGCCGCGGTTCCGCCCGGCCCTGGCCCTTCAACAACAACCCGATGCCGTAGTCGTTCCAGCGCTGCCAAGTCGGAATTTCGACCGGGGCGTTCGCAACACGCGTGGTATTGCCGGCGACAGGCAGCACGACACGATCCGTTGCCAGCGTGGTGATCGGCAGTTCGTTACGATAGGGTTCTCCCGGCGTGTGCCCGCGGATCGGCAGGTCGCCGGGCTTCGCCTTGCTGGTGAAATAATCGGTGTAGTTCTTGTCGAACTTGCGATATTGCAGCTTCACCTCGATGGAAATCGATTCGCTGACATCCGCAGGAATTCGCAGTTCGTAATGGACCGTCTGCCCGGCGCCGGGCGGGATCTGATGGTTGTAGAGCGGCACGAAGATGTCCTGCGGATTACGTCGATCGATGCGGTTGCCGTGGCGATCGATCACGAACAGATTGACGAAGTGCGACCAGGGATCGACTTCGGAATTCTCGTCGATGCCGCCGCTGCGGCCGATGATGCGGTCACCGCTGGCGACAGTGACATCGAGCCAGACTTCGTTGGAATCGGCAGTCCCCTGCGTAAACGGGTGCCCCATTTTCAAGGTGCGGATGACGGTTTCCAGAAGATATGTTGCTCCCGGCTGCACTGCGGGCAATTCTGGCCGTAACGGGGCAAACAGTTTGCCATCGACAGCGCCGCCCTCCTTCAAGCCGAAGATATCGACCCGCATCACGCCTTTGAGAAACTCCTGATGTGCGGCAATCGTCTCCGGCGAGTTCTGCAGCCAGGCGATGGCGGTATTTGCCGAGGGAAACAGGTGATTGTGAATGCTCGGTTGCTTGGCCTGGGCGAACAGCTTCGCCCCAAAGTCCTGCGACGGCTTCAGCGGCATATGGCATCCGTTGCAGTTCTGCTGGGCTTTCTCCGGGTAGTAAAAGCTGCGGGCCCCATGTCCCGAAACGCCGCTCAACAAGTAAGTGTTGTAGTGATCCTGCCCGCGCAGGAACTCCTTGTACTTATTGAGTTCATACGGCAGGTGAACCTTGTGGCATGTCGAACAGAACTCCGCCGATTTGTGAAAGTCTTTCAGAAACGTCTGCTTGTGGAAGGCCGGCTTGGCCTTGATCAGTTGGTTGTTGATCCATTGCAGCGCCGGATGTTCGCTCGCGGCGAACGGATAGTGCTGCGGCTCCTCGATGGTGAAATCGGCATTGCCGCGTGTGCTGTTCACATGCGTGATCGCATGGCACGTCGTGCAGGTGATGCCGGCTTGAGCCGTCGGGTGGTTCACATCGTCGAATTTCGGATCGTCGAACGCACCGCTGAAGAACGGCACCGGATCGTGGCAGCCCGCGCAGAACCGCGCGCCTTTCACATTCCCATCAGCTTTCAGCAGCACTTCCCGCGTCTCACGCACGCTGGCCAAATAAGCCGGGTTATTGAAGGAACTGAAGTGATGCGCGCTGTGAAACCAGCCTTCGTAGGCATCGTGGTGACACTTCAGGCAATATTCGTCGTTGTCCAGAACGTGCGCGGGAATGAACTTTCCATCGGACGTTTTCGAGAGGGACGGGAAGAAATACTGATCTCCGTCCTTCGAGCCGACCTGGTTCCATTTCCGCGGGTCCTGATTGTGCAAGACAATCATGCAGCCGACGAAGACCACGACAGCGGTCAGATAGCCCAGTCCGAGCCGCCAGCGAATGCGCTGTCCCACGAGGCGATGCAACCAATACAGCCACAGGCAGGCGAGCGGAGCGATCACATGCGCCCAATAGATCGCGGCACGCGTCGCCGGATCGTTGATGACCAATGCGGTACTTTGTGCGCCTGAGCCGCCGAAATCGAGTCGCATCAGCAGGAATCCGCTGATCAGCACGGTCAGCGAAAATGCGAACAGGCCATAGCCCACGCGGATCGCCCGCTTGTTCTTGCGTTTGCGGGCCGTGAACAGGTGGGCGACGCCAAATGTCAGGAACGGCACCACCAGCAGCAGCCCGAGAGCAACATGCGCCAGCGCCATCCACAGCGAAAACCAGTTCTCATAGGTTCGGCCCGTCCACCAGTTCAGGACGGTCACGCTCGCCATATACAGCGAGTTAGCGCCCAGCATCGCCACGATGGCGAACACGGACCACAACACAATCTTCAAGCGAGGACCAACGACCGAAACATAGCGGGCGGAATTCGGAGGCCGACCGGCTTCCGACGGCAATGCAGCGGACATGATTTCCCCTTACGCAGAACCGAGGCAGACGAATGCACAAATAATACTGCTGCAATTCTTCAGAAAATGCAGCGCGGCTCTGCTTCGGCAACGCCGCGATTGCAGCGCCAACACCGCACCGATCATCACCAGCACGCGATGCCGGCGACCAATCGTCTTCAATGCCGGCTTCGATTGGATCAAGGATGCACTCTCGGTGAGTTCCGCTACGGGATTTGATTTCTTGAGTATAGGACTGCCGAAAACGGATCGTCAATCCCCGTGGCGGCGGTCTCGCTCCCATGCGGGCAACGTCTTTTTCGTTTCAGAAGTGAACCGCCGGACATACGGGCTGAACGTCTCCGGCTGCCGCCGGGTCTGATAGTTTCGCAAATAGGCTGCATACTCCCCGACGAGTTCGGGGCGGCCGGTCCAGTAATCGTGTCCTTGCATCTCTGCGAACGGCAACGGGTCCACACGCTGCCCCTCCCAGGTGTTCAACAGGCAATCCTTCACCCAGCCGACATTCGAGATCACAAAGTCGCGCTGCCAGCCGTCAGGCAACGGTTCTGCCGGCACATCGAACGTCAGGCTGATCTCGTCTCCGATGCCCATCACCACCAGTTGATCGTCCCTCTGCTTCAAGAGCGGCAGCACGTCGCCGTAGCGGGTGAAATACCCGTCGATCGTCGGCCAGGCAGGAATCGCGGCGAGCTGGTCGTAGACATAAGTCTCCGGGCCATCGCCCGGCGGAAGGATGCCGCGCGAGACTCCGCGGTGATGCAGATCGGCCGTTCGCAGCGAAAGTTCATATTCGCGGACTTCAACCGGATCGTCGTCAACGATGAAGAAGGCATGGTCCCAATAGAACTCGCGATTGCTGACGAGCCTGAGCCGATAGTCGCCCGCCGAGAATGCCTGACTGAGATCAATTACAATCGTCTTGGTCTTGCCGTTCGGAAACCCGACATGCGGGCTGACTTCCCGCCAGTTCCCGGCCTCATCCGGTGTCCACAACGCCAGTCCGGCCGGCAACGGAAGATCGGGATTCTGATCGAGGGCCACATTGATGTTCGTATCCGTCGGCCGGACCCAGCCGGTGAGAAACAATCGGATCGTCTTGCGCGGCTCGGCATTCGGGTCCAACGTCAATTCGAGATAGTGTTCCTCGCACAACCCTTGGGCCAATTGCCGCGCCCAGGTGCGCGTGTAGTTCTCATCGCGCAACTCCAGGGCTGATTTCCAATCGGCGCCAGTCTGATCGACAGCGGCACTGAACCCGAATCTCGGCGGCACGGATTTCCGCGCCGTGTGAATCTTGTGAGCCGCCAGGTCGGGAGAGCCGACTTTCTCATTGGTGAAAATCTCGACATCGGCCGAATGATCGACCGCGAAGAACCGCACCTGATCGAAGTAGGCGACTTCCCAGAGTTCCTCCGTGAGCTGCAAGCGATACTCGCCGTCCACGGCCTTCAACTTCGATCCGTCGATCTTGAGATACTCCCAATCTCTCCAGGGAATGAGTTCCGTCTGCGACGCTTTCAAACCGAGCGGCGACGCCCACACAAGGTCCGTGACGAATTCATAGCGTTCGCCGTTCCAGGCATAAAGGTAGGGGCAACTCGTCAACAGAATCTGACGTTCGCAGATGAGCGTGTTGGCGGCCGGCTCAATCCGATTCTGCGGCACGCCGTTAGTCATGATCGTGCGTACGATGTCGGCCTTTTCCGCTGGACCAATCCCGAAATGCGTGGTCGGGCTATCGACCAGTTGGGCCTGATATCGCGTGCCGTTTTTCACCTCAATCGTGCTGCCGATGCCGTAATGGTTGACCCGTTTGCTGGCCCCCTGCTCGTTGGCTTTCACCTGCTGGGCGCGGATCTGGACGTTCAGCCATTTGTTTGCATTGCCACCGTCGTTGGTCAGCAGTTGCAAGGCTCCGCCGTCGGAGTGGAGGAGATCAAGATCGCCGTCGGAGTCGACGTCGGCCCAGTGCGCGACGAGATCGCTCGCGGGAATACCGGCGAGAAACGAATCTCCGGCACCAGCAAACTTGCCTGCTCCATCATTGCGCCACAAGGAAAGCGTGCGCAAGTCACTTGTCAACAGGTCGGCCGCACCGTCGTTGTCAAAATCGAACACCCGGGGCAGCACTTCTTTTGTATTCGGCAAGCGGAGATCCTGCTTGATCACAGGCAAACCCCGGATCGGTTGGGATGTCGTAACGACGCGAATGCCGTCGTCATCGGTCAGTACCAGATCCCAGTTGTCCGCGCCGTCCAACTCGGTAACGAGAATTTGGAAGGCGCCGGACCAGAACTCGCCATCGGTGCGAAACCGCATCCGGCCGTGGCGCAGGTTCTCCATCCAGCCGCCGCCGGTCGGGCCGGAAAGCAGAAGGTCGACGTCGTTGTCTTGATCCCAATCCACTGCGGCGACCGCGGCGATATCAAACTCCGGCGGCGGGCCAATCGAGTGATCGGTGGCTTCGCGGAAGGTGAAGTTGCCGAGGTTGATCCACAGCCGCAGTCGCCCCTTACCGTCGTTGCGCAGCTCGACGGTCGCCAGATCGAGATCGCCGTCGTGATCGAAATCGACAAGTTGAGCGTGGATCACGTCACCTGCTGCGGCGAAACCTGACTGATCTGATTCAATCGCTTTGAGCCGCCGTGTTTTTGAATCCTGATCCTCTGTGTTGCGAACGAGCAGGACGCCGTCCGTACCGTACAGGATGAAATCGGGGTCCGCTTCGTGGCAGCGTTCCTTGTTCACCGGCCCAAGCTGCCCCGGCCGTTCAGCCGTCAGGTCAACGACATCATCGTCCAGATCGGCCGCTAGAAAGCCGCCCAGGTATTGGCCGGGAACGTCCAGCAAGGTCGAATCCCAGCTCCCATCGGCAGTGCGGCGAAAAATCGTCAGTTTGCTCGGCGATTGAGTCACCAATTCGCTGCGGCCATCGAGATCGACGTCCAGCCAGTTCAAGGCGAACACATCGGCGTCTACGTCAGGCAGCACGCCTTCCGATTGACGAAACGTCACCTCAATCTTCGGCAGCACCTCAACCGGCAGGTCAGCCCGCTGATAGAACGTCTCGCTATAGTCGGTCGCTACGTAATTCAATGGGTCGTGATACGTCAGTGGATGCGGGTGCATTAGGTCCGCATCGGACGCCGTCTCCTGCGAGAGCAGGTTCTTGATCTTGAAGAACTCGTTGCGCGCCCGCTGCCAGTCGTGTGAGCGGACAGCCGTGAGCACAGCGTCCAGAATCCGCACCACATCAGCTTTCGCCTGCACCTGAATTGAGACCCCCAACACGCGCAGCGGCTGACGCAATGCCTCCAGTCGAGCTACGATGGCGTCGGCCTGCCGATTCGCTTCCTCAAGATTGTCTTTCGCGAGATCCACCTGGCGAACCAGGAGTTCCGCGACAACTTCCTTCTGCACGAACATGTTGTCTGGCGCAAGTTCTGCCGCCCTTTCACCAGCGGAAAACGCTTCGTCCTTGTCAGCAGGCAATCGAAACGAACGGCCCAGTTCAAACCACTGAAACCACCACGCGGCATGATTCGGGTCGCGCTTCAGTGCTTCGCGAAGATGGACCACGATCTCCGTAGGTTCCGATGTTTTCGCGGCCAGCACGCTTTCCAGAAATTCCGGCAGCGCCGCCTCCGCTGCCGCTGCTGCGAGTTTCTGAACCGCTTTCCTTGCCGCATCCATCGCAGAGGCAAATTCTTCCGGGGCCGCCCGCTCGTCGATTTTTTCCGTGGCATGCTTTACCTGAGAAATCGCCCGGTTCCGCAATGCGAACGGCTCCACAGGCAGCAATGTCAGAATCTCATCGAACGTCGCAGTCGCCTTGGGAAACGCATGATTTTCGAGCTGTCCCAAGCCAAGATGTCGCAGTTCAATCAGCCGCAAACTCGTGGGCCGATCCAGCACTGCATTCGCGACCGGCGGCAGGCCGTTCCCTGCGGGTTGCGGATCTCCAACTGGCGCGCTGAAGATCCGCCAGACGAATATCCCACCGGCGAGAAGCAACAGTCCAATGCATGACCAGACAATGTTTGAGCGGCTCATGCCTTCCTTCCAGGTCGAACCAACGTCCAACCAATGATCGGGACGAGAGTGTCCTGAGCCGCACGCTGAACTCGATCAATCCTTGCCATTCCAAAGCGTCGAGAGTTTGCCGTCCGCGTCGGCCTCGAAGACAGTCTTGGCGCGCGAATCAACAATGAAGAGTCGGTCACCGTGAAGACAAAGTCCGACGGGATTCTGGAGCGGTTCTCCCTGAATCCAGGGTTCCGGCTTGCCGTCCGCCGGGATCTTCCAGATTGTTTTCGCGTAGCCGTCGGATACCAGGGCCGAACCATTCTTCAGCACGACGACTTCGTGAGGAAACTGGAATGGCCGACCGGCGACGACAACGTGCTGAGTGCCGTCCGGTTGAATGCGAATGATTTGGTCCTTGCCGTGGGAAACGACCCACAACCGGTCATCAGCGTCGAGGTACATTCCTCGTGGTGCCGGAATGGCGGCGAATTCCACCGGTTCGCCGCCGGTCGCCGGCACTTTCCAGATGCGATGCGATTCGAGATCGGAGACCAGCAGTTCGCCCGCGGCGTTTTCCACGATATCCATGGGGATGCCGATGCGGCCATTCGTCAGCGCTTGCGGCTGATTCTTGTCGTCGAATCGGTAAACATCCCTCGTCGCAGAATCGCCGGCCAGCACGCGGGATTTGCGATCCAGCCGGACGCACCGCACGGCATTCAGCGGCGTGCGGAATCGTGGTGCCGCCCGAAAGAACTCGATCCCCTTCCCTGCGGCGATTGTCCAGATTCCCGGCAGTCTCAAATCCGAAACATAGATCGTCGAGCCGGCTGTCGCCACGGCCGTGAGCGGATAAACCGGTTCGGCGCCAGACAACCGCGAGGAACAATTGGCAGCGGCCCACAATCCGATTGTCGTGAACAGGAGGGTGAGACCTCTCCGACTGCAAGAGCCTGTCCAAGAGTCACTGAAATCGAATGCCCCCTGGTCTGCCATCGCATCGATCCGCATGAATTTGCTGCCGTTGAGATCTGGCGCGATCACGCTGCTCGCCGCCAAGTCCACACACCCGCCGCAGCACCTGCAATCAGGACGGAGAAGCCACCAGCGGCGACGAAAAATCAGCTGCACGAGGGGCTGCTGGTCACTTCAGATCAAAGTCGGCCTTGTTGGCGCCGGCTTTGACGTCGAACTTCAAGTTGGAGTTCGGCGTGCCGTAGATCTCGGGAATGCTGCTTTTCGGCGGTTGCCGAGTTTCGGGCTTATTGATGTCAGTCTGGCCCA
>CAMAVF010000340.1 GCA_945861445.1 Planctomicrobium piriforme | reverse complement strand
GGTCGAATCGGAAGTACGAAACCGTAGATGATTTGTTTGATGCAGCCGAAACGGCCTGGCGAGCCACCTGCCTCGATACCGACATCGTCCGCACCGTCTGTCACGCTCCCTACGCAGAAACGCGCTGGTAATTATTGGGAATGGTATTAGCACCGACGCTGGCAGCGTCGGCCACGGGGGCTCGCTATTGCTCGCCAGACGAAAATGCCGGTGACGGAATCCCTTTCAGGGTACGTCAACCTGGTGGAATACCAACCCAGGGTAGCCCGCTGGTGCGGACAACCCTGGGCTACGTGACATAACCCCGTTGGGGTATTTATTCAAAGCGAGATTCCGTTACAAAGGTCGTGGAACCGCGCTTAATGATGCCCGCCGTGCCCGTGATCCACGACGGCTACCGCGTGTCCGCCATGATCGTCGTGTCCATGGGAATCATGACCGTGATGGTCATCGGCTTCCGGGGCGTCTTCGGCGAATTTGCAGCAGGTGGCACAGCAGCCCGATAATTGCGCGGCACCGGCCAGCAGCATCAGGCAATAGAGACCCGTCACATAGACGGTCTTGCCGACGAAATTGCTGATCGTCAAACCAAACAGGTGATAGCTGCCGCTCGCGGGGGGGGCAACGACTCCCCAGACCATGATCCAGACAATCGCGATAAACAGCAAGGCGATCCAGCCACCTTCTTGAGTAATCTGGACTCGCAGCTTGGTCCAGTTGACGGCCAGCAGCCAGAAGACCAGCCAAGCGACCAGCGGCGTCCACGGCAGCACCACATATCCCACGCTGCCGACAAGGTCAACGACCGCGAAGAACAGCTCAAACAGCGACTCGAATACGCTTAGCATATCAGTTCAAACTTTGCAGAAGGGCCCTGTCTGAGACGGTGCGGCACCGGTCTCGTCCAGTTGGCCCGTGGTCTGTGATTGGTCGTCGGGAAGTCGCCGGATGGAGACAATCCGGGCCTCCAGATTCAATTGTGCTCAAAACGTATCAGATTGGCGAAGTTGATTCCAGCGAAGGGGCGACGTTTCAGTGTTGAGTTGAGCCCACAACCCGCCGGAAGGTAGTGCAGAAGCGCGGGAACCACCCCGGCAAGCGGGGTGGCGGGTCGCCTTTCCGCCACTTGGGCTTGTCCCAGTGGTTCCCGCGCTTCTGCACTACCGTCACCGCCAAACCGGGAGCCAGCGGTGACCGTCGCTCACTTGAGATTGCGACCGGTTGTGCCGCGAGCCCCGTCTTATGAAAACTACCAATCGCGGTGATACCCGGCTGTCCAGCCTCCATCCACCGTGATGATGCAGCCGTTGATATAACTGGCCTCGGGAGCCACCAGAAACAGCACGGCGGCGGCAATCTCTTCCGGAGTCCCCGGCCGTCCGACCGGAATATGCGAGATCAGCTTGGCGGCGTTTTCAGAATAGGCTCCGTCAGCCCCATAAAAGAGGGCCCGCGTAATGGCGGTCAATGTGGAACCCGGCGCAACTCCATTGACCAGAATGTTTTGCGGCCCCAGCTCCAGAGCCATCGACTTCGTGAGATTGATGACACCCGCCTTCGCCGCGACGTAGGCACTCTGCAATCGCAGCGGGACCAGGCCGGCGATTGACGAGATATTGACGATGCGCCCGCCCCCCGCCTCCAACAGATGGGGGATGACCGCCTGACTGGTCGCGAAGACACCCGTCAGATCGACCTGCAGGATCCGTTGCCAGTCATCCATGGAGTATTCATGGATCGGGCGACGATCTTTGATCGTGTTGATCCCGGCATTATTGACCAGAATCGAAATCTTTCCAAACCGGGCAGCGACATCATCGGCCAGACGCTTCATCCCGGGAGCATCAGAGACATCTCCACTAAAAGCCAGGAGTTTTTCGCTGGGGCCACCCAGGTCGATCACGGTCTGCTGAGCGATCTTTTCCTGGATATCGACAATTGCCACCGCGGCGCCATTGGCGAGAAACTGTTCTACGATCGCGCGGCCAATCCCTTGAGCCCCGCCGGTGATCACAGCAACTTGATTCTGGAGATTAACCTGCATCAGCGTGTCCTTACAAATTCTCAACCGACTCAATCAATGACTTCGGCCACACCATACGACACCCCCGCAGTAACGGCAAGCATGGCATTCCCGCTCGAACACGAATCTCCCATCAGTCCCATACGTCCCATCGCATTACCGCGGCGGATGGCACCAACGTCGAACAGACCCCACCGGAAACCAGTCTAGCGAGATTAACGATTAGAGCGACAAAGCGATTCAGGAAATCCAGGAGTTGCGTTTTTTTGTGGCGCGGCGGCGTTCGCATGGCGCACAATGGAGAAGCGTGGAATTCTCTGACAGTCAGTCCACGGGAACCACTCGGGCCGAAAATTCGTCCTATTCCGGTTGGAACTGGAATTTCACTTTGACAACCGTTGGTACGATTCGATAGCTTTGATAAGCTCGGTAAGACGATGGAGTTATACCGCACGTCATCAGTTAGATCTCATCATCATCAGGTTCTGGCGTCGTTTTAGGGGAAGTTATGAAGCAGTTTGGACGTGCAATTCTCGTAGCTGCCGTGCTCTTCGGGGCCACGACGAGCCCCGTCGCGCGGGCTGAGGTCGATTTCATCGCGCCCACACTCAACCTGACTCTGCCGCAGATCAGCTTCGGGCCGGGTATCAACCCGATCGGGGGCAGTTACTCCAATGACGCGTTGAATATCATTCGCGCTCATCAGGTGGCGCTGCAACAGGTGCAGGCCGCCATCCTGTATCTGCAGGCCAATCGCGACAACATCCTGGCCGGGCAAAATGCCGGTTACAACAAGGTGTTCGGCGATTTCTACGATCCCAACAGCCAATTCGCCGGTTTGTACAATCGGACCTTGCGCAAGCCGACGGGCAGTGTCGATCGGTTTGGCAATCAACAGTATCAAACGATCTACAACACGGCCCACTTTGATCGCGTGCTGCATGTCTACCAGCGGATTTTTGCGGCCTTGCAAGGTTCCATGAATTATGCGCTCGGAGCGCAGCCCATCACCACGACCACCGGTTCGACTACGACGACTCTCGACGCGGCCTTTGAGACCTACCGGCATAATGTGGCCACAGTCGGCGATCCCCTGTTTGGATCGCCCTTCATTCAGCAGGGGGGATCAGGCTTCCGCTTTAATGCTCCGAACGGTCAACCTTACATCAATCCGGCCACGAATCGCCCCTATGTTGATCCTCGAACGGGAATCGTCGATATTGATCCAGTGACAGGTCGCCCCTACTTGAATCCTCTCACCGGAAAACCCTTCCCGAGTTCGGCCTTGCTGGGTGATCCGTCAGTCTTCAATCCACAGATTACGCTCGATGTGGCTCTCGAACGCGGATTGGTGCAGTGGGGTAGTTCGACTTCATTTACTCCCAAGCACCTGACTCAGTTGGCGACCGCTCCCAACAGTCCGTTGCGTTGGGACGACGACAATGATTTGTCGACCCTGACGGTACCACTGACTCCCGAACAGGAGCTGGCGTTCTTCAAGGATCGCCTGGATGCGTATGCCGTCCAGCGGACCTCTACGACCACCAACAATGTCACCACGACGACTCCCGAGACCATCTACATCGGCGGGGCCTTCTTGAACGAAGAACAGCGATCCAACTCGACGCCTCCCGGGTCGCCGAACTCGTTCTTCCACGAAACCGAGTTGAATCAGTACCAGATGATCATCATGGCCCTGGCTCAATCCGATGGTTCGACGCAAACCACGACCACGACGAATGGCGTCACGACCAACAACGGCGGAGTGGCCATTGAACCCGGCTTGCTGGAATTGTTCGGGCAGAGCGCCTACTTCTTCGAAGCCCTGGATTCCAAATCGTATGCCTTGTTCGCCAATGTGTTCCTGGCGAGCCAGGATGGTGGAATTGGTGATGGCAGCCTGTTGCCTCCTCCGGGCAAACGCAGTTCCTCATCGCAAATCTTCACCCCCGTTGTTCCCGGCTCGTAAGTCCCAGATCCACTCTGTGGGCACGATTCGGTCCAACGCTTAAAACCTACCGCAGCCCGACCTTCCCCAAGGAGGCCGGGCTGTGTTGTTGCAGGGAAAGGGACGCGACGAAAGATGCTGCAACGTTGGTCGAAGATGATCGCGCGGCTGAGCCTGGTGGGCTGGTTGGGTGCGGCAGTCTTTTTCGTGGCGGTGGCCATCCGCCCGATTCGCTCACCGTTTCTCGATTCGCAAAGCAAGGCGCTGCTGGCCAGCCTGCTGTTCCCCGGTTATTACGCGTTTGGATTTGGCCTGCTGTCAATCGGCTGGGTGAGCACCATCTGTGCACAGCCCCGGCGCTGGTCCTGGCAGCTCATGTGGGTGACTCTGGCCATTGGGATCGGCGTCGTGGACTGGGTCTGGATCTACAGTCCGCTAGCCGAGATGACCCGCCTGCAGTGGGTAGAACAAGCGGCGCCCCCGGCCAGTTTTCGGGGCTATCATCTGGCTTCGATGGCAATCAACTCAGTGGGCATCGTCTGCGGTGCCATAGCCGCAGTCCTGGCTTGCCGGACTGACCCTACTTGATCGGCGAGTAATCGGTCGCCACGAAGTATTCGGACTTCACCCCCGAGACCAGTTTGCCGTTTTCTTCGGATTTCTTGGCGGCGGCCAGCCATTCGGGGTCTTTCTTGAAGGCGTCCCAGCTCTTTACCGCTTGTTCCTTGCTGTCGTGGGCGATCAAGTAGACCAGCGTGTTTTCTGACTGCGGGGCTTCAGTCGGGGTGAGATAAATGATGTTCTTGATTCCGTGCTTTTCGAACAGCTTCAACGTGTGATTGCGGAACCGGGCGTTCAAATCGGCCAGTTTTCCCGGCGGGGCGGTGTAGGTCCGCGCTTCATACACCCGTTGTTTGGCCTTCTTTTCGTTCTGTCCCTGCACCTCGGCGGGGCGCATGACGTTCGACAACATCAGACCGAGAACCACTCCGAGACAAACTCCCAATGACATCCGGCGCATGAGATCACTCCTGGGTTGAGATTTTTCGGACCAAGTCGGCGATGAACCGCGACGCTGCTCGTCGGTTACTCTAAGGGAGAGAATGTGACACCGCAACTGGGGCGGAGGGTGAATGTCGAATGACGAAATCCGAATGTCGAGAGAATGACGAGAGAATGCCTAATGACTAATGTCTAAAAAACAAAGGACCAAAGACAAAGGGCGAATGACAAATGACCAACTCCCTTTGCGGCTACGCCACGCTTCCCACTTCTGATATGATCTCTAGTCGCCCTGTTTGATCATCCTTTATCACCCCGAAGTGGCAGCATCGAGTCACCTTATGGCGGAAATTCAGCCCTCGCCACCACCGGCCGATCCGCAGCAGGAAATTCGCACCCTGCTGGAAGAGATTCGTAAGCAGAATCTGCTGTTGAAACGGTATCTGTTCCTCTTCGGTTCCGGTCTGGCTTTGCTGCTGTTGCTGCAATTTACGTGGATCAAAGAAGTTTTGAACTATGTGGTCATCGTCGCCATTGTGATGGCCGTACTGCTGACGGCTCCGCTGTGGAGTCAAGTCATTGTCAGCGTGACCGACCGTATTCCCTGGTTTCCCAAACGTAAGAGCTGATCGTGGGATAGGCTTCCAGCCTGTCGTCCTGGTTTTAGGAATGACAGGCTGAAAGCCTATCCCACTTACTTATAATTTCTCACAAAGCCTCTGCGTCATTTCAGAACCGGTTTTGTTAGGGCTTCTTATTCCTCTGATGAATGGTCAATTGATTCAAGATGTCTACTGCTTTGGATTCTTTGCTCGATAGCGACGACGCCCAGATTTACGAGATTCTGACCAATGCCCCGGGTCCCGACGGCAAAATTCCGCTGACGGAAGACATGCTGTTGAATGGCCCGAGTGGTGATGTCTTCGGACTGAGCCAGAATGCCGGAATGGGCTGGAATCCCACCCAGTTGGGGCGGAAGCAATATCTGATCCTGAGCACCCAGGGGGGAATCCGCGGAGAAGACGGTAAGCCAATCGCTTTGGGTTATCACACGGGCCACTGGGAAGTCGGCCTGTTGATGCGGGCCGCGGCCGAGCGTTTAGACGAACTGCAACGGCTGCCCTTCGCCGCCTTCGTCAGCGATCCGTGCGACGGACGAACCCAGGGCACCGTCGGAATGATGGACAGCCTGGCCTATCGCAACGACGCGGCCACGGTCTTCCGTCGACTGATTCGATCACTGCCCCAACGCCGCGGAGTGCTGGGTGTGGCCACGTGCGACAAGGGTCTGCCAGCGATGATGCTGGCGCTCGCTTCGCAACGCAATAACCTGCCCGGAGTCATCGTGCCGGGTGGTGTCACTCTGCCCCCCACGGAAGGAGAAGATGCTGGCAAGGTCCAGTCGGTGGGCGCCCGGTTTGCCCACGGCGAAATCACGTTGGACGACGCTTCGGAAGCAGCCTGTCACGCCTGTGCCAGCCCCGGTGGCGGCTGCCAGTTTCTCGGAACGGCCGCGACGTCGCAAGTGATTGCCGAAGCACTCGGCATGACGCTGCCGCACGCAGCGCTGTCACCTTCGGGACAGCCGATCTGGCTGGATATTGCTCGTCGGTCGGCCAGTGCCTTGGTCGCGATGGATGATGCTGGCAAGACGATGTACGACATCCTCACGCCGCAAGCCTTCCACAACGCGATGATCGTCCATGCCGCCGTGGGGGGGTCGACCAATCTGCTGCTCCACCTGCCGGCGATCGCCTTCGCTGCCGGATTGCCACGGCCGACGGTCAAAGACTGGAGTCGCATCAACCGCCAGGTTCCACGACTGGTCGATGTTCTGCCCAACGGGCCGACGGGACATCCCACAGTCCAGTTCTTCCTGGCGGGGGGCGTGCCCGAACTGATGCTCCACCTGCGAGGTCTCGGCCTCCTGGAATTGGATGCCCTGACGGTCTCGGGCCAGCGCCTGGGTGACTTGCTGGAATGGTGGGAAAAGTCTGATCGGCGTTCTCGTCTCCGCACACTGTTGAAAGAACGCGACGGCATCGACCCCGACGATGTGATCATGTCGCCGCCGGAAGCCCGACGCCGCGGACTCACCAGTACTGTTACCTTCCCGATCGGCAACATTTCGCCGGAAGGGTCAGTCATCAAGAGCACGGCGATCGATCCGAGCGTCGTCGATCCTGACGGCGTCTATCGGAAGACGGGGCCCGCTCGCGTGTTTACTTCCGAGCGCGAAGCCACCGCCGCGATCAAGGGCCGCACCGACCGGCCGATCAAGGCGGGTGACATCGTGGTCCTGAAATGCCGCGGCCCACTGGGGGCCGGCATGGAAGAGATCTACCAGATCACCGCTGCCTTAAAACACATATCCTGGGGCAAGCAGGTCGCCGTCATCACCGATGCTCGGTTTTCTGGGGTATCGACTGGGGCCTGTATCGGTCACGTCGGTCCGGAAGCCCTGGCCGGTGGACCAATCGGCAAGGTCCGCGACGGTGACCTGATTCAAATCGTCGTTGATCGAGTCAACCTCACCGGGACCATCGATTTCGTGGGCGAAGAGGGCAACAACATCGGCGTCGAAGCCGGCACGAAACTGCTCGCCGCACGTCCCTTCCCCGAACTGCACGCGGATGCGAAGCTGCCCGAAGACACGAAGTTGTGGGCCACGCTGCAGCAGGTCGGGGGTGGAACCTGGGGTGGTTGCGTTTATGATGTGGACGAGATCTGCCGCACGATTGCTGCGGGTTTGAAGGTGCTTAAGGATTAATGAGTCGCTGCCGAAACACCCTACCGGAATATAGCAGTTGTTTTGTGTTTCGAGTCGATGGGAGGGCGAGGCTCCTGCTTTTGAAGTTGCGCTATTTTTTTACAGATCACTATCGAATTTCCAGGGATTTTTGAAGGGTACGGGGCCAAGGCATAAACTTCAGGTGCCCGTTGTGACCGTAAAAATCAAAATCTCCTGAGAAATCACGTAAAAAAATACCGCAACTTCAAAAGCTCCTGCCGA
>CAMAVF010000339.1 GCA_945861445.1 Planctomicrobium piriforme | reverse complement strand
GAAACTGCAATGGGGACGTGCGACGGCCAATATCGAAAAATCGCAGGCCCGACCCCGACCGGTTTAGAATCCGCAACATCTTCATTAGAACGAATCGGCGTCTCGCAAAGTAGCCTTCATGCTCCGCGTGAGGTCAGCCGAGCGCACTCGTTGCTTAGACAATTCGGGTGCCACTGGCTCTGCCAATGCTTTTCGGGACAGCCGCTAGACTTCCAGCACTGGCTGAGCCAGTGGCACCCAAAGGAGACTCAGAATCGCATTGACATGACGCTCGGCAACACACATAATCTTATCAGTCAAATTAGATATGTTTTGAAATTGGATGATTGCGCTCATAGCGTCCTTCCGTTAATTGCAGGTTCGACACATGGCCCACTCACCGCATCACCCGCAGTTTTCCCGACGAGTTGCCCTGCAGGCAGGATCGCTCGGGCTGATGGGTTTGGGGATGCACGAGTTACCCGGATTGCGGGCTGCCAATGCGGATGTCGGCGGGACCAGTTTCGGCCGCGCGAAGTCGTGTATCTATATCTTTCTGTCGGGCGGGTTGGCTCAGCACGAAAGTTTTGATCTCAAGCCGGAAGCTCCCGCAGAGATCCGGGGTGAGTTTTCGCCGATCGCGACGGCGACACCCGGGATGGAGATCAGCGAGCATCTGCCGCGATTGGCGAAACGCAGCGCCCAATGGTCTGTGGTCCGGTCGCTGACCCATCCGAGCAACGATCACACCGCGGGCCATTTCTATATGCTGACGGGGCGATCGATGGGTTCGCCCGGATTCACCGGTGACCGCAAGCCCCGCCCAACCGATTGGCCCGCGATTGCTTCCATCGTGGGTGATGCCGCACGGATCGGCAATACCGCCCAACCCGCGTCTCCCTTACTACCATCGGCCATCGTGTTGCCCGAGCGACTGGTCCATTGGTCGGGAGGCGTCATTCCTGGTGCGTATGGCGGACTGATGGGGCCGCAGCGCGATCCGTTCTTTATTGAAGCCTCACCTTATGGAGACCCCTTCTGGCGCGGGGCCTATCCGGAATTTACCTTCCCGAATCAGTCGCGCAAGCCTCCTGCCGCCGCCGATGACCGCGTTTATCGGGCTCCCAGCCTGACGATGCCGCAGGGGTTGAATCTGTCGCGTCTGGATGCGCGGGTCGCGCTGCTCAAGGACATTGATCGTCAGCGTCAGGCGCTAGAAGATGCCGCCAGCCGCAATTACGACCATCAGCGGCAAGCCGCCATCGGACTGCTGGCCGATCCGCATGTCAGACAGGCGTTCGACGTCACACAGGCGGACGACAAGACTCAAGAACGCTATGGCCGCAACAGCTACGGCTGGTCGTTGCTGATGGCCCGGCGGTTGGTCGAAGCGGGTGTCAACCTGGTGCAGGTCAACCTGGGCAACAACGAGACCTGGGACACGCATGGCGATGCTTTCCCGCGACTGCGAGACAAACTCTTTCCACCCACCGATCGTGCGTTGTGCGCCTTGATGGATGACCTGCAAGCCTCGGGACGCCTCGACAGTACCGTCATCGTGATGGCGGGTGAGTTCGGTCGCACACCGAAGATCTCGACGCTGGCCGATTCGTATTTCGGACCGGGACGCGATCACTGGGGCGCGGTGCAGTCGGTCTTCTTCGCGGGCGGTGGTCTCCGCGGAGGGACGGTCGTCGGATCTTCAGACCGTGACGGAGCTTACCCGGCCGCCGATCCTCAAACACCGGAAACGATGGCGGCGACCATCTACCATGTGCTGGGCATTCCCCCCACCGCCGCGTGGTACGACGGACAGAATCGCCCGCATCACATCTATAACGCCGAGCCAATCGCCGCGTTGATTTGATGTACGTTTTAAGCGAATAAAACGCCTTCACAACGGGATTTCGTGCTAGCAATCTAGACCTCGCCCCGCGAGCGAATTATCTCCCCTCGCCTCGGTACTCCGGGGAGAGGGGAGAGAGATTTCCGTTCTTTCGCATCTAGCGAAATCGTTGATTTGGAAACGCTCTAGCGAGTAGCGCGTAGCTGACTCAGCTTCAGTCGCTGTTGCAGCACGACGCCCCCCTGCTCGTCCCGGACTTGCAATCGCAAGACGGGGTCGGGTAGTGTCCAATCGACTTCCAGCGTGCCGAAGTTCGTATCGAAATAGGTCAGCCCGACGCGATAGGAATTGATCTCGTTGGCAAACCGGACTCCGGCCTTCGTCTTGTTCCCGCTGGGCGCATTCAAACTGCTCGTCGTGACGTCGAACAAGGGATACCCAATGCCGTCGAGATGATCAGCTGTCAGACGCGAAATCTCCGACAGGTGACGATCTCCACTAAACAGCACGACGCCCGTCGCACCAGTCTCGCGAATCAGCTTGAACAACCGCTGTCGTTCAGCGGGAAAGTTGCCCCACATTTCTGATCCATGCTCGTCGGCGACGACTTGCACACTGGAAGCGATCACGCGAATTTCCGCGGGGACTTTGAGTTGTTCCGCCAGCCACTTCCACTGGGTTTCGCCCAGCATGGTCACCCCCGCGTCCGTATTCGGAGCATACTTTCCGCGATAGCCATCGCCCGGTTCGCCGGGTTTGAACCCCGTCTTCAAGGGACTGCGGAAGTAGCGTGAATCAAGCAGGATCACTTGCAGCCGTTTCCCGACGGGACCCATCACATGTGACGAGTAAACTCCTTCATGCGTGCGGCGCACATCGTCTTTCGGAACCTCATAAAAGTCGAGAAAGATCTGTTGTGATTCACGCTTCTTGGGATAGTCGGCACCGGCATCGTTGGCACCGTAATCGTGATCATCCCACGTCGCCAAAACCGGGCAGACCTGTTTCAGCTTCGCATATCCGGGTTGTTTGGCGAGTAGATCATACTTTTGCTTGAGCACGGCCATGTCTTCGGTGTCACCGTAGATATTGTCGCCGATAAACAAGAACCGTTGCGGCTGCGTGGCGATCACGGCATCCCAGATCGGCTGGGGCTGGTCTTGCTTCGCACACGCCCCGACAGCGATTCGAGACACGACTGTCTCGTCACCCATCACCACTGACGTTGAGCAGGTCAACGCCAACAGACAAACGCTAACGGCCTGTTGAAAAAGGTGTCTGGAACTCTCCGAACGTCGAACAAACGCTCGATTCCGTGTGGTTGGCAAAGTTCCAGACACCTTATTCAACAGGCTGCTAAACCACACGTGACGCATCGTCTGACACCTCGCTGAGGACAACAGGATGAGTTTTTCGGTATACCGCTCACTGGTAATACCGTGGTCCATGCAACGCGTCAACCAATCTCCACTATTCAATTCCCAGCACCACTTCGACGTGATGCTCCTGTCGATCATCGATCATCTGGAGATGCGGCGTCTGCAACGTCACTCCATCCAGAACGATTCGCACGACGTTGTGCGTCGGTTCATTTCGAATCTGGAATTCGATCCGATAGAACGTCTGCTGAAAGCGATAGTTGATCTTATACCGCTTCCACGCAACCGGCACGCAGGGACGAAATGAGAGCCGCGTACCCCCTTCCAGGTGTAAGCCGAATAGAACTTCGGTAATCAACCGATACATCCAGCCGGCACTGCCGGTATACCAGGTCCAGCCGCCTCGTCCCTCCTGAGGTGTGACCGAATACACGTCGGCCGCGATCACATAGGGTTCCACCTTATAAACATTCGCATCCGCTTCATTGCTGGAATGATTCAGCGGATTGATCATGTCAAAGCATTCCCACGCGCGGGTGTTGTCACCCAGCAGCGCATAGGCCATCGTCGTCCAGATCGCGGCGTGGGTATATTGTCCACCATTCTCGCGCACACCAGGCACGTACCCCTTGATATACCCCGGATCCAGGGCTCCTTTGTCAAATGGAGGATCGAACAGTTGAATCAACTTAGCATCGGCGCGCACGAGCCGCTCATGCACGGCATCCATCGCCTGCCGCATGCGATCGGGCCGCCCCGCTCCGGAAATCACCGCCCAGCTTTGCGGCAGCGAATCGATCTGGCACTCGGTATTTTCCTGCGAACCCAGCGCCTGACCATCGTCGAAATAGGCCCGGCGATACCAGCCCCCATCCCACGCTTGAGTCTCCACGGTCTCGCGCAGCGTCTCGGCCTTCTCGAGGCAGAGCTGTTGAAACTCTGCGTCATTGCTCAGCTTCGCCAGCGGCGCGAATTTCTTCAGGACATCAATCAGGAAGAATGCCAGCCAGACGCTTTCTCCCCGGCCTTCGACCCCCACCCGGTTCATGCCATCGTTCCAGTCGCCACACCCCATTAAGGGGAGGCCGTGGCTTCCGAATCGCAAACCGTACAGCACCGCCCGCTTGCAATGTTCATAGAGTGTCCCCGTCTCATCGGAAATCTGCGGCTGGTTGTAGTAGCTTTCCTCTTCTGGTGCGACCAGGCGGTCGGTCAAGAAGTGGACCGATTCATCCAACACCCCGGTATCACCCGTCACCGTCACATATTGAGCCACGGCGAAGGGCAAAAACAAATAGTCGTCCGAGATATGTGTCCGGACGCCGCGGCCCGTGGGCGGATGCCACCAATGCTGGACATCGCCTTCGCGAAACTGTCGCGCCGCACAGCGCAACAAATGCGCCCGCGTGAGATAACCTGCGGATTGCAGCAGCGCCAACGAGTCCTGTAACTGATCGCGAAAGCCGTACGCACCGCCCGACTGATAGAAGCCGCTACGGCCCCAAATCCGGCACGAGAGCGTCTGATACAGCAACCAGCCATTCGTGAGTGCATTGAGCCGCTGATCGGGGGTCTCGACATAAATTGCACTCAAAGTATGAGTCCAGAAGTTCCAGACTTTCTCTAGTGTACGGCGAGCGTCACCGACGCGCTTAAACCTTTGCAACAAGCCGCTGGCACCCTGGGCATCGTCTGCCGCTCCCAGCAGCAACATGACTTCACGTTCTTCGCCGTCACCCAGCTCCAGCCAGCTTTGGATGGCACAACACGGATCCAGTCCTGCCCCCGCCTTGCCCGACAGCCGCTGGTTCTTCATGGCAGCCGGTTCAGCCAGCGTTCCATTGCGTCCGATGAATTCGCCCCGGTCGCAGGTGATGGTGCGAGTGACTTCGCTGGACTGGAAAAACACAACATGCCCTGGGAAATCGACGCTGTATCGATTGCGGGCCAGGATCGCGCCCGTTTGTGGATCGATCTCTGTCGTCACGTGCGCTGCCGTACGCGATCGTGACTCACCCAGAACCCATTCCACATACCCGGTGACACTCAAGGCACGCTTGCGGCCGGAATGATTGCGAATCTTCAGCAGCATGAACTTGACCGGCGCATCATCCGCCACGAAGGTCGCCATCTCCGTCGTAAGTCCCGACTCTTCGTATTCCCAGACTGAGTAACCGAACCCATGCCGGCTGACATAGGTCCGGCTGCCGCGCGCGGGAAGCGGTGTCGGACTGAAGTATTTGCCAGTTTCTTCATCACGGACATAAACTGCCTCACCGACGGGATCACTCACGGGATCGTTATGCCAGGGTGTCAGGCGAAACTCGTGCGCATTCTTAAACCACGTATGTCCCAACCCTGATTCCGTCACAATCGTCCCGAATTGTTCATTCGCGATGACATTACACCACGGTGCCGGAGTGACAATCCCGGGTCGCAGCAGCGTGATATATTCCTTGCCATCCGCGGTAAATCCGCCGAACCCGTTGAAGAACGTCAGATCGCGCCGCGGGGGCACAGGATTTCGGTCGGGTTCCACTTTCTTCGTGCGCGTCAGCCGCAGCAGCGGTAACGTGACTTCCCCGCGCGGACGGCGTTCTAGTTGTTCAGCCAGGGGCCCCATTGCATCCGACAGCACGACCGTCGCCACACTTTCCAAAAGCAATCGATCTTCTTCCGGCATTTGATCACTACGACGAATAAAGATTCCACCCGGCTTGTCGAGCAACGCGGCATCATGTCCCGAGGCTACCAGTCCCATCAGCGCATCGTGGAGCTGATGCCGGTAGCCACCCAGATCTTCGTCCCAGATGACGAGATCCACACTCAAACCTTTGAGACGCCAGTAGGCATGTGCCTGCAGCAGCCGACGCACAAAGTTCAGCTTGCTGGGATCGGAAACCTTCACCAGCACAATCGGCAAATCACCGCTGATACTATAGGACCAGAGATGGCTTTGATTCCGCCGGTTCTGTCCGATCAGACTCGAATTGGCTCGATAGATCGAGCCGCCGTAAACCAGTGGCCCCGCCAATTGTGAGAAGAGGGTCACGTCGCCATCGGAGGCGCCGAACTGCTTTCGAGTGACTTGCTCGTGCGGCCAGACCAGTTCGAAAACACGGTCGGCCAGCCGATAGTCCTGGTATTTTTCAATGAGCGCCAAAGCACCTTCACGCGTGGGTGAAATACCGGTGACATAGTCCACGCGGACACTTTCTTCGGCCTCCATCTGCAACTCGCGGCGGATGCTGACGATCGGGTCCAACACGGCACCGGCGGTATTCGAGAGCCGTGCAGGGCCATGCATGACGGCGGGATCACGTGGCGTTCGTCCGCGACCCACGAATTTCGACCGATCCGTCTCGAAGCTCATTTCCCCGGCCCGCGACTTTTCCACGATCATGATATGAAAGACGAAGGGCGGCTTCTCATGTTCGGCCCGCGGTCGACGCGTACATAAGATGGCGTTTCGCTCGGGTAGCAACTCGGTCGTGATAAACAGGTTCGAAAAGGCGCGATGGGCCGCGTCGGCCGCCGGTTGGGCAATAAGAACCTCCGCATAGCTCGTCAGATCAATCGAACGCGGCAACCGGCTGATGTTTTTTAAGAGGATTCGGCGCACTTCGACATCGTCTTCCGGCGACACCCCGACGGTCGTCTGGACCACGAGTCGATTATCGACACGGCGGAACTCGGCTTTTCCGGGGCTGAACGACACGCCATATTTTTCAGGCCGTCGCGCCGTGGGTTGCGAGGTACTCGACCAGAATTCGCCCGTTCCCAGATCGCGCACGTAGCAGAACTGTCCGAACTGATCGCGCGTGGAATCTGGCATCCAGCGTGTGACGGCCAGCTCATTCCAGCGGCTGTAACCGCCCCCCGCGTTGCTGATCATGACATGATATTGCCCGTTGCCGAGCAGATGAATCTCCGGCACCGCGGTATCGGGGGACTCGAATGACCGAGTCGTCTCGCCTGTTCCGGCAGTCGCCGTGACGCCATTCGGGTCGGGAGACTCCGCAGGGTGCGGGTCGACCGGCCGCAAGACATGCGGCACGCGTTCCTGCAACAACAGGTCGTGAGCCTGCAACAAGGGATCATCCAGAAAGCGCCGCTGCATCGCGTGATCAAACAACACGGCATCCAGAGCGAGCAAGCTCATTCCACTGTGATGCGCCATGTAGGTCTTGCAAATCACAGGTTCGTTCGCCGGTCCGCTGCGGGCCGGGGTATAGTCGATCGCATCGTAGAAGCCGTATTCTCCCAGATAGCCGGCGTCTTCCATTCGTTCCAGGTTGCGGCACGCCTCAACGGGTGCCACCATCGCCGCCATGACACAGGCATACGGCGCGATCACCAGATCCTGTCCCAGGCCACGCTGCAGCCCCAGTCCGGGTACGCCGAACGCGCGATATTGATAGGTCAAGTTTGCATCGGTGACGTTATAACAACTCTCAGAGACACCCCACGGAACCCCCTGCTGACGGCCGTATTCAATTTGACGTCCAACCGCTCCGCGGCAGGCCAAGTCGATCAGCGTCCCCTCGTAGGTGGGCATCAACAGGATCGGCATCAGGTACTCGAACATCGATCCCGACCAGCTCAGCAGCGTCGGCTCGCCCCCCTGCGTGGTCAACATGCGACCGAGTGCAAACCAATGCTCACGCGGCAACTGCCCCTGCGAGATGGCCACAAAACTGGCCACCCGGGCCTCCGATGCCAGCAGGTCATAATAGCTGCTGTCCATTCGCTGATCCGAGACGTTATAGCCAATGGCAAGCAGATCGCGATCCTCGTCAAATAAGAAGCGGAAGTCCATTAACGCATGATTGCCGCACCGCAGCGCGAGCAACTGCAGACTTTG
>CAMAVF010000338.1 GCA_945861445.1 Planctomicrobium piriforme | reverse complement strand
CCGTTCGCCTCCCGATGCTCCCCACCCCGCCTCGCGGCGACGCAGTTTCGGACGGCTACAAGCCGGAGAGCGTCTACTTGAAAAGGACTTACACCTTTCTGACAAAACACACTTACAAACGCACTAGCCGTGGGTTTCAACCCACGGTTTCTGTTCGCCCTCATCCTCTCGTCGCGGAGCGACGATTGAACCGGGCTAAACTAGACTAACCATCCTGTATCAAAGATCCTGATGAACTAAATCTCAATCGTCGCTCCGCGACGAACCCCTCGTACGCCACCCGAATACCGTGGGTTGAAACCCACGGCTACCTTCGGATGTCGCTCCGCGACGCACCAGTTGCGCCCATTCCTCAGCATCGACTTTCTGCTCGATCAATATGTGCAACTTAACTCAACCATGCGAGTGCAGTCCGTGGTCGATAAACAATGAATATGCACTCGCTTGCGCTTCAGCCTGTATTCGCGGTCACTGCGTGACCGCAGTAGTACGGTCGAAGCGTTGACGCCTATCCCGATCAGATGTGCGCCCGGCTGACTTCACGTGGAACGTGAAGGCTACTTTTGCGCCGTTGGCGATGGTATTTCAAGCCGGGCAGGAAGAAGCACAATCCGGAGACCACACCAAAAATGGTCAACCCATATTCGGGCCAGCGTGCCATGATGATGCTCGTCAAAAAGAGGGCCGCAGCTTGCAGATAAAAACTGCCCGACAGGATCCCCGCTTTCACCAGGAACACCATCCCGCTGGAAAGCGCCAGAACGGGTGACAGAGTCAGGACCTGCAGCCCCAGAATGATTTCGACGACGAAGAGCAACGTACAGGAAATCACGCTGCCGGCCCACACGTGGGCAATCTGGCGTTCGACAAAGGTGATCGGTCCCGAACGCCGCCTCAGCCTCCAGAAGATCGCCGCCCAGGTACTCAGGCCGACCGTCCACAATCCCAGATAGGGTTCCGGCCGGTCGATGTGCTGCAGCTTGAACCAGTTGGTCAGCAGACACAGCAACAGCAGCACCAGGCTGTGCCACATCCACAGTAGACCCCAATTCTCCAGTACGGCGGCGTGATGCGTTTCCCGCAGCATCCGACTGATGATGCCGCTCAAGTTCGTCAAGCGGGCCGAAATGGGTTCATTGGCCAGAAACGCCTCGAGGTCGTCTGCCAGGGCACTGGCCGATTGATACCGCAATTCCTGCGGCTTCTGCAGGCACTTGAGCGCGATCATTTCCAAGTCGGGATCGGCTTGCGGATTCAACAAGCGGGGTGGCAGCGGGTCTTGTTCCAGGACCAGCATGACCGTATCAAAAGGGGTCGCGGCCTGAAACGGCGGGCGTCCGGTCAACATCTGATACAGGATCGCCCCCAGACTGTAGACATCGGTCGTGACACCCACTTCACCCCGGCGTCCCGCGGCCTGCTCGGGGGCCATGTAACTGGGTGTTCCCAGGATGGCGCCGGTCTGCGTCAGACTGGGCAGGTCCTCATCACTGTCGCCGGCTACCGCAGTCCGCTTTGCCAATCCAAAATCGGTAATCAGCGGCTGGCTATCCCGGTCGATCAGAATGTTCGACGGCTTGAGATCGCGATGCAGGATGCCGCCCGCATGGGCTGCCGCAACGGCCCGGCAGACCGGAGCCAGCAACGCCGCGGCCTCACGTGGCCCGATGGGACCATCCAGCAACCGGCGCGACAGGGTCGTCCCTTCGACATACTTCATGCTGAAGTAGGGTTGACCTTCCTGCTCACCCACTTCGTAGACGGGAGTAATATGCGGATGATCCAGCGCAGCAGCGGCCGCCGCTTCGTGCAGAAATCTGGCGATATCCGACGACGACGCATGTTCGCCGCGCAGCAGAACCTTGAGCGCGACGATTCGCCCCAGTGAGATTTGTCGCGCGCGGTAGACAACGCCCATGCCTCCGCGACCAATCTCCGCGATCAGCTCGTAATCGCCAAACGTCCGCGCGGGAGGCCCGACGACGTCTGGTTGCAGCGCGGGAGTCAACAGCCCCGGTATCACATGGAAGCCCGGGACAATTGTGATTTCGTCGTGCCCACTCCCCAAGTCATCAGCGAGTTGAGCGGTCGCCCACAGTTCGCGCAACTCCCCGGCCAGATCCGGATACTGCCGCGCGACATCGTCAAACGGCGGTGGCTGACCTTTTCGGGCAGCCTCCAGCAACTCGTCGATCAAGCGGGCCAGTTGTGAATCTCTCTCCGCATTCGAGGTCGGAACCACGGTCTTCGTCCTTATGAGTAAGCAGGACTCAACCTTCCGCCCAGTAGTCAAACACGATCACCTTCTCGCGACGGTCTTTCACGACCTTGACGTAGTCATCGTGAGCGGGATGTTTCAGATAAGTGGCTCGGCCAGAGACATCGCGGAAGGTCACCACAAAACAGTGTGTGAAGCCCTCCGATTTGTTTTCTTCGCTGACGTTGGTGCCGCGCTCAAATCCGGTGATGGTGTCGATCTTGCTCGGGAGAGCAGCGAACGCGTCGACCACTTCCTGGATTTGCTGGGCGGTGGTTTCGGCCTTGAACTTATAGAGAACGACGTGCCGCAACTGCTGCTTGGCCTTGTCGCCTGCTTTGTCTGCGGCAGATGTCTGTGACATGATGTTGGAGATGAGTAGAGTTCCGAGTGCGACGCAAACGCCGCACATCAAGCGACCAGAATTCGAGACAGAAGTGTTGGACATGGGAATACCCTCTCGGTGAGTTCGCGGGGCCGGGACAATCACGCGGCCAACTCGATAGGAGAGATAGTATCAGAGTCAGTCCCGGGCGTCTCCCACGTGGGATAGGCTTCTAGCCGGTCATTGATACCAAATACGACAGGCTGAAAGCCTATCCCACGTAATCCGCCGCCAATCGTTCATGTCATCTGCAGCGGGAAGGGATTCCCCTTCGTTAACTGGAACGGTCGATTCTGCTGATCGTAGCTCTCGCGATGCGGATCGATGCCCAGCATGTGATAGATGGTCGCCACGAAGTCCGCTGGACCGACGGGATTGTCCGCAGGGTAGGCACCCAGCTTGTCCGTCGTGCCGTAGGTCTGGCCACCTTGAATTCCGGCTCCGGCCAGGATCACGTTGTAGACTTCGGGCCAATGTTCACGACCGCCGTTACGCAGCGTCACCTTGGGCGAGCGGCCGAACTCGGAAGCGACAACCACCAGGGTCTCGTCGAGTTCACCGGTCTCGGCGAGATCGGTCATCAGGGCGTAGAACGCCTTGTCGTAGGCGGGAATCAGTTCCTCTTTGCATGCCGTGAAGTGGTTCCAATGCGTGTCCCAGGCGAAGCCGTTCTTGCCTTGAGTCCGCTGCCAGTTGCACTGTACCAGCCGCGTGCCCGCCTGCAGCAGCCGGCGTCCCAGCAGGACCGATTGGCCGAAGAGATTGCGTCCGTAGCGATCGCGGACCGCCGAATCGACGATCGACAGGTCGACGGCCTTCCGCACCTTATCCGAACCGACGACATCAATCGCCTTCAGTTGGTTATCCTTGAGCGACTGCGCCAGTTGGCCCTCGCGCAGGTAATCCACTTGCTGATTCAGTTGATCCACCAGCCCAATGCGGCGGCGAATGACGGCGGGATCTTCGTTCGGGACGAGGGGCAAGTGTTCGAGACGGAAGCCGTCGTCGTTGGGGTTACCGCCGGTCAACATGGGATCGTATTTCGGACCGAGCATCCCGGCGAACTGACCGGCCCGGCGACCACCGGCCACGTCCATACGGTGCGGCACGATGATGAACGGGAACATCGGGCCGGAACCCGGAGCCAGCTTCGACAGGCACGAACCCAAGTGCGGCATATCCTGCCGAGACATCGAATTCACATCGGGGACCGAACCGGGATACATGTAGCCGGTAAACATCCAGTAGGAACCACGCCCGTGATCGTTGTGCGTGTGGTTCATCGACTTGATTAAGGAGATCTGGTTCATCAACTTCGCGGTCAGCGGGCAATGCTCGCCAAAGCGGATGGTGGGAACCGAAGTCTCGATCGTGCCGAATTCCCCGCGAATCTCAGCGGGCGTATCGGGCTTGGGATCGAACATGTCGTGCTGCGAATGGCCGCCCGACAGGTAGAGGATAATGGCCCGTTTGGCGCGTCCGAAGCCGGGTCCGTGCGATACTTTCGAAGCGGCCGTCTCGGCGACGGCTGGCCGGGCGAGTAGATCGGAGAGGGCGACGCCTCCCATCGACAAGCCACCAACACGAATCATTTCGCGACGATTCAATCCGTGTGACGTCGGAAATTGGGGTCCGAGTAAGCTAAGCATGGTGAGCCTCTTGCGCTGCCAACGGCCGGGATTTCAATCAATCTCGGGATTCGCGAGGGACAGACATTGATGAATGTCAATCCCTTGATGTAACCTGTTTAGTGTAACCAGATCGTCCATGGGAGGCAAATCTTATTAGTATTACATCGCCTCCCTCATAGATTTGCCTTGTGGCGGTGGCAGTTACGATTTCAGGACAGATTTCGCCAAGTGCGCCAGATCGGGATGGAATGTTCATGTCTAGACCGTACGTAAGATGTTTGATTGTCATGACATGCGTAGCCTGGGGACTGCCTGGAACGGCCTATTCCCAGGCGTTTGTCGAGCACCTTTCGCCCTCGGTTCTGCAGCGGGGCGCGGTGACTCGGTTGCAGGTGCATGGGACAGAAACCTTGGGGGCAGTGGGCTTGTGGAGTTCGTTGCCGCCCGAAATGCTGCGAGTTCGCTCGATTGGGGCCGGGGATGCGACCAAAGCCGAGCTGGAAGTCGAACTGGCGGCCAATGCGCCGCTGGGGATGTACGGCTTGCGTCTGGCAACCCGTAGTGGATTGAGCAACGTCCATCTGTTCCTTGTCGATGAACTGCCGACGACGGTGCGGCCTGCCGATTTGCCGGCTGATGCCGCTCAGCCCGTCACCTTGCCCGCGTGTGTCACCGCCATCTGCCGACCCTCCACGGTGGATCGATATGCCATCACGGTTCAACCCAACCAGCGGGTCGCGTTGGAAGTCATCGGCAGTCGATTGGGTCAAGATTACGATCCCCTGGTGCAGATTCGGAACGCCGCCGGCAAGTTGATCGCCGAGTGCGACAATTCGGTCGGACTGTATTCTGACTGCCGGTTTGCTCATACGTTCGCCGCGGCCGGTCTCTACACGGTCGAGGTGCGTGACTCACGGTTCGAAGGCCATCCAACGTGGCACTACGTGTTACGGATGGGCGATTTTCCCGAAGCCCGGACGTCCGTTCCCTCGGCCATCCAACCGGGTGTCGCCGCCACGCTCACCTTTCCTCAAGTTGCCGGCTTGCAGTCAGCCGTCACATTACCCGCCGATCGCCCAGTGGGCACAGTTTTTAACGAGGTCCGCTCGGCGCCCACGGCACCGGCCACGTGGATTCCGCTGACGGTGACCGATTTGCCTCCCCAGGTGGAAGTCGAACCGAATGACAAGATCGAAACAGCGACGCCCGTCAAAGTCCCGGCCACGCTCAATGGAGTTCTCAACCAACCCGGCGACAGTGACTGGTTTGCCTTCGACCTGGTGCAGGCCCAGAAATTGCAGTTCCAGGGAGTTTCCCGCGCTCTCGGCGGGGCGGCTGATCTGGAACTAATCCTGTTTGATGCGGACGGCCGTGAAGTGCGACGCGTTGATGATGTCGAAATGGAAGAAGGCCGTTTCACGTTCAATGTCGGCAAGCCGGGCCTGCACCGGCTGCAGGTGCGTGACATCGCTCGGGATGGGGGCCCGGAATTCGCCTATCGCGTGGAGGTTCGCAACGGTGGTCCCGAGATTCAACTGCTCGCGGAAGCAGCCGACCTGACTGTTCCACAAGGGACCTTTCAGCCGTTGGCATTCAAGGTGACTCGCACCGAATTTGCTGGAGAAATCCGGCTGGAGTTGCGTGGAGCCCCCGCCGGAATGACCTTGGAACCCGCCGTCATTCCCAAGGATGCGATCGAATTCGTCTCCCAGTTGAAGTCCACATCGGGCACGCCCGAGGGAATCTCGAATCTGCAGATCGTCGCCACGGCAGTCATTGAAGGTGCGCCGCCGTTGCAGACACTGGTCCGCACCAAACCCCTGGTCGACCGGCAACTGCTGAATGTCGACTTGATCCCGTACGCGCTGCGCGAAGATCAGGTACTCCTGCCGCCATCGTTGACAAATCAGTTGGCGGTCATGGTCACGCCACCGACACCCTTTCAAATTGAACTGCCGACGCAACTGGTCGAGTTAACACGCTACCAGACTGTCGAGTTCCCCATCGTGACAACTCGCACCGCGGGCTATACGGCGCCGATCACATTCAAGGTCAAGGGAGGGCAGATTGGCGTTGAGGAAATCGAACGCAATCAAGTTTACGCGCGGTTCACGCCAGCGACTGTCGATCAATTAACGGCGTCGGGGACGATCTTTAACCGCATTCTGACCAACCTTGCCAAGCACCGCGTAGATCTGACGGCCTCGGGTGAAATGAACGGTCAGCGCGTGAATATCACGCGAACATTCACGCTGGAAGTGCGCAGCGCGTTCCTGCCGTCCTACGAACCGGCCCAACCGATGACCACACCCGGGGGGACGGTCCGCGTGAAAATCTTCGCGAACCGGGTTCCCACGTTTGATGGACCGCTCACTTTTTCCATCGGACAGCGGGCCGGCTTCAAGTTCCAGGAAAAAATTGAAGTCCCGCGCGGCCAGCCCTTCGTGGAAGTCGACTTCAAAGTCGATCCCACAGTTAATCCCGGGCGGCATGATTTTCAGGTGCAGGCAGCCGGCTTCGTCAACAAGTACGAAGAAAGCCTGAACGGACCGAATCTGCAGATTGAAGTCAAGAAGCCGGATGCGAAGTAACGGCAGTCCTGTCGACAGGATCCAAATGTCGAATGACGAAGCCCGAATGACGAATGGATGACCAATGACCAAATCCGAACGGAATGGTCCGTCATCAGCATCTGCCTAAAGTCATTGACTGGTAATCAAGGTGCTCCATCGGCCGGGATCTGGGCAATGATTTCGTCATTCGTCATTCGGACTTGGTCATTCTTTCGTCATTCGGATTTCGTCATTCGTCATTGACTGGCCGATTTGATAAGATGGGGTAATTAGAAACTACCACCGCTGCCGGGAATTCCTCCATGCCCACCAACGTGATTCTCAGTCAATCCGGTTCCGTCGCGCGCGTCCGGTTTGAGGCTCCCAACGAAATCCATATACTTTCAGCCGACACGCGACGCCTGTTGAGCGACATCATCAGCCAGGTGGAAGACAATCCGGACTGCCGTGTGGTGATCTTCGAGGCGCGTGGGCGAACATTTCTGGCGGGTGCCGATCTGGCGGAACTGACGGGATTGAACCGGGAATCCGCCGAGTTGTTTGCCCAAGTCGGGCAGGAGTTGATGAATCAGGTCGCGTCGTTACGGCCCGTGACGATCTGCGCCATTCAAGCCGCCTGCGTGGGGGGAGGCTGCGAATTCGCACTCGCTTGTGATTTCCGGTTGGCGTCAACCAGTGCTCGCGTTGGATTGCCTGAGACTTCCCTGGGAGTGATTCCTGGTTGGGGAGGCACCGTGCGAGCTCCATTACTGCTGGGAGCACCGGTCGCCAGTCGGATGATTCTGACGGCCGAACTGTTTTCTGCGGAGGCGGCCCTCGGACTGGGGTTGGTCGATCAAGTCTTTCCGGATGCAGGACTCGCCAAGGGTGTCGATCAACTTGTCGACAAACTGCTGACGCGTGGTCCCCAGGCATTGAAGCGAGCGAAGCGACAGATCGCACAAGTGACTCGAGCCGGCATCAAGAAGGCCCTCGCTCGCGAGGCCCGCCAATTTGCCGCCTGTTATGCGACCGGAGAACCCGCGGAGGGCGTGGCGGCATTTCGTGAGAAGCGAGCCCCCGCCTGGGTAGATGCCACGGCGGTTGCGGCTGAGACCAGGAGTGCCCCAGCGCAGAAGCTCAAGCGGAAGAAATCGGACGTCAGCATTCCGGTCGTACCGCCGACTGAGGAAAAAAATCCGACGGCCAATCGTTCGCACAAGTCGAAACCGGCAGCGGAGTGAGCGATTACTCTTCGTAGGCGAGCGTCCGGCGTAAGCCGGATGGTTGTTAGCGGGTTTCGT
>CAMAVF010000337.1 GCA_945861445.1 Planctomicrobium piriforme | reverse complement strand
CAATTCCTTCGTGTCCTTTGCGTGCTTCTGTTTAAGATAATTAGAACAGAAGCACGCAAAGGTCACGAAGGGTTGAAAGTCTTAAACAGATTTGCCTGTTTTTCAACCATTTGGCCAAAGTGCTTCAGTAATTGAAATCTGTTGATACGCAAAATCCCGGGTTCGGACCTTCATTTGTGGCATGGTCGCGGCAACGAAAACGACGGGCAGGAGTGCCCGTCCTACGGGGTTTTCGACCGATCGCGGAGCGATCAACGACTTACCATGGCTCAACGCGATTTGAAATCTCTTCCGGTTCGGCGGGCAACTCTGTTGCTGGCCGGACTGGTGGCCGCGTTCGTTCCCGTGATGCAACTGTTGGTCGATCACGCACGCCCTCAACTGAGCAAGCCCGCCCTCGCCGGGTTCATCGCCGCGTTGTTTCTCGCGGGCCTGTGTCTGTTGCCACGCCGATTGAATCTGTTGCTGCTCGTGATGAACGGTATGGGACTGATCACTTTGGGACTGGCGGAATGGGGTTGCAGTCTGTGGATGGCGCCCGTGTCATCTTCGATCTACGATTGGGACGACAGGACGATTTACCGCACGCAGCCGAATTCGAAAAAGAAGTATCGGCGTACGGCGATCAACGGTGGACAGACCAGCGAAGTCTCCATCAACAGTCTCGGTTTTCGCGGTCCGGAATTTCCCGAGACAACGACCACGCCGCGCGTCATCGTGTACGGCGACTCGTTCATCGAAGCCGAATACTCGCAATTCGATCAGACCTTTTGCGAACGATTGCGAGAAGACCTGAATCGGCGATCAGGGCAGTCGATCGACGTCATCAATGCGGGGACGAATGGGTTTGGTCCGGATCAGCTTCTGCTCCGCATGGAGACGGAACTGCCGCGACTGAAACCACGGCTGGTCGTGCTGTCGCTGTTCGCTGACAATGATTGTGGCGATCTATTGCGCAACAAGCTGTTTCGCCTGGATGCGGACGGGAAACTCGTCGCGAACACTTGGAGCCGAGCCCCCGATTGTCTGCATCCGGGCTCGCGTGGGCGCTACGAGCCGACCTTGTGGAAGCTGGCCCGCAACGCCATTCGCGGGCTGCAGTCGCGCGGCGGAGTCGTGGAATCGTACATGGAACGCTGGCGTCTGCAGTGCCTGGCCGAGTATGACGAATACATCACGCGGGGCGACTCGGTCGTGCGCGATCTGCAGGCGGATCACTACGATGCTGATATCAGCCTGACGCCGGGTTGTCCCTCGGCAGACTACAAACAGCGTCTGTTCGTGTGCGTCTTAGAACGGATTCGCCAGATTTGCGACGCCAACCAGACGCGGTTGGTGGTGATGGTGATTCCCTCGCCCGGAGATTTGATGGAGGGCTATGATTTTTGCCAGATCGATCAGCAGCGGTATCCACAGTACCAGCCGCGAGCGTTGACGGATCTCATGGCCAGCGCGGCTCGAGACCAACAATTGCGAGTGGTCAATCTGTTCGATTCATTTAAGAAAGCCGACGCGCAGCAACTCTACTTTCGAGGCGGCGATAATCATTGGAACGATGCAGGACAAAAGCTGGCCGCGGAAATCGTCGCCGAGGCAATCGGTGGCGAGTTCAAGACTTCTGAGTAGCATGCAACTCTTCGTAGGCGAGCGTCCGGCGTAAGCCGGATGGTTGTCTTGCGGTTGAGAGAATTGTCAGAATGTCTCTTGCAGTACGCTACATTGAGTGAAGACGAGAAGTTTGTGCAAGGTTTAAGTGAGTCGCTAACAACCATCCGGCTCACGCCGGACGCTCGCCTGGGAACCTGAAAACACATGGCAAAATTGAAACTACCCCTCTGGTCAAGCGTGCTGATTGCCGGTGCCGTGATCGGCGGTGCGTTCTGGGTTGGCAGCTCCCAGCCCGTGGCGAGCAAGAAGAACTCCCGCGCCCCGGAAGCAACGGTTCCGACCGCCCCCGCATTGGCCAAGCGAACTGCCCAAACGCGACCGGAGGATGCCAGCCTGATTGTGAAAGCACCCCGGGTGAACCCGGTGGGCATGGTCTGGATCCCTGGCGGAGTGACTCTGATGGGGAATGCTGCCGGTGAGCACGAAGACGAACGCGTCGAACATGAGGTCGCGCTGGACGGCTTTTGGATGGATATGACGGAGGTCACCAATCGGCAATTCCAGAACTTTGTGAACGCTACGGGTTATGTCACTCTTGCTGAAAAAACTCCGACGGCGGCAGACCTGCCTGGCGTCGATTTCAGTCAGATCGACCCGGCGAATCTCGCCCCCGGATCGATCTGTTTTACGTATCAGTTTGCAGGGAAGAAGATCGACAAGAGCCACAGTCAGTGGCCCTATCAGTTGTGGGGATATGTGAAGGGTGCGAATTGGGCTCATCCCGACGGGCCCGATTCTTCGATCGCGAAGATCCTGGATCATCCCGTCGTCCATATCAACTGGGACGATGCCAACGCCTATGCGAAGTGGGCGGGCAAGCGATTGCCGACGGAAGCCGAATGGGAATACGCCGCCCGCGGCGGGCAATCGGACGCGACTTATCCCTGGGGCAACGACGCTCTGCTCAATGGCAAATGGATGCACAACGTCTGGCAGGGCGAGTTCCCCTATCAGAACGAAAACCTGGACGGCTTCCTGAAGACGTCGCCCGTCATGTCGTTTGCCCCCAACTCCTATGGTTTGTTCGACATGTCGGGCAATGTGTGGGAATGGTGCAGCGACTGGTATCTGCCCGACTACTATGCCTTCAGCCCGCGGAAGAATCCCCAGGGGCCGGATCATAGCCACGACCCGAACGAACCCGGCATGCCCAAACGCGTGCAACGCGGGGGCTCCTTCATGTGCAACGTCAACTATTGCACGGGATACCGGGTCTCAGCCCGCATGAAGGGAACACCCGACAGCGGCCTGCGCCATACGGGATTTCGCTGCGTGATGTCGGCTCGTTGAACCACATCATTTACCGATCAGCAACCGTTCGCCGTGCCGGCAGCGATGTGTTGGAACGGTTGGATATTTGACAGCCATATACTCGCGAAATGCCGCAGGATCACCGGGGTTGCCGGCAAACATTTCGTAATGCGTCGGGATCACCAAGCCCGGGTTCAGCGGACCCGACAGGTCTGCCGCTTCCTGGTAAGTCATATTGCCGATGATCCCGGTCGACAGCCGATGAGCATCCCGGCCATTGATGGGGAGCAGCATGAGATCAAACTTCCAGCGTCGCAGTTTTGTCTGCAGGCCCTCGTACCAGACCGTGTCCCCCGCGTGAAATAGCGTGCGGCCGTTGGCTTCGAAGATCAAACCCAGATACGGATAGCGACCACTGACCGGATCCTGATCCAGGAACTCGTGGGAAGCCGCGACGGCCGAGATCTTCACCCCGGCAACTTCGACGCTCCGTCCGTCATCCAATCCGATGAGGCGGTCGAGCGACAACGGCAGTTCGGCAGCCAGGCTTTCGCGCAGCAAGTCGGGAACAACGAACTTCGCGCGGGGGGACGCTGCGGCCAGAGCCGGCCAGATGGGGCGGTCAATGTGGTCGGCATGATCGTGAGTGCCACAGATAATGTCGGCATGCCGCACGAGTTCTGGGCTCACCAGGGGCGGGACCTGCCGGCCATCCAATGCCGTGAGAAACGGATCAATATAGATGATCGTTTTACCCAGCCTGACAATGAAGCTGTGCTGTCCGAGCCACCACAGGGCCAGTTGCCCCGCCGATACGACGCAATCGTCGACATCGCGAATCAGATCCAGCCCCGACTTCACAGTTCGTTCGAATACATCCAACATGACTTCAGACCTCCGGTAATTCAACCACGCGATGTTCTTTGGCTGCGGTAAAGATGGCTTCCACCAGGGCAATCGTGCGCAGGTTGTCTCGGCCGCTGATCGGTGGCGGGGTCTGATGCTTGACCGCCATCAGGAGTTCGCCCATCGTTCCGCGGAAGGCGTCGGGAAACCAAGCTTGTTTCCAGCGTGGCTGTAACCAGTAGTCTCCCCGTTCGCGTGTCGTGAAGTCCAGCGTGCTAGGTGTGGCGGCCGGGTAGCTGGGCCAGCCAATGGTACCGCGGGCCAGACCGGCGGTCCCTTCCACTCGCCAGTGAATGCCGATGTCTCCCTGACTCCCTTCACGAACTGGTCCCGTCCAGACGTCGTCCCAACTGCTGGCCCGGCAGCCGTTCGCGAATTCCAGGATATACAGGTTGATGCCGTCGGTGTGCGAGAACTTGGTTCGCGGATCGGAACGGGTACTCGCCATCACGCGCTGCGGGTCGCCGAACCAATAGCGGAAGCAATCGAGATGATGGATCGACATCACGAACGTCGACAGGGAATGCAGATCCTGACTCCACGGCATCCAGTGGGGAATCGCCCGCATGTCGATCGTACCGAGGACCGGCTCACCCATCAGCCCGCGTTGCAGCAGATCCCGGCACCCACGGACCGAATGGTCATGCCGCATATTCTGATTGACGGCGAGCGTAATTCCAGCCGATTCACACAACTCAACAATTTCCTGCGCTTCCGCGTAGCTCATGGCGAGCGGTTTCTGAGCCAGGATGCCGCGAACGTGTTTCGCATGCTGCACGATTTCGCGAATGATCGCGGGCTGATGCTGGGGAGGGACTCCGATATCAAGGATCTGAATGTCCGGATTGTTGAGCAGTTCCCGGTAGTGCTGATAGACGGTCGGGATGCCGCGTAACAAGGCCACTTCGGCAGCCCTTGCAGGATTGCGCGAGGCAATCCCCACCACGCGAAATCCCGCTTGCTGATAGGCCACGAGGTGACAATCACGAATGATGAAACCGGCCCCGATCACACCAATGCCAAACTGGTTCAAGTCCTGGTCGAGCGAAACTTCGTAGTCGAGATCCAGCAGATTCATGGTGCTCTTCTTGCTTTCATTTGCCGGAGACAGTCATGCGATACCCATACCAAAGCAGACAGAAAAATCCTACATGTTGGGCAATGCTGATTAACAGAGAGACAATGCGTTGACGGCGAGTTGGCCCATCCGAACTTCCTGCAATCTGGAACAGTTTCTCATTGCAAATGAACGCCCCGAGTCGCACGCCGACTGAAGTTACGAAGATCCAAATGATCATTATGCGGAGGGTGATAACATGCGGCATCAGGTAGAGTAGTGCCAGACAGACCACGCAGGAAAGGATTCCCGCAAACATCGAGGCGAAGATGCCAAATATCCAAGGCTTGGCTACAACTAGCTGTTCCGGGGTAAAAGGGGATTCAGCGAGATCGCTCTTCGGGAAGAATATCATAGAACGTCACTTTCGGCGACTTGCTGTGGATGTGAGTTGAGCCATGCTACATCAGACAATTCCAGCGGTCCACCCAGTCATGAAATGACCGTGAATACAAGCTCGAAGCGCAAGCGAGTGCATCTTTATCACACATCCATGTTCCATGAGGCAGTAGGATGGCCATTTCCTGGCCGTCGCTTTGGCATGGCGACTTCGTAGAATCTTGACGGGCAAGAGTGCCTTGGGATTACCCTAGTTTGGGATGTCTAGTTCTCTCGGCCGAACGGTGTCAACGAGTTTCTCGTAGCCTCGCCAGATGGTCAACCAACCGGATTCACCGTCTCCAAGACGCGAAGTCGCAAAGTTGGTAAAGTTCTACTGCAGCAGCAGATTGTCTCGCACTTCTAATGGTTTGTCGGCGGCGTCCAGTAGTTTTTCGGTGGCTCCGCTGAGAATGTTGCCGGTGATGAGATTGTTTCGGCTTTGGCCGACGACGCGGATTGCTTGCCGCATGGTGGGTTTGGCTCGGCGGTCGGCGATCGTGTTGTTGGCGACTCGGCAGCGAAGGCAGTCTTCCAGTTCGATGCCGCGGTGCAAGGGGTCGAGGATCTGGCAGTCGGAAACTCCGCAGTCGCTGCAGCGGACGAAGGTGATGGCGGCGCCGCGTTCGGCTGAGCCCGCACACAAACGCTGGGTTGACAGGCTACTGAGGATGACGTTGTCGCAATCTTCGAAGCGGAGGCCGTCCTTGGTCGGTTCGGTGTCGAGACCCCGCCAGACGAAAGCGTTCGCGCTGACCACGATCCCGGCACAGTGCTGGGCGAAGACCGACAGATCGAAGGAATCGTAGATCGTGTTGCCGGTGATGGTGACTCGCGAGACGTGCTGCAGTTCGACAGCTCGCCATTGACTGCCCAGGACGTTGCCCGTGATGTTGATGAGATGGGCAGTGTCCGCCGTTTGCGTTTTGGGGGAATCGGCGCGCTGGGGCCGCTTAACCGGGGTGCCGACGATCCGGATGTTCGCACCGCCCGTCTGTCTGGTCGCCTGAATCGTATTGCCGCTTATCGTGACTTCGCTGGTGATGCCGTCGGTGGCATCGAACCAGATTTCTGATCCGCCAGTATGTGCGGCGAGTTGGGCGTCAGTGGGAGGAGGGTTCGGCTTGCCCGCAGTGATGTTGTTGTATTCGATGTCGTTCCCCACGATCTGCAGGTTGTGGACATCGCCCCCCAGCGACTTGATCCCGGCGACTTTGTTCCAACTGATGTGACAGCCATGGACGATGATTTGATGCAGGTTGCAGCGATCGAAGAACAGGCCGAATTCATGGTTGTCGTACAAATGCGAATCGGCCAAGATGAAATCGCGGTTGCGTTCCACCAGATGCACGCCGATCCGGCAGCGTCGTACCAGGACCTGCGAGACCACGCACTTGGTCGTCTTCAGCAGTTCGATGCCGACCGCCTGCGGATGCTCACCCACGATTTCGATGCCGCTGATGGTCGGAAATCGTTCTTTCTCCCACGTATGCGGTTGCACGGTCGTCGGAACGGCGGAACCCTGATGATCGCCGATCACACGAATCGCCGGTCCCGGTCCGGCCATGATGATTCGCGATGTCCCTCCTTCACCGCGCACGGCCCCGTAGCCTTGCTTGGTCAGGTCGAGTACCAGCGGTTGGGTGATGCGATACGTCCCCTTGTTCAAACGCAAAACGCCGTTGCCCGCCTCGAGCGTGTGCTGCAATGCCGCACCATCGTCCGCGACCCCATCACCGACCGCGCCAAACCCATTCACATTTGACATGTGCTCTATTCTCCAAGTTGCCGATGATGCCCCTGCCAGTTGGATGATCATCAGAGTCGCCCTACCGGTGGAATGCAAGGCCACAGAACGCCTGCGGCGGGGATGCAGGTGGAACCCCAATTGTTTGAGGCCCTGCGGCGTGGTACGATTTTATGAACGTCTCCAGAATGCCCACACCTCGCCCGACCTCTTTATGCCCTGCCTGATGCGGATCAAGATGGTACTCCAATTGACTCACCGATCGACCGTTGCCTGCACAGTCCTGTCTGTGGTGTGTCTCACACTGAGTCTGTCGGCGACGCCCGCGTTGGGCGATGAAGCTGGGGACCGGGTGACGGCTGCCGCCCGACAAATCTTGCAAGCTCACTGCGTGGCTTGCCACAGCGGTCAGTCGCCGCGTGGTGGACTGAGTCTGCTGACTCGCGAATCGTTGCTCAAAGGGGGGGAATCGGGCGCAGTGCTTGATTTACAGCAGCCGGCGAAAAGCCGACTGTTGGAACTCGTAACGCATGCCGCCGAACCGGGGATGCCGTTTAAGAAGCCCAAGTTACCCGCCGCGCAAATCGAAACGCTGACGGCGTGGCTCAAAGCAAGAGCCCCCTATGCCGCTCCTTTGGAACTTCCCGCTGAGGAGAAATGGTGGTCCCTCAAGCCCCTCGCCCTGCCGGCAGTCCCGGACGTCGCGGCCGAGTTTCGTTCCTGGCCGTTGAATCCGGTCGATCAATTTGTCGCTGCGGCCTGGCCCGCCAAGCAACTGGGCCCCGCGCCCGCGGCCGACAAGCGGACGCTGCTACGTCGGGTCTATTTTGATTTGATCGGGCTGCCTCCGACTCCGGCCGAGATGGATGTGTTCCTGGCAGATCACGATCCGCTGGCCTACGAACGCGTCGTTGAACGCTTGTTGGAGAGCCCTCACTACGGGGAACGCCAGGCTCGTTTCTGGATGGACCTCGTCCATTATGCGGAAACGCACGGCCATGATCAGGATCGGCCGCGGCCGAATTCCTGGCCGTACCGCGACTACCTCGTGCGGTCGTTCAATCAGGACAAGCCGTATGCCCGGTTCGTGCA
>CAMAVF010000336.1 GCA_945861445.1 Planctomicrobium piriforme | reverse complement strand
AATTTCATAGCCGCGCAATCCCAACGCGTGATAGAATACTTTCTCGGACATGCTGTTTGCTCCAGTTTGAAGTTCTTGATCTAACCTCAAAGGAGAACAGCATGTCCGTTCTTTTACTACCCTTAGCACTCACTTCCCGGAAGAACCCTCCCGGCGAATTGGCTGACTGGCTGTGTCTCAGTAATGGAGAATTGGTCTGGTTTGCTGATCGGCATGGTTTCAGAGACCAGACTGTTGAAGGTCCGCTGCGACATTATCGCTATCGTTGTCTGCCGAAACGCTCAGGCGGTTTGCGGCTGTTGGAAGTTCCAAAGCCACGGTTGATGAATATCCAGCGCCAGATTCTGCATGGTATTTTTGATAAGATCCCACCGCACAATGCCGCACATGCCTTTTGCCCGGGTCGGTCGGTCGCGACCTATGTCGCACCGCATGCCGGCCAGCAGGTGCTGTTGCATGTGGACTTGCAAGACTTCTTCCCCTCCACGCGCGCTTCACGAGTTCATGCCTTACTGCGAACCGTTGGCTATCCGGAACGGGTCGCACGCTTGTTGACAGCGCTCTGCACGCATTGTGCCCGGAGCGATGCGTTCGATGGGGTCGATAGCGAGGCGTTCGATCTCCGGACACGGCAACGCTATCGCCAATCTCATTTGCCACAGGGAGCCCCCACCTCCCCCGCCCTCGCGAATCTGTGCGCCTGGCGACTCGATGTGCGTCTGACTGCATTTGCCGCTCGTTTTGGAGCCGCTTACACGCGGTATGCCGACGACTTATTGTTTTCAGGCGGTCACGATTTGCAGCGAGGTATGACGCGGTTCCGAATTCTGGTTCTGGCGATCGCGCTGAACGAAGGGTTTTCAATCCAATCTCGGAAGACGCGAGTCCTCCTGCAGTCCCAATCGCAACGAGTTGCCGGGCTGGTGCTGAACGAACATCCGAACCCGATACGTCAGGAGTACGATCGGCTGAAGGCGCAGCTCTTCAACTGCGTGCGTCACGGTCCGGCGTCACAAAACCGCGAAGAGCGAGCCAATTTCGCCCAGCATCTCCGTGGCAAAATTGCCTATCTGAAGATGATCAATCCGCAGCGCGGCAGTAAACTGCAAGCTTTGTTCGATCAGATACAATGGGGAGAATCTGGTGGCAGTGATTAGAGGTTGCGACCTGGCTATTTCAATGATTCGAGATACGCCAGTAGATCAACGACCTCCTGTGAGGTCAGTTGATCTACCAGCTTTTCCGGCATCAACGACAGGCGTTGCGGCGTGCGGGATTGGATCTCTTCGAACTTTAAATCGTGGATGATGCCATCCGCGGTGCCGATCTTCAGTTTCTCGGATTCTTCGCTGAGAATCAGTCCGGTGAGGACCTTGCCGGACGTCAATTCCAGGGTCCAGGCGACGAATTGGGGAGACATTTCGAGGCTCGGTTCCAGAATGGATTGAGCCAGCTTGCGGCGGTCCATCGTCCGGGCGATCGTCGTCAGATCTGGCCCGATTTTTCCACCTCGTCCGTCAACCGTGTGGCACTTCGCACAGCCAACTCCCTGCATGTCGAAGAAGACTCGCCGCCCGGCGAGAGGATCACCGGGCGCCGTCGCCATCTCTCTTGGCTGAGTGCCGGTTGTTGGACGTCGCGGTGTGAGCCCCAGCTTGACATACCAGGCCGCTGGGTCCGTAGGTCGCGCGATCTGTTCCAATTCGTTCTCTGTGACGCCAGTTTTTGTTCCGACCAATGCGAGCCGCACTTGTTCGAGCAGTTCACGATCGAGCGTGGAATCGGTCACCGACGACAGATTCTTCAGGCGTGTTGCCAGTTGTTGCACGGCTGGAGAAGGTTTTCCAGCGGCGGCGGCTCCGCGCACGGATCGCAATGCTTCCGTCCTCAGAATGGGTACCTTGCCGAGAATGAGTTGATCCAGAAAGACGCGCTGCGGGCTGTCGGGTTCCGCAGTTTTCGCTGACTTCGCCAAACCTTGCACGGCATCGGCCCGCATGGGCAACTCTTTGGTTTCATCGGCGGCAATCTTCAGCAACAGTTCGGCGGCTTCGGGCAGTGGCGACAATTGCAGGGTGCGAATGGTTTCGCGCCGCAGATTGGCGTCGTTCACTTTGAGCAGTTGCTGAAACAGTTCCAACGTCAGGGCCGGATCGTTGGGGGCCACCATTCGCAAAGCCAAAGCGCGCAGCGTCGGCGGCGACTCCTTGGTCACCAGCGGCAGGACATACTTCGATGCAGGGGTCTTGTCGAAGTCGACCGGGCTGACCCCATCGAGCATTTCAATCGCGGCCAGCACCGTGAGAAAGAGATCGCTATCGATAGACTCGTCCCTCAGAAGTGCTTCGATTTGTGGCTTGAGTTTCGTCAGCTTTTCCTCCGCCGCCCATTGCACGGCGATCCGGCGAATTTGCGGCATGCTGTCCTTCAGCAGCACCGAGACGATTTCCGATTGTTGCGGAAACCGTGCTCGACCACCCAGGGCAATCGCGACGCGGGCGAACAAGATGGCCTCGGCGGAATCGGGTGACATTACCGATTCCGAGTCGGGCCGGCTAAATGATTGCCGTGCTCGAACGCGCCCCGCAGGATCGTTGGGACCTACTGGTACGCCATTTCGAGGCTGAGGGTCGCGCTGCCATGTGACCCATAGATCGCGAAATTCGTCTTCATTCGCAATCCTGGAACACGCTTCGATGGCCAAGCTTTGGATGAATGGGTCGCTCGAACGGTAGTGGGTTAGGAACTGGCTCAATCCCAGTCTCGATTGGAACATCTCATTGTCACCCCGCAGCAATGCGTAGATTTCCGCGAGACGTTTTGAGTCGGATTCGATGTAAGTGGTACTCGACCGGTTGTCGATGGAGGCCAAGGCCAGAGCTTCATGCAGGCTGGGGAACTGTGCTTCCGCGGTCCGGTCCTTCAGCCATCTGGCGGCCTCGGGCAGGTGCTCCCTGACCTGACCTTGAAAGGTCACCACGTTCTTTCGCAACGTGAGCAGCAGGTTTGCGGGCGGTTCTGGTTGCGATGCCACTCGTGCGATGGCCCACAGCGACTCCAAGCGAGATCGAATAGGTTTCCGGGAATCGGCAATTTGAAGTGCCAGTAGCTCCTGCCCGGCGGCGGTGTGGGCGAGGTGCAATGCGGCTGTTCGGCGAACTGGTAAGACTGGCGAATTCAAGCGGGAATAAAGTTCATGCAACCCGGCGGATTCAAGAGTATTGATCGCCGGCTTGGTACGCGGCGCCACTGCGGAAATTCGCCAGATACGTCCCTTGCCGTGCAACTTGTACTCACGCGAGACCCAATCGGTACAGAACACGCTGCCGTCGGGAGCGACCGCCAGACCCACCGGCCGAAAATCCTGCGTTCCAACGACCAAAGGGACGGCGAGCGATTTGAACGAGGCTCCTTCCGGAGTCAATTGAAAGCGATCAATGCGGTGATCGCCCCACGAACCGACCAGCAAGTTGCCCACGTAGTCTGCGGGAAAGCCATCCGATTCATACGCGACGATTCCGGACGGCGCTTCACCGGTTCCGGCGACCATCGGCAATGTGCCGGGAATCTCACCATTCCACGACGTAAACGGATGCATTCCCTTGCGGCCGTTGCGGAACCGGTATCCGTAATCTCCGCCTGGAATGATGTGCAACAAACGGCAGGGAGGACGACTATCCGCATCATTATCGACCGAAAACAATCGGCCGAAAGCATCGACGCAACTGGCATGCGGATTCCAGAAACCCGTCGCCCAGCGAGTGAGCTGTGAACCATCCAGCTGGCACCGATAAATGTTTCCGCCTTCGCCACCTCCGCTCAGCGTCGTCCCATCGGACCCGATGATTTTGTAATCCGCCCCCAGGTTTTCTCCAAAGCCGAAGTACATCCAGCCCACGGGATCGAACGCAATCCCCGCCAGCCCGTTGTGCGGATAATTTCCCGGCGTGTCGAGTTTCACCAGGACCTCCTGGCGGTCGGACTTCAGATCATCATTGTCTTCATGTAGCAATAGGATCTCGCGACGAGTGGCCACGTAGACAGATAACTTCGGATAAGGGCGGTCCTTGTGAAGGTTCAATCTCGGATCGTTCCGAAACCAACCTGGAAGCACGGCGACGCTCATCGCATGCGTGAACCCATCCGCAAACACGGCGATCTCATCGGCCCGGCCATCTCCGTTTTTGTCCTGCATGACCAGCAAGCGGTCGGTCTTATGGCCGGCGTAGCCTTCCGGAGGAAAATGGGTATTGCTCTCAATGGCCCAGACGCGGCCTTGAGCATCCACGTCAATTCCGGTCGGCGTGACGATCTGCGGATGTTCAGCGAACAGTTCAATCTTCAACCGCGGGTCCAGGACCTTGGGCAACGCGTCCTGCGCGAACAGCGCCGCAGTCGTTCCCTGCCACACGGCGAGACTCAACACCAGCCGCCACCACCACGGTTGATACGTCATAACGTGTCGCTCCAGAATTCTTTCGCGAAGAATCATCACAGGGCAAGGATAGCAAACTGATCCGGGAACTTCGATCAGACCGGCCGGTGATCCAGCTCGACAGGGATTGATTGGTGTCTCGTGTCGATGGGCGAATCGCCGACGTCGAATTGCCTGGCAGCCAGTTGAAAAAGGTGTCTGGAACTTTGCCAACCACAGACGGAATCGAGCGTTTTTTCGACGTTCGGAGAGTTCCAGACACCTTTTTCAACAGGCTGCTAACGCCAGCTTGCAAATTATCCCGATCTTTTAGATACTCCTCCAACGCTGCGTCGGGGTTGATCCCGGGGGGATGTCGCAAGGCACAACCGAGCCGCAGCAGAGTTCGTAAGTCGTTGATGAAAAAGACATTAGCCGCCATAGCTCAGTTGGTAGAGCGATGCTTTCGTAAAGCATAGGTCCAGGGTTCGAGTCCCCGTGGCGGCTCATTCAGCCCGCATTTCCGCTTGGAATTGCGGGCTGTTTCCGTAAATTGACCTTCTTAACTCCCATCGCAGTCTGTTGAAAACATAGCAGCCTGTTGAAAAAGGTGTCTGGAACTTTGCCAATCACACGGAATCGAGCGTTTTTCCGACGTTCGCAGAGTTCCAGACACCTTTTTCAACAGGCTGATAGAGCGTCTGCTGGAACAAGCGTAACGATCACGGGTGGCAAGAATTGCAGGACATCGTTCAAGTGTCGTAATTTCTACAAAATCGGCGTGGGTCGAGTCCCTTGAAGAGCGACTGAAAAATCTCGCGGAATATACTTAACATGTTATTCAGTAGGGATTAGAGACATCGAAATGTCCGTCGACCGTACAGTTTCGGAACTTTTGGCACCGAGCTTGCTATCTATGCATTTCGTAACCAACTGAGGGGGTTCAGAAGGTTACAAGCAGAATTCGACGTCACCGACAGAGGGGGTTCTGGGAGTGACTCAGTAAGGAAGCTTGGGGAGTTTCCAAACAACAGATGAGGCAGCGAGCGGCACCGGCCGGCGCTGCCCTTTCTTATGGTTGTCAGGTGATCGACTGAAGGGGTTCAGTAGATTGCAACGCAGAAATGATTGTCACGGACAGAGGGGGTTCTGGAAGTGACATGTATGGGAACTTGGGGAGTTTCCGAAAACTGGATGAGGCAGCGACTGGCGAGGCCGGCGCTGCCCTTTCTTTTTCCTGTTTTTCCTTTTGCCGAATCTGGCAGCGGCCGTTAGCCTATGATAAGTTTCGAGAAACAGTCTTTCGGGGCATGACGCTTTGAGGTCTTGGTTTCTGTCGTACGCGGAAGTCTCAACCGGCGGGACCGACTGGGTTCCACCGCCTACATGAAATCCGCGATGTCTCAATTCCGTCGATTCGCAAGGAGCGTCATGGCCATGGAGAGGATCTCTACGGTGGCTCGTGATCGCAGCGCGCGGCATGATTGCTGGTACGTTTTGGTGATCGCCTGTGCGGCGACCTGGGGGTTGTCATTTGACGCCTGGGGCGCAGATCCGGCTCCGCCTGGAACCAAAACTCGGCGACCGCTGCGTTCGCTCCAGGCTCAGCGCAATACCCCAGATCAGGCCGGGGAATCTCAGGACACCGGGAATGCTGTTCCGGGGGGCGATCAGGCCTCCGTGGTCGGCGGCAATCCGGCGTCGAACGGCAGCGAACTCGATCAGTTGCCATCGCACATTCATCCGGAACATCCGCTGGTCCCGGCACTAAAGATGGCCTACGCCAGCCGCGCCACCTTGCGCGGCGTCCGTGATTACACGGCTCAATTCGTGAAGAAGGAACTCGTTGGCAATCGCTACATCACGCACAGCATGGACATGAAGTTTCGCGAACAGCCCTTCAGCGTCTATCTGAAATTCCGCGAGCCGCACGATGGGCGGCAGGTGCTGTATGTGAAGGGGGCCAACAACGGCAATATCTTGGTCCAGGAAGCGGGGATCAAGGGTCTGGTCGGAACGATTCCGATCAACCCGGCCGATCCCCTGGCCATGTCGGAAAACCGACACCCCATCACCGAAATCGGCATCTCGAACATGCTGGAGACGATCATTCGGCAATGGGAAGAGGAGGCTCGGTATAAAGGGGCTGAAGTCCAATACTTCCCCAAGGCGAAGCTGGGTGATTTCCCCGTGCGGGTCATCCGCACGACCTACAAGCAGCGGTTTCGGCAGTTCAAGTTCCACATCACGCAGCTTTATCTGGATGACAAGTCGCTGTTCCCGGTGCGTGCCGAGCAGTTTGACTGGCCACAAAGCGAGGGTGAGAAGCCGGCCCAGGTGGAACTGTATATGTACAGCAGCGTCCGCACCAATCAGAACTTGCCCGATCAGGCGTTTGATCCTCGGACTTACGGTCTGGGTCGGTGAGTCGGCACATTCAGACGACCGTCAGAATCTTGAACACTTTTTGTGTAAACGGGTGGCAGTCTCTATTCACTTTGACTTACGGATCCGTCATAATAAAGTTCTGAACTGGGCCACCCACCACCACAACCTCGCCAAGACATGACTTCAACATCATCAGCGACCTCGCCCCGATCACGGTATCACCGGCTGGCTCACGTGTTTGTGTTGGAAGCCCTGAACCGGTCTCAAGAGATCCTTGGCCGTTCCAAACGCCAAAGTGACCAGCACGTCAGCGGACCGGAACTGTTAGAAGGGTTTCGTGAATTGGCCTACGAGCAATTCGGCGGCCTGGCGCTGACGGTCTTTCATCAATGGGGTTTGACCTCGACGAATGACGTGGGTCACATCGTCTGGGAGTTGATCGACAGCGGCAGCATGCGCAAGACTGAGGAAGATCGGTTGACGGACTTTTTCGATCTCTATTCTTTCGAAGAAGTTTTCGGCAATCGCTATCCACTCAATGTCGCCGCTGCGTTTCGCGACGAATAAGTCTCGTCGCTGGGCTTGGATCACTCACCCGTATCGCTTCTCGCACCGTTCTCATTGACCAGGACGTCGCGAATTGTCGTTGAATTTCGCGACTGAATGGAATGGAACACATGACTGACGCTGCCACGCCCTCACCGTCCACCAATCCCGTTGCGGCTACACCCGCTGCACCCGCGGTGGAATCGAAGCCGCTGATCTCCTACGAGACGTTTGCTCAACTTGAGCTGCGCGTGGCCACCGTGCTGGAAGCGCGCGAGCATCCCAACGCGAACAAGTTGCTGCTGTTGAAGATCCAGGTCGGCGACGTCGTCAAACAAATCGTCGCCGGGATCAAGGCCCATTACGCCCCTGAGACGCTGGTGGGGACGCAGATCATCATCGTCAACAATCTCGAACCAGCCATGCTGCGTGGCGAAGAGAGCCAGGGGATGTTGCTGGCTGCGTCCGACGCGACGTCGGTCGTGCTGTTACGACCTGAGAAGGCGATCTCCAGCGGCGCCAAGGTGAAGTAGAGTCGTCCGGTTGCGTGCCACTGCTTCGCGACTGTATCCAGTCGTTAAGCAGTGCCGAAACGATCCGCTGAAATCACTGCTTAACCGCCGAGTACGGCGGCGAAGCAGTGGCACATCGCTCGGTTTTCAGCATCTATACTTCACGCGGTGAGGAATGAGGCCGGGTTGAAGTGTTGGAAGTTGTGGGTCATGAGGGTGGCGAGTTGGGGGCGGTGTTTTGTGGGGATGTTGTCGAGGCAGCCATCGATGGCGTGGCGGAATTCGGTGAAGTTGTCGTAGT
>CAMAVF010000335.1 GCA_945861445.1 Planctomicrobium piriforme | reverse complement strand
TGCCGAACCGCAAGCGTTTATCGACCCTCCCAAGACTATGCGGTTCGGCAGGAGCCTCACCCTCCCATCGGCTCGAATCCCACGGCGTTGCCCGTTGGTGTCAGAAGTTTCGTTCTTTGCGTGGGACCAATGGGACGGATGATAAGGCTCTGAAATTCGTCGGAGTCCTTTTCGTAGAGTGCTGAGCGGGTAGAATGATGGCAGGCAGTTTGAATCGCAGTATTCTGTGTGGGAATGTTTTCTCCTGACGCGTGAGATGGCGGTGGATGGTGGCAGCGAACGCAACCTCGGGACAAGCCGACGACGGAAAATCCGTTGCCGAGGGGACGTGGGTGCAGTCCGATGCCGATCGCGAACGCTCGCGCGGACTCAGCCAGCGTCGGGAACATCCGCCGGCCTCCGTCCCCGGTTATCAAATCAAAGACAGCCTGGGAGAAGGGGCTTATGGCTCTGTCTGGCTGGCCACGGAACTGGGGACGGGCAAGAATGTGGCGATCAAATTCTATACACAGCGCCGCGGTCTTGACTGGTCCTTGTTGAATCGCGAAGTCGAGAAGCTGGCGGTGTTGTATACGTGCCGCAACATCGTCGGCCTGATCGCTGTGGGCTGGGATTCTGATCCGCCCCATTACGTGATGGAGTATCTGGAGAACGGATCTCTCTCCAATCTGCTCGAAAAGGGGCCGTTGTCGGCGAAGGAAGCTGGCCGCATTGGCCGGGATGTGTTGATGGCCTTGGTGCATGCCCACGGTAGCGGCATCCTGCATTGCGATTTGAAGCCGGCGAATATTTTGCTCGACAAAAACCTGGAAGCGCGTCTAGCCGACTTCGGACAGTCGCGGCTGTCGCACGAACAGCATCATGCTTTGGGGACATTGTTTTTCATGGCTCCCGAACAAGCAGACATCAACGCCGTGCCTGATGCGCGGTGGGATGTGTATGCGTGGGGGGCCGTGTTGTACCAGGCTTTGACAGGCGAGCCCCCCTATCGGTCCGCGGCGAACGAAAAGCGACTGGCAGACACCCAACTGGCCGAACGCCGGCTCGAGACCTATCAGCAGATCCTGCGCAATGATCCGCGTCCGAAAGCCCATTGGCGAACTCGGGGCGTGGACCGACGGCTGGCGGAGATCATTGATCGTAGCCTGCAGATTGACCCGAATCTGCGATTTCCCAATGCCCAAGCCGTCCTGGACGCGCTCGATGCCCGTACGCGACATATGACCAACCGCCCATTGTTGACGCTGGGCATTGCGGCGCCGATTGCCCTGTTGTTGGTGATCGGAACCTTGGCCAACAATGCCATGTCGGCGGCCGTGCGTTCGGCGCAGGATAGCCTGCTCGAGCGTGCGCTGGAAAGCGATGCCGTGACGGTGAAGATTCTCGCACGTTCCATTGAGCGTGAACTGGAAGACCGGACCAGCGAGTTGCGCAAAGTGGCTGAAGATGAGCGGCTGGCCGAAGCCATCGAAAAGGAGGCCGGTTTGCCTTGGGAAAATCGCGTCAAACTGCGCAAGGTGCTGGGTGAATGGAAGTCGCTGGTCGATGAGGCCCGGAAGCGGCAAAACCTCGAGCCCGACACCAGCTGGTTCGTCGACGACGCTGAAGGCTGGCAGATTTATCGCGACCCTTACGAGACGAAAACGGTTGATAAGAACTATCGATTTCGCGATTACTTTCACGGCCGTCGGATCAAGTATGAGAAAGACCAAGTGCCCGCGGACGTGGGACCCATTCGGGAACCTTATGTGTCGATGGCCTATCTGAGTGAATCGGCGAATGCCTATCGCGTCGCGATTTCGGTTCCGATCTTCTCATCCACGCGTGACAAGGTGATCGGCGTTCTGGCTCGCTCGATGAGTCTGGAGCAATTGCTGGCGGCGTACAAACCGCAAATCCAAGCCGCCGGCAAGACGAATCAAGTGGAACGGACGATTGCGCTATTCGACGCCCATGCCACCAACCCGGCCAAGCTGGAGGCGACCTTTCATTTGCTCGATCATCCGTGGTTGTCTGACAGCAAGTTGGAGAAATTGCCCGAGGCCGAACGCACACGGCTGGTCGAAGAAGTCCTGCAGGTCGACACCAATCACGCACGCCAGATGATTCAATTGCAAGCTCGCGTGAACACCGGGAACACACCTGAGAAAGGGTTCGAACTCGCCAGTCTGGACCGCAGCCTGGACTATCAGGATCCCGTCAGCAACGTCGATGGGGAACGCTATGGAGGCACCTGGCTGGCGGCCTTCTGGCCGGTCGGTAAGACCGACTGGATCGCGGTCGTGCAGGAGCGACGTTCAACGGCCAAACATCCGATTCAACAAATGGAACTCAAATTGACCCAGTACATGCGGCTGGGATTGCTGTTTTGTTGCGGGCTGATTGGATCGCTGTGGTACTTCATCTTTCGCGTGTTGAGCGATCAAAGCCGGGGCAACAAGCCGCTTCCACGCACGACGTGAAGGCGACCATGCAGTCGCTCTTCCGTTGTCCGACCGACTGCGGTCTAATAAGCATCAACGATTCTTGTTGCGTATTGGCGAGTCAGGCAGGTGCTGAATGGATCCGGTTCACGAACAGATTTTGCGGGCTCGGCGCAGCTTTCTGGCCACGTCGGCCAGTGGCTTGGGTGGCTTGGCGCTGGCCTCGTTGCTCAACGATGAAGGTTTGCTGTCGGCCGCAGAACCATCGATCATCAACCCGCTGGCACCCAAGCCGCCCCACTTCGCCCCCAAGGCCAAGAACTGCATCTTCTTCTTCATGGAAGGAGCACCCAGCCAGCTCGATCTGTTTGATCCCAAGCCCAAGCTGAATGAACTCAACGGCCAGAAGCTTCCCGAATCGCTGACCAAGGAAGTTCGGTTTGCGTTCATCCAGAAGGAATCGGCCGTTCTGTTGGGGAGTCCGCGGAAGTTTCAGAAGTACGGTCAGTGCGGCATGGAGATGGCCGACTGGCTGCCGCAGATCGGGTCGTGTGCGGATGACATCGCCCTGGTGCGTTCCATGCACACCGATGCGTTCAACCATCATCCGGGTCAGTTGTTGATGCTGTGCGGGCGATCGACATTCGGGCTGCCGACGATGGGTTCGTGGCTGAACTACGGGCTGGGTAGCGAGTCGAGTGACTTGCCAGGTTATGTCGTGCTGACTGCGGGGCGTGGAACGAGTGGCGGGGCGTCGTTGTGGTCCAGCGGCTTCCTTCCATCGACCTACCAGGGGGTGTTGTTTCGCAACAAGGGAGAACCGGTTCTCAATCTGAATAATCCGGCGGGACTGACGCCGGAAATGCAACGCGCCGGATTGAACGCGTTGCGCGATCTCAATCAGTCTCGGCTGGACAATGTCGGCGATCCAGAAATCGCCAGCCGCATCGCCGCCTACGAACTGGCCTATCGCATGCAATCGGCCGCACCGGAACTGATTGACTTCGCGGGCGAGACGAAGGAAACGCTGGAAGCGTATGGCGTCAATCGCGACGAACAGGGTTTGAAGGCCGGTCGGGGCGGCGGTGCGGGGACGTTCTCGTCGTTCTCCCGGAATTGTCTGTTGGCGCGACGGATGGTGGAACGGGGAGTGCGGTTCGTCAATGTGTTCCATGCTTCGTGGGACCATCACAGCGAACTCGATACCGAGATGCAATTTACCACGCGCATGTGCGACCAGCCGATTGCGGCGCTGATCAAGGACTTGAAGCAACGAGGATTGCTGGATGAAACGCTGGTGATCTTCGGGGCCGAGTTCGGCCGGACGCCGCTCGGCGAAAACCGCGGCGAAAACCTCGCGAGGCACAACACCGGTCGCGATCATCATCCGTTCGCCTATAGCCTGTTCATGGCGGGTGGCGGCATCAAGGGAGGCCAGGTCATTGGCGAGACCGACGAAATCGGCTGGAACGTCATCAAGGATCCGATCCACGTCAACGATCTGCACGCGACGATCCTGAAACTCTTCGGGCTGGATCATCTCAAGCTGACCTACCGCTTCAAGGGGCGCGACTTCCGGCTGACCGATGTCGGCGGGAAGGTGGTGGATAAACTGCTGGCGTAGGGGAGATGCGTCATTCCCTTCGCCATATCCATTCTGCCTTACTCCCGCTATCTTTAAGCAGGTAGTCTGCGGGTACTTCCTCGGGGTCTTCGGGAAACTGACTGTTCATGGTTGATGACGATTTATACGGTTCTCGGGACCGGCAACGTGATACGGATCGCTACGGATCAGATGATCCGCATGGCCTGCTGCGAATGGACCGGCCTCGCGGTTGGGGCTGCCTGTCGTGGATCTTCATCCTGACGATGGTCGGGTTCCTGGTCTTCTTCCGCGACGTCAAATCCGAACAAGTCGAACAGATCCCCGCGCTGGACGACACCGCGGCCAGCATGCAGGGCATGATGGAGCTTCAGGTCCGGGTGCATGTCGGACTGGCCGAAGTCATGCGTCAAGTCCAGCCGGGCGACGATGCGGTCATTCGAGCCATGTTCGAAGGTGATCCCACGGACCCCGCGAATCAAGCCCAGCACGCGGCCATGTGGAGCCGTGGCACATTCGGTCAGCGACTGCAGTATGTGATTCTGGGAGGCGAACTCTCGGGGCCCAAGGCGGCGCTGAAATTGCTGGGCAAACTGAAGTGGGATTGGGAAACAGCCAAACTGCAGCCCAGTGCCGAGCAACTCGCTGTCTTTGCCACGTTGCGGAAGACTTATCAGGATTTTCGCAAGAAGAAATACGACGCTCCCTCGGTCGCTGATCCGGAACGGCAGCAGTTATTAGCCCGGCTGGGGTGGTATGGCCGGCTGGCTCTGACGCCCCCGAATGCTCCGGATCGTATTGCTCGCCAACACGTGATGGAGTCACCACTCAGGCTGGTGTATACGGTATTCGGAGCCCTCGGTTACATCGTGGCGATGGGGATCATGGGGGCCATCGGGCTGATCGTGTTTGCCGTTGGTACGTCGTCAGGCCGGATTCAGGTCGGTCTGCGAGAAGGGTCGGGATCCAGTGGCGTGTATGCGGAAACATTCGCCATCTGGTTGTTCGTCTTCACGGGTGGCTCGCTGGCGTTGGAGTTCTGGCCACGGCCGGGCGATCGGTTTTTGCTGAGTCTCGCAGTGATGTTTGGCAGTCTGCTGTCGCTGGTCTGGCCGGTGCTGCGAGGCATCTCGTGGACTGAGGTCCGTCAGGATCTGGGGCTGACGCGTGGCCGTGCCGGATGGCTGGAGCCGCTGGTGGGTTTTCCGTCCTATGCGATGATGGTGCCGATGCTGGCGATTGGCGTCACGATCACGCTCCTCGCCCTGCTCGTCTGGTTGTCGAGTGCCGGCGGCGGAGGCGGGGCTGGAGGCGGAGCACCGGCATCTCCGTTTGAAGAACAGCAGATGATCAGTCATCCGGTCGTGAACGTCGTGCTGCAGGGAGGCTTCTGGCTGCAGTTGCAACTGATCCTCCTGGCCTGTGTGGCGGCCCCGATTGTGGAAGAGATCATGTTCCGCGGAGTCCTCTACCGTCATCTACGCGACGCCACTCGCGGTTGGGGCTGGATGGTGAGCTGTCTGGCTAGTGCTTTGTGGACGAGTTTTATATTTGCCGTGATTCATCCGCAGGGAATGCTGGCGGTGCCGGCCCTGATGAGTATTGCCTGCGGTTGCACGCTGGCCCGAGAATGGCGAGATTCTCTGTGGGCGTCCATGATTGTGCATGCGATCAATAATAGTTTGGTGTTTACGCTACTGATGGTGGGAGCGCCTTAGATACTTAAGTCACTGATTTTCCCCGATGCGGAGTTGCCGTCATGAAGCGTTGCATACTGGCGTTGTCGCTGTCTTTCTGTCTCGCACTGCCTGCGGCGTGGGGACAGTCGGCTCCCGAGCCGCAGGCGAAACTGATCGCCGAGCAACTGGCCAAACTGCAGGCTGCGGTGAAGGAACTCAAAGCCAAGGATCCTGATCCTTACCTGCTCGCGGATGTCGAAGTGTTTGCCAAAGCGGCGGAGTGGGCGACGCGGCACCAGGAATTCTATACCCCGCAGTATGCCGATCAGGCTCTCAAGGGCCTCGAAATCGGACTGGCCCGCGCCGCTCTGCTGGCCAAGGGCGAATCCCCCTGGGATCAGCAGGCGGGAAGTCTGGTCCGAGGCTATTACTCGGCTGTTGACGGTTCCGTGCAGCCGTATGCCGTGCGGTTGCCGCCGTCGTTCATGGGGAAGGAAATGGAACGCTGGCCGCTGCAGGTCAATCTACATGGCCGTGGAGACAAGCTGAACGAAGTCAGCTTTATCAATCAAAATACTGGAAAAACTGTGCCGGACGAGCAATCCTGGCTGCAACTGGATGTCTTCGGGCGGACCAACAATGGTTATCGCTGGGCGGGCGAAGCCGACGTCTTCGAGGCCATCAAGGCGATGCAGCGGCGGTATCGGATCGACAATAAACGGATCGTGCTACGCGGGTTTTCGATGGGCGGGGCCGGTAGCTGGCACCTCGGTTTGCATTACCCGTCCATGTGGTGTTCGGTCGGTCCGGGGGCGGGATTTGTCGACTTCTATCAATATCAGAAGGTGAAGGATCCACTGGTTGCCTATCAAGATGCGACGCTGAAGATTTATGACTCGATCGACTACGTCTTGAATGCCGGCAATCTGCCGGTGTGTACTTATGGCGGAGAACTCGACGAACAACTGGTGGCCAGTACCAGCATGGTCGAAGCGGCCAAGAAGTTGGAAGTCGACATCAAGATCTTGATCGGGCCCGGCGTCGGACATAAGTTCGAACCCAAGACCGAGAAGGAATTCATGGCGTTTCATGCCGAAAAGATGCAAGCCGGCCGGGCCAGCTATCCCGGGCTGCGGAAGATTCGGTTCATCACCTACACCCCCAAATACAACAATTGCGAATGGCTGTCGGTGGAAGAGCAACTCTTCCCCTACAAGGCGACGATGGCCGAAGGGCACATTGATGCGCAAAACGTGTTGCATTTGACGACGCAGAATATCGCCGTCTTGAAGATCGCCCGCGATGTTGCCGACCATATCGTCATCGATGGCGACAAGCATCCCATCACCGGGGCGGCGCAGGGGCTGTTGCCGTTTGTCTATTATCAAAGTACCGGTGACGGCTGGGCCGTGCTGAGCTACGATACGTCGCTCGCGTTCAGTAAGAACCTGGACTTCCGGAAGCGGAAAGATCTGCAGGGCCCCATTGATGATGCCTTCATGCAGCCGTTCGTGTGCGTGCGCGGCACGGGCAAGCCGTGGTCCAAGCCGCAGACCGATTGGGCCAACTGGTCACTCGATCGCTTCTCGAAGGAGTTCGACAAATGGTTCCGTGCCAAGGTCGAGATCATTGATGACACAGCCGTGACCGATGAGCTGATGGCGCGTAAGCACCTGATTCTGTTCGGTGACCCGGGTTCCAACAGCGTTCTGTCGAAGATCCACGGCCGGCTGCCGATCAAGTGGGGCGAGACCAAGCTGACGGTGAACGGCGACGAGTACGACACATCGACACACGGGGTCGCGCTGATTTATCCGAATCCCTTGCAGCCGCGGCGGTATGTCGTGATCAATTCCGGTCACACGTTCCACGACCCGCAGTTCAAGGCATCCAACGCGCAGCTCTATCCGCGACTGGGAGACATCGCCGTCCTGAAGTTCACTGCGAACGACAAAGGCTATGACGAGACCGTCGCATGGGCCGACATTTTCAATTCGAGCTGGCGCTTGCCGACGAAGAAAAAGTGAGCCGGACGCTCGCCTACGAAAACTAACGTGTTCGGACTTTCGCCACTCCGTGCAGGAACATGTCGACGATTTGTTCGGGGAAATCTTCACCCGAAGGGGGTGGCGCGAACAGTAATTCGCGCATCATTCCGCACAGGATGACGGCAGCCATGTCCGGATCCTTCGCGGCACCGCGTCCGGTGGCGTTTAAGTCTTTGATGATCCCGGACGTCAGGTTCAGAAATCGGTTGCGGCTGCCTCGCAGGGCTTCCATCTGACCGGCCGATCCCACATTGTCGAGACGCTGGATGGCGGCGAAAATGTGGGGGTAACTGCGGAAGTAATCGAAGACTTCCTGAACGACCACCAACAGCTTTTCTTCTGGCTGCGTGGCACGCAGGGCGCGGGCCTGGGCCTGTTCGAACAGGCGCGTCATCCGATCGAGAATCAGTGCGAGAAAGAGG
>CAMAVF010000334.1 GCA_945861445.1 Planctomicrobium piriforme | reverse complement strand
GAGACCGTGATGCGGCGGATCTTTTGCCCTGCCTGTTCATGTTCGCGAACCCCCAGAGCGATCAAATAGGCGAGTCCTTCCAAAGCCGCCCGAAATCGCTGGCCGGGTTCTCGCGGCTCCGTACCAAACCATTTCAAGTTCGCCTGTGCGGCACTGATGCCCAACGACGGCTCGGGCTGCACGAAGGGCCAGACGGCCGCGCCCCCCGCGCCTGGAGATAGGCGCTCCGCCCCCGCTTCCAGCGAATTCCAATCGGGCTTGGGGCCGACCACCTGATCCAGAAATTGAGCTCCGTTGCTATAACATCGCATCCACAGATACGGACCCCAGTTCAGCCGCATGACGTCCAGGCTGCCGCCGGTGGGAGTGACCTTCGACGAAGAATTGACAACGGCGGAATTGCCCAGAATCACAGCCACTTGACCGGCGTCGACAGCGCCGCCGCCAATCAGTCCCGCTTGTTGGTCATCGGACGTCGGGTAGATCAACGGTCGCTTGCGAGAATCAATTCCCGCGTCCAGGGCCACATGTTCGGACAACGGTCCCAGGGCGTCGTACTGGTCGATGATGTCCGGCAACTGGTTCCAGGCCAGCTTGCGGTATTCCGGGTTGGCCAACGCATTCAGCATCCCCTTGGACCACTTCTTCCGCTTGAAATCCATCAAGCCCGTCGACGCGGCCACGGATATGCTGCAAGCGTTGAAATTCCCCGTCAGAAAACCGGCCGCGAGTGCTCCGTGGGGCAACATGCGGAACGTCCGTTTCCAGTCTTCCGCACTGAGATGCGTCTCATCCTTCACCAGGTGACTGAGCGAATAACGGACAGCCCACGGGCCGCCGATCAGCTTCTGCACCGCTGCCTGGCCGCCTAAACGCTCCAGGCCCTGGCGATGGTACTCAGCCAGTGTCGAGTCGTTCCAGCAAATGGCCCTGCGCACTTGGGCATAGTCATGGTCGATCCGCCCCGCGGTGTGATGGGTCGCGGAAATTCCACCCGCCACCCAGTGCTTCAGCCGACCCAGTTCTCGCAGGCGTGCCGCCATGGCGCGCGTCGTCGCCCGAGCCTGCCCTTCCAGTTGCAGCAGACTCAATTCGAACGTGCCCGGCTCCAGCAAGCGATCACCCTGAATGGGGCCGCGGTAGAGGTCTGTCGGTAACCGTACCTCGGCCAGTTTCTGCCCCTTCAAGTCAAATGCCAGGCATTTGACCGAACCGGTGCTAAAGTCCCAGCCAGTGACGATTCTGTCAGCAGGAATGCAACGTAATGCAGCAGTCATAATTGATTTTGTCAGATAATCGGACGGTAATACTCAGTGTAAGCCTTTACGCCGCACACATCCAATCAAGCCACCATTTATTTTGCAACTGTCAGATGGATGCGCGAACCCTCGACATTGCGATTGAGGTATCACCCGCCTCTAATTTGTGCCCGCACTCGACATTCTGGCAGCGAATAGACTTGAATAGGACTTGACGTCAGCCCGTTCAGCCAAAATATGGGGACCTTTCCCCCTTCCCAAAAACAGCAATTGAAGCCGTCATCATGCAGATCGATCGAGTTCTGGCCCGTGAAGTTCTTGACAGCCGAGGGCGCCCCACGGTCGAGGTCGAAGTCACGTTTGGGGGGCACACGGGTCGCAGCATCGTCCCCAGCGGGGCTAGTACAGGACAATTTGAAGCGTGGGAACTGCGCGACACGGCCGACCATTGGTACGACGGAACCAGCGTCCGCACTGCCGTCAAACACGTCACTGAGATCCTGGGACCGGCCATTGTCGGACTGAATGCGGCCGACCAACAGGACATCGATCGGCGACTCATCGAATTGGACGGCACTCCGAACAAATCGCGGTTGGGAGCGAATGCGATTCTGGGAGTCTCGTTGGCGACCGCCCATGCGGCGGCCGCCGGGCAACAACTGCGACTGGATCAACATCTGCATCAAGTCTGGCGCGACGTGACGCGCACCTATTCGAGCCAGGAAGCCGGCCCCCCCAGCATTCCACTTCCCATGGTCAATATGATCTCCGGGGGACTGCACGCGGGCGGGAATCTTGATTTTCAAGATTTTCTCGCGATCCCCGTCGGTGCCCCCTCGTACCGCGTCGCCCTGGAATGGATCGTCCGGATCTACCGGCAACTCGGCAAGTTACTCAATCAAGCGGGATTTGAAGGGACGCTGGTCGGCGATGAAGGAGGCTATGGTCCAAAACTGACGAGCCCGCACGCTGCCGCCGAATTTGTCGTCCGCGCGATCGAGTCCGCCGGACTGCAACCGGAACACGATGTGTGCCTCGGTCTGGACGTCGCGAGCACTCATTTTTACGAGAATGGCGTCTATCGACTGGTCGCCACCGGGCACGAAGAACGGAATTCGGCTCAGATGGTCGATTTGCTGGAAGACCTGGTCTCCCAGTTCCCGATTATCAGCATCGAAGACGGTCTCGCCGACGCCGACTGGGACGGCTGGCGACAGTTGACCGACCGTTTGCGAACGAAGGTGCAGCTCATCGGTGACGATCTGTTCGTGACGAATCACCAGCGATTGCAAGCGGGGATCGAGCAGGATGTGGCCAACAGCGTGCTGGTGAAGGTAAATCAAATCGGCACAATTTCCGAAACGATGCAGACAATCCGGTTGGCCTTGGACAACGATTATTGGCCGGTGATCTCAGCCCGTAGCGGAGAAACCGAAGACTCGACAATCGCCGATCTGGCAGTGGCCACCGGCGCCGGCCAAATCAAAATCGGCTCGGTCACCCGCAGCGAACGTCTGGCAAAATACAATCAATTGCTCCGCCTCGAAGAACATCTCGGCGAACATGCAAATTATCAAGGCAGCCAGATTTTCGCCCACCGCCTGAAACGGGGTAGTTAGCTGAGAACGATGGAGTGGAACCCAAAATACAAGCTCGAAGCGCAAGCGAGTGCATCCTATTGGCAACTGGGGGAGATGCACTCGCTTGCGCCTTTAGAAGTAACGCGGAATAGTTCATTTTCAGGAACACTGATCTGCACTAATCTACGCTAATTCAGACAAGACTCGTAAGAAGGGTTACTTTCTTTTGTCTTGATTAGCGTAGATTAGTGCAGATCAGTGTTCCCCCAATGTATTCTCAATCTCTACCACGTCCCTGTCATCCAGAAGGCATTTTCTTGAATGTGGTCTCCTCAGTGGCACAATCTGATCACCCAAATCCACCAGCAACACCAACCGGCCGTGCTGGTGGTGACGGGTGGCGGAGCATCAGCAATTGCCGAACTCCTGGCGGTCCCGGGTGCATCGCGTACGATTCTGGACGCCCAGGTTCCCTATTCATCGGAAGCCTTGATCGCCTGGCTCGGACGCCGCCCCGATCAGTTCTGTGATGAACGCACCGCCCTCGCCATGGCCTCGGTCGCCGCCTATCGAGCCGGCCAATTGCTTGCGAAAGAGGCCACGGCATCAGACATCGCACGACCGTTCGGCATCAGTTGTACGGCGTCCCTGGCGAGCGATCGGCCGAAACGCGGCGACCATCGCTGCTTCATTGCCCTGCAATCTGACACGATGACCGCCAGCTACGCGCTGACCTTGAAGAAGGGAGCACGTTCCCGTGCTGAGGAAGAGGCCCTTGTCGGACAGCTCATTGTCCGTTCGCTGGCAGCAGCCCTGGGCCTGACCAATCTGCCTGACATCCCTCTGCGGCCGACCGAAATCATTCAGACTCAGTTCCAAGCCGCAACCGAATCTCTCTCGAATGTCTGGAAAGGAGCTGCCCAGTGCGTCTGGTCGTGGCCTGACGGTTCGTTCGCCGCTATGCCGCCAGTTGCTCCGCAAGGTCTGCTCTGCGGAGCTTTCGATCCGCTGCATTGCGGTCATGAAGAACTGCGCCGGACTGCCGAACGTCGTCTCGGCGGCCTGGTCGCGTATGAAATATCTGTCACCAATGTCGATAAGCCACCACTCGATTTTTTGACGATCGAACGTCGCCGCAGGCAATTCCAAGACGTACCCTTAGCATTGACCAACGCGCCACGCTTCTGGCAGAAGGCCCAGATTTACCCAGGCGTGACGTTCGTCGTCGGCAGCGACACTGCCATTCGGATCATGGATGCCAAATACTACGGGGGCGATGCAGACGCGTTGCGACGGGCGCTCCAACAGATCCGACAGACCGGGTGCCGGTTTCTGGTCGCCACACGCGCTCTCGACGGTCGCGTCCTGGCACTTCCCGATTTGAAAGTCCCCGACTTTGCGAAAGATCTTTTCGAAGAGATCCCAGAAGCCGAGTTTCGAGTCGATATCTCATCGACCGACTTGCGCTGTGAGCATTCCCAGGCGAGCGTCCGGCGTAAGCCGGATGGTTGTTAGCGACTCACATCTGACGTGTAACAGTGATCTTTTTGACAGGTTGCATTAGGTTCGCCATCTGGAATACACCCTAAAGGTCAGCAGAGACCGGAAAAAAACTATCCGGCTATAAAGAGTCGCAATTCCAATGTTAGCGCGCCCTACCCGAACAACTTCGCAACCGGCTCACCACCATCAACAATCTTCAACGGCCGGCCAATCGGGCTCATGTTCTCCGTTCGCGGATCCACGTGCAGCGACTTGCAAACAGTCGTAAACAAATCGGCGACCGAGACCGGATCGCGTTCGACCGCCATTCCGTCTTTCGTCGACGCGCCAATGACTTGCCCACCTTTGATTCCGCCCCCCGCGATCGCCGCGTTGAAGACGCGCGGATAATGATCGCGGCCCGTCCTCGGATTAATCCGAGGCGTGCGGCCAAACTCACCCACCCAGACCACCAGCGTCTTATCCAGCCGCCCACGATCCTTCAGGTCAGCCACCAGCGCCGCAAAGCCCGGATCACACTGCTCGGACAGCGTTTTACAGCGATTGAAGTTGTCGTCGTGCGTATCCCAATTGCCCAGGGTCACTTCGACGAACGTCACGCCGGCTTCCACCAGGCGTCGTGCCAACAGGCAACCCTTCCCGAATTGAGTTTCCCCGTATTTCTGTTGCAACGCTTGCGGCTCAGAGCTGAGGTCAAACGTCTTGACCTGCGGACTTTGCACGAGTTTTCTCGTTTTCTCATACAATCGCTGATGATTGGCCACGACGGTCTCGCCACCGCGCGCGGCAAAATCCTGCTCGAGTTCGTTCAAGACTCCCAATCGACGGTTGAAGCGACTCGTGTCGATGAGGGGTGTGACATTCTGGGGAATCTGTCCCGGATTCTGCACGGCAAACGGCTCGTAATCGACGCCCAGGAAGCCGGCCCCCACGGTCCTGCCGACCGACACCACGGCGGGCAAATCGTGTGCGGGGTCGCCGATCTCCTTGGCGATGGCCGAACCCAAGCTGGGATGCTTGACGCTGCCCGAAGGAACATAGCCGGTATGCATCTGATAGAGTGCCCGCTGATGATTGCCCTCTTTGTTGTTCATCGACCGAATCAGCGCGATGTCCGTCATCTGCTTCGCGACCTGGCTCCAGCCCTCGGCAATCTCAATTCCCGGAATGGCGGTCGGAATGGCCTTGGTCGGGCCTCCCGTATCGAGTCCGGGCTTCGGATCGAACGTCTCAAACTGACTGGGCCCACCCTGCATGTAAAGCAGGATCATCGACATGCCCTGCTTCCGCAGATCATCGGCCCGCAAGCTGATCACATCGCGAAAACTCAGAGTTCCGGCAGCAATCGCACCGGCGGAAACCGCGTGCAGAAAACTACGTCGCGTGAGACCACCGCGAGACAGACTGATCGCTTGATGATGAAACAGGCTCATAACGGAATTCCGATTGTCATTTATTAAAACAACCTTGGTGAGCCGGGTGCCGTAAGGCCCCGGACACGATGCACTTATCGTTTTGTCAGGAATTCGCTGGAATTCAACAGACTCCACATCAGGTCTTCGTACCCCTCGCGGCGATTCGGGGCAGCACTGAGGAACTTGCGGCAAATCTTCAGTTCTTTCTCCGACGGCTGCCGCGACAGCACCAGCAGATAGAGTTCTGTCAGGGCATCCTCGTCATTCGGAAAATCTTGCAAGATGCGGGCCAGACGCGTCTGACCGGCTCCCCGGATGAGCGTCTGCAGCAGCGGGCTGTTCATGAAAAACAGCGCCTGCGGCACCGTTCCGGTGATCTCATCCTGGGGTGTCGACGGATCGAATCCGAATATCGCGTTGAACTGACCGCGCGGCGAATTATCCACCCGCTGTCCGGCTCCAGCCCCGCGCTGCGGCGCCCGGTTGCCTCCGATATCTCCGATCCCCAGCACGGTAGTCAGGGCGTCATACAACTGATCTGATCGCAGCCGCGTCGGCACGGCAGCCGCAAACGTCGGCGCCGTTTCAGCTGCCGATTTGGCCCGAATTGAACGCTGGTAGGCGTGGGTGTTGGCGATCGTCCGGAACAACCACTTGATGTCATAGTCATGAGCGGCGAACTGGCGACTCAGAAGCGTCAGTACCTCGGGGGAATTGGGAGTCCGCTCGGGCCCGATGTCGTCGATCGGCATGTAAAACCCTTCGCCCAGCATCTCGGACCAGATGCGGTTGACGAACGCCTTCGCGAACCATTCGTTGCTCGTGCTCGTGAAGAGTTTGGCGGCCAGCTCGCGACGAGCCGTATCTTTCATCCCCGCACCCGCTTTGGTATTGCTGACGAAAAAGACGGGATCGATCTTCTGACCGCGATCATTCGGATCCTCCAGGTTCGGCATGTAGTGCTCGAGCGATCCGCGGCCTTGCTGCTCGGGAATCGGCATGGCCTTCAGTTCGGCGGCGGTCAAGGCCCCGTCTTTGTTGGCATCCGCACGCTCCATTAGCAGGGTGAAGACGCGTTTGAACTGATCATTCTGGACTTCGTCCAGCGTGATCTTGTGGTCCTTGTTCCGATCGACTCGTTCAATGAACTTTTCGGGCTCGCGGGCAATGGCACCCGGTTCTGCAAACCGTCCCCCTCCCGGTCCGGCATCCAAAGACACCACGTTGAACGACGCCACCCCCCCATTCGGATCCCGTCGCAGTGCGACCCGCGGAAAGAACGCCGCCAGTTGGTGAAATTGCTCGCGTTTCCACTTGTCTGTCGGATGGTCGTGGCAGTTGGCACACTGGATCTGGATTCCCAAAAAGATCCGCGACGCTTCCGACGCAATTTCCTCCGGATCGCCCTGGTGGGCAAACATCAGGGCCGTCGCGCCGTTCTCCTGCACGCTGCCAGTCGCCGTCAGCAACTGCGTCGCGACCTTGTCCCAGCCGCGATTGGCGGCCAGATTTTCTTCCATCCACGTTTCGAATTGTTTCTGGGAAATTCGCGAGCGTGGATCGGTTGCCCGGGAATAGAGGACTTCTCGCCAATACTGAGCCCAGTTGCGAGCATAATCCGCCGATTCCAACAACCGGTCAATCGTCTTGGTTCGCTTGGCCGGATCGGGATCCAGGCCGAACAGCGACACGACATTCGGTTCGGGAGTCGTTCCAGCGAGGTCAAACGTCACGCGCCGGAGAAAATCCTCGTCAGTCGTCTGCGGAGCGGGCATAAGTTTCCCTTGTTTGAGGTCGGCATCAATCAGGGCGTCAATGCGCTGGGAAACATCACGCGCTGCCAGCGGAGCAGGCAGCGCCCCGGCAGTCTCATGATCTGTTCCCGATTTGGGCGACTTCGCAGCAACTTGCGAGGGCTTGGAAACCGGTACCTTGGTTTCCTGGGCCGCAGCGATCGATTCCACCCGGCTGAGCAGCATGCTCAGCACCACGGATGTCGCGGCAAAAAACAGAACAGCGAACCACCGATTGATTCGAAACATGCCGAATTCCTCTTACTTGTCGACAATCCCACAGCGCATGGTCCGCCCGCCATTTCAGACACAGCAGGCAGTTACCAAATCAAACCCCGGACAGCGCCAAAAGTTTCGCCCGCCTGCAACCTGTCACGAACTTCCAACCAGCATAATCCGCAACCCGCCATCCGCACAGCAGAATCCTCCCGAATACAACTAAAGGACAGGCATATTATTGTGCGAATTGCGAAGATTTGTTGTAGCATTGGGATATTGTGGCTGATCAGGAAATCGTCGAACGTCAGACTTCTGCGGTCAGCAGGCGGACAGTTGCCTCTGAGTCCGTCTGTTCCTGATCGCCCGATGAGATGTTCGAGAACGGAAGGCACGTTGCCAGAATCTCGCTAA
>CAMAVF010000333.1 GCA_945861445.1 Planctomicrobium piriforme | reverse complement strand
TCGAATCGGAAGTACGAAACCGTAGATGATTTGTTTGATGCAGCCGAAACGGCCTGGCGAGCCACCTGCCTCGATACCGACATCGTCCGCACCGTCTGTCACGCTCCCTACGCAGAAACGCGCTGGTAATTATTGGGAATGGTATAAGTCGTTCAGTATTCCAATCAAGAACGATACGAGTATCGAAACCAGCGAGTACTTCACCGTCGAAATTCGCAACGCAGCCGGCGGGGCAACGCTGGGGGCCACCACCAAGGCGATGGTGACTCTGCTGGAAGATGACAGTGCCATTGAGTTCGGACAATCGAACTACACCGTCAATGAAAGTGCGGGCTACCTGACGATTACGATCATTCGCAAGGGAAACGTCTCGGCCGCGGCCAGCATCGATTTGAACATCTCCAGCGGTGCCGCGACGGCCGGGCAGGACTTCATCAAGCCGGCCAGCCCGACAGTCAACTTCGCCGCCGGTGAGGCCACCAAGACGATTCAGTTGCAATTGATCGACGATGTCTTCAAAGAGGGGGACGAGTGGTTCTACCTCTCATTGACAAACGCGAAGGGTGCCAGCCTGGGAAGTTCCCTGTGGGGCAACGTCACGATCAAGGACAACGACTAGATTCCACGGGAATTACAACGAGTTACAGAACATGTGAAGATGAAGACAAGTCCATAATCACAGTCCTGACGTGCCTGAGCCGGATGATTCGTGGGGTCGAGCAACCGCCCGCCCCACAGTCATCCGGCTCTTCACAAGCAGTCAGCCAACCCTTCCCTCCAAGGCGAGCGTCCGGCGTAAGCTGGATGGTTGTTGTACGGTCAAATGCAAGCATCAAACCTGTTCGAGGGCGTTGATCAAATCAATGATCGCCTTACGGCCATCGGCGAACAGCATCAACGTATTGTCGGCAGCGAACAAGGGGTTGTGAATCCCTGCGAAGCCGGGGCTGAGACTTCGCTTGATGACGACCACGGTACGGGCCTTGTCGGCATCGATGATCGGCATGCCGGCAATCGGGCAACGGGGATCCGTGCGTGCCAGAGTATTGACGACATCGTTCGCCCCGATGATCAGCACGACATCGACCTGTCCCATGGTGGGATTGATCTCGTCCATCTCTTTCAGCATCTCGTAGGGGATGTCCGCCTCGGCGAGCAATACGTTCATGTGGCCCGGCATGCGTCCGGCGACGGGGTGAATGGCGAATTCGACTTGAATGCCACGGGCATTGAGGATCGTCGTCAGGTCGCGTACCGCGTGCTGGGCCTGAGCGACCGCCAATCCGTAGCCGGGGACAATCACCACGCGTCGCGCCACATCCAGCAACATCGCCACTTCATCGTACGAGGTGGATTTCACGCGGGCGTAGGCTTCATCATTGCTGACGGCCGGGCCGCCGCTGGCTGCCATTGTTCCAAACAACACGTTGGTCCACGACCGGTTCATCGCTTTACACATGATCTGGGTGAGGATGATTCCAGACGCACCCACCAGCGAACCCGAGATGATCAGGACGCTGTTCCCCAAGACGAATCCCGTCGCCGCGGCGGCCAGCCCAGAATAGGAGTTGAACAACGCGATCACCACCGGCATGTCAGCTCCGCCGATGGAAATCACCAGCATCACGCCCAGCAAAGAGGCCACCAGCACCATGAGCCAATAGCAGAAGATCATTAATCCCAATCCGCCGGAAGCCGAAGGGCCGGCCGCAATCGGCCACCACAACGACAGCGATCCCAGCGTCAAAGCCATGTTGAGCGCCTGCTGACCGGAGAAGCGGAAGTCCTTGACGAATTTGTATTCTTCCAGCTTGGCAAACGCGACCAGGCTGCCGGTGAAGGTGATGGCTCCGATCCAACCGGATGCCGCGGTGCCGATCAATACATCCAGCCGGGGGAGTTTGTCCGCCCCGATGAAAAATGTCGGGTCAAACAACACCGCTCCGGCGACCAGCACCGAGGCCACGCCACCCAATCCATTTAACAGTGCGACGAGTTGCGGCATGCCGGTCATCTTGCACTTGGCCGCGATGACGACCCCGATCACAGAACCGACGATCAAGCCGGCCAGGATCAGTCCGTAGCCGACAATGTTCTGATCCAGCAGCGTCACCAGAACGGCGATCAGCATGCCCACCGAGCCAAGAATGTTGCCTCGAACAGCGGTCCGCGGATGGGTCATCCCCTTCAGTCCCAAAATGAATAGGACCGAAGCCACAAGATAGGATAAATCAATCAATGCCACACGCCACGCTGGCGTCAACAATACCGGCGGTGCGGCCGCAAACAGGGCTGAGGAATAGAGCCAGGGAGCAGTCACGTGCGATGCCTCGAAATCCAAGTAGAAGAAGTCGTCAGACTTCTGGGGAGTTGGCCAACGATCACGGGAATTCCTACGAATTCTGCCACATCACATGGACTAGTCTTTCCTGCGAAACATCTTCAGCATGCGGTGCGTCACCAGGAATCCGCCGACCGCATTCACTGTGGCCAGCACCACGGCAATGAATCCCAGCATCGACGCCACCGTACTATGTTCCGACCCCGCCGCGACGAGTGCTCCCACGACTGTAATGCCCGAGATCGCGTTCGATCCCGACATCAACGGCGTATGCAGCGTGGGCGGAATCTTGTTAATAATCTCGAAGCCGATAAACACGGCCAGCACGAACACGGTCAAACCGGCAATCAGTCCCATCAGCCTGCCCTCGCTTCCATTGGAGTGACCGGGGCCAGCCCCAGTAATTCACGCACCCGCGGATTGACGACCGCTCCATCCCGAGTCACCAGCGTGTCGCGGATGATCTCATCTTCGAGTTCGATCTGGATGGCCCCCTGCTTCACCAGCAGCAACAAAAACGTCGTCACGTTTTTAGCCAGCATCTGGCTGGCGTGATAGGGAACAGTGGCCGCCAGGTTGACGGCTCCTATGATGGTCACGCCATGCTCAACGATCGTTTCGTTCGGCCGCGTCAACTCGCAGTTACCGCCCCGTTCGGCCGCCAGATCGACGATCACGGAACCAGGAGTCATCTTGCTGACCATCTCCGCAGTGATCAGGACGGGAGCCTTTTTGCCCGGGATGACTGCCGTGGCGATGACAATATCGCTTTCCGCGACGCACTTCGCCATGACTTCGCGCTGCTTGCGGTAGAACTCTTCGCTCATCTGCTTCGCATAGCCACCCTGCTGTTGGGTGTCGGTCGCTTCCAGCGGCAATTCGACGAACTTGGCCCCCAGGCTCTCCACTTCCTGCTTCACGGCGGGACGCAGGTCGTAGCCTGACACCGAAGCTCCGAGCCGACGCGCCGTGGCGATGGCCTGCAAACCCGCCACTCCCGCCCCAATGACCAGGACCTTTGCCGGGGTCACCGTCCCGGCGGCCGTCATCATCATCGGGAAAATGCGAGGTAACGCCGCCGCGGCCAGCAAGACGGCTTTGTAGCCGATGATCGTCGACATCGACGACAGAATATCCATGCTTTGAGCACGCGTAATCCGCGGCAACAGCTCCAATGCGAACGAGATCACCGTCTTCTCGGAGAGATCCACCATCCATTGCGGAGCGACCAGCGGCTCGAGACTGCCCACCAGAACCTGTTCGTGGCGGAACAGCGGCAGATCGGCTCGACCGGCATCGGGATTGGCCCCCGCCGCGCGCACTTGAACGATGATGTCAGCCGCTTCGAACACGGCCGCGCGACTGTCGAGAATATTGGCACCCTGGGCGATGTAGGCGGCATCCGGGAACCCTGCGGCCACGCCAGCGCCTGTCTCAACGACGACCTGCAGGCCGGCCTTCAGCAGTGGGGAAATCGAAGCGGGGATCAGCGAAACGCGGTGCTCGCCGGGGAATGTCTCCCGCGGCACCCCGACGATGAGTGACTTGCTCTCCTCTGCCATGCTTTGCCTGTTCCCCTGCCAGCCTGAAGTGAGAATTGGGCTCGTGATCTCTGAACGAGACGACGACGGTTGTTATAGGGATCTCGTTCGCATTTCTCAAGGAACGACCTTCATCAACAATTTAAACCAACGTATTCGTAATCATCTGACCAATGACAAGAAGTCCGATCGAGCCGACCGTCTATCGTACTGAGGGCGAATTGGGTAGGATCGATGGTCAGAGGCAGATCGTGTTCTCAACAGGGAGAATTGATGCGTGAGTCGCGGAAGGTGCAGAAGTGGGTGGTGTACGAGACCATTGCCGGACCGAAGATCGGAATGAGATCCGTCTGTACGACAGAGGACTGGAAAGTCGTGGAGGCTCGCGATCCCATGCTCCATCGGATCATCCGTGAGGACATTACCGACGAGACCGAAGCGGAAAAGCTGGCCCGCGGAACGTCCGGCGATCTGAAAAGCAAGGCGAAGCCGATTCGGCCGAAATTTGAATAGTCTTGCCTCTGGACGACAGGCGGCCCTGCCTGCGGAAGAACCTGCGTCTGGCGAATCCTGGCGGTCACGCTGTGCGATCGGCACATGAGGCTTCGCGTTTGGGCCAGTGCTGGGCCGCGCCAGCGGAACGGAGCGAGACCCAGTCCGGGGTGACTCGGAGTTCCCCGACGATTCGCAGGTCCCGGCATAGATCAAGCCGACGCTATTCTTGTCCTGCGCCAAGTCGTCAAATATCAACGATTCCCGGACCCTCCCGTTGCGCTCTGTGATCCTTTTGATTTCGTCACCCGGCAAACCAACGGAACATTAGCATGAGCCAGACCGCAGCATCTTTGCCACCTTCGACACCTTCGACACCTTCAACACCTTTGCCACCTTCAACACCTTCGACACCTTCGACACCTTCGACACCTTCGACACTATGTCTTCTTCAGTAGACGCGAATTCTTCGACTTCTTTGATCCGGACCCAACTCTTTGGCCCCTTGATTCTCTTTAATGCATTTGCGATCTTTGATCTGTTCGGTCATTGGTCATTCATTCGACATTCGGATTTCGACATTCGTCATTGCTTCACTAACAACCCCTTTGATTTCTTCAATCTGTCTTGAGTCTACTCCCCACACACTCCCACCAACTCTCTCGCTGAACGCGCACCATCGGCGCCCCCGAACTGGCGCGCCAGCTCAAGTCCCCCGCCCCCGGTTCGCTGAACTTCGAAACAAACGTCGCCGCACTCGCCAGAGTGCCGGATTCCGGCGTCCGGCGTCCGGGCGAACGCGGCAATTCCCCTACCCGGGCCCGGCAACTCCACGTTTGCGTTTGTCCCAGAATTTGTCCCAGAATTTGTCCCGGAAGGACACCCGACAATCGCCCACCGATTCCGCGGTGGGTTCGAGCGGCCAACTGACAACTGTGTAAAACACCCATCGATCATACAACGCAGCGTCAACATCACCAAAATGGCATGTCGCTCGGGAGAACACGCTCTTAAATTGATCGGCGTTTCAGCTTCAGCAATTCCGGATCTGCTTGGAATTTGAAGATCCCCAGCTTGCCGATGCAGGGGATGTCTTGAGACCGGCTTGAATCCAGAGTGGTCCTCGATAGTGAGTTTGCCACGAACGGTTCTCAACCCACTTATCGAGCATCAGGCAATCGGCCCATGGTTGCTTGACGCTGAGCACGCGGATTTCCACGGTCGGGGTCTTGGTCATCGCGCTGAACTCCGCGTTTTGTGAGGCTTGGGAACGGAGGGGATCGGGGAAGTGCCACAGGGTTGTAGTTCCGTCGCCAGCAGGTCGCGGACGGCGGTTGAAAGCAATGCGGCGGCAGCCAATGCGGCCTTCTTGAGATTCAATTCGAAATGGTCGCACATTTGGGACAACTCATTCACCCGCTCGACAATCCGAATTTGTTCGGGAAGCGGAGGTAAAGGAAATTCCATTCTTGCAAATCGCCCCGCACTTAGATGGGCAATGTTCGTGGTTTGTTGAGCTTCCTTTTGGAATCTCCCGGAATGCATGTAGGCGCGGAAAACGACTAACGCAAATTCTCCATTAACCTGCGGATATGGACGAAACCTTACCAGGGTATTTTGAAAACACGCGCCGGGAAGTTCGTCCCGATAAATGGCAGGCCGCCCGACCAATTTGGTACTTTGTCCTTCATTAAGCAGGAGGTCCCCGAATTTCAATCGAAATGTTTCATACTCCACAGCGTCGAAATTCATTTCGTTGATGTCCGAAATATCGATGCGGTTCTCATAGACGTTTTGAACCCTGAGATAGGGGCGCATGTTGTTCCCATTGTGATACCGCGGCGCTCTCTGCCGTCCCAGTTGAACATCGCCTGCTTGCTCCACCGATACCGAATGGTGAGCAACAAGACATAGTGAGACCAACTGAGTGCGAACCGATTTGTTGAACTGCTCGATGTGGCTCGAAGTCCTTTCGGTTTGGCAGATTGGTCAGACACTGTCTGACCAATTCGCCCGGAAAACTCCACGAACAACTGCCTCATCAGCTTGAGATTGGTGGCTGAAAAGCCAGAACCGAACTCCTGCGACAGCTCGGCAGACAGCACGTTGAGCAGCTCTATGCCGTAGCTGGCCCGCTTCGCACCCTTTTGCTCGTGTTCAATGATCTGTCTACCAATCTCAAAATTGGTCTGGACTTGCAGAGTGTTGACTGCCGTCGCTGCGGCCTGCCGCGGTGACATTCATCAATGACGACCAGATCGAAGAAGTCGGGAGTAAACTGCTTGTAGATATTGGATGCGTCTTCATTCCCCGACACAGCCTGATAGAGCGACAAATAGATCTCGAATGACTTGTCGATTGTCCGTTTGGTGATCTTGGTCATCTTGGCACCAAACGGCTTGAAGTCGTTGGTCTTGGTCTGGTCGACCAGGATATTGCGGTCGGCAAGGAACAGGATCCGCTTGGCGGCCCCCGACTTCCACATTCGCCAGATGATCTGAAACGCGGTCATCGTCTTGCCGGTTCCCGTTGCCATGACCAGCAGGATCCGCTTTTGACCGAGCGCAATCTTTTCGATCGTGCGATTGATGGCGATCAACTGGTAATAGCGGGGAGTCCGGCCGCTGCCGTCTGAATAGTAATCGAAGGTGACGATCGGTTCGGCCTGTGGCGTGATCCCCTGATGCTGGCAATAGAGATTCCATAACGCAGCCGGTGACGGGAATTCATCCAGGGCCAGATGCTGTTCGACCGGACCCGTCTTGGTCAGACGATCGTGGAACAGGAATCCGTCGCCATTCGTGCTGAAGACGAACGGGATATCGAGGGTCAGCGCATATCCGAGACCCTGCTGCATCCCGGCGCCGACTGAGTGGTGATTGTCCTTGGCTTCGACAATGGCGAGCGGGATGTTTGGTTTGTAGTTCAGCAGGAAGTCGGCGCGCTTGCGGTCACCCCGTTTGACGGTCTTGCCCTTGGCAATGATTCGACCGTCGGTGAAGAAGTATTGCTCCCGAACTTGCGACATGATGTTCCAGCCGGCCGCCTCCAGCGCGGGGACGACGAACTTCGTGCAGATATCCTGCTCGGTCATCAGTTGCTTGTTGGGAATCGTCATCGGCGGCTTCGGTGGAGGTCGGTTGACTGGTGTACTGATCCCCTATCGTCCAGCAATTCTCAACCGATGTCAAACGTCAGCAACGACTTCCGTTGCGTTTTCCCGGCAGTTCTCGGATTCGGCCCAGAGTCGTTCGAGTGGGGGATCGGGTCTTCAAAAGTCGCAATTCAGGCCCTCGTCTCGCTTTGTGGTATTGACTTCGGCAGTATCGGGCGATTCTACTAGTGACGATTCTGGATACTCTGACCGGAATCCGCTTGCATCCAACGACTCATGTCACTCTGCAGGGCCGGTCGGCTGCGGCTGATCACCAGATGGCGTGATGATCCGGGGCGCAGACGGGGCCAACCAAGCAGAGTCAATTTAGTGAGTGAAGAGCCTCCTCTGGCTGCTCCTGGATTTTCCGTTTGTGGGGATTCGGACGGATCTGCAGGTCTTTTGACGACCGACTATCAGACTGGTTCGGTGTAGGGACATTTCCACGCCACACCACATTCTGCTCTCGTCGATAGTTGAAACACCTCCAGAGCGCTGACGACCCATTCGTGTTGGCCCCAATCACCCACATCCCGATCGAAACCGCCCGACATTTGCGGCCGATCATCTAGCCTGGATTATTCATCGGTGGTCGCAAATTCGCCAGCTTGGTACCTGGTGTGTGTTCCCCCTTTCGATGAAGTGGTTCAGCGCACACCTTCCCCCTCCCCAAGTGCCAGATCTGTGATGTCGGGTCCCGATGAATAAAGTCTTCC
>CAMAVF010000332.1 GCA_945861445.1 Planctomicrobium piriforme | reverse complement strand
TCCGGGATTCAGGGCAATGATGTCTGTCTGGCAGCCCGCATCCCAGTAGGTCAGCGGCTTCAGCCAGGCCATGCTGCACCGGAAGCGATGTCCGCATTCGGCACGGCAGGCGGCACAATCATGTCCCCAGCCGCATTTGTTCCCCCAGCAACAACTGCCGCCGGTATGGCTATAGGCCGTATAGCCGCGATTGGGATCGTTGGCGCTATTGGGATACGTATTGTGCCCCGGTGCATAGCCGGCCCAGGCGTTGGGATAGTTGATCCGCGTCGGCGACGTGCCGTGCCAGTACGAGGTGCGTTGAATCGAGCCCCGCGGGGCCTGGTTCTGACCGCTGGAATTGGCCGTTCGTTCCTGGGCTGACGCAGACGTCGCCAGCAGGCAGACCAACCCGGCGACCCACAGCCGCGACGTTGTATGTTGAGTCAGCATGTGCTTCATTCCTGAAAAATAAAGTATCAAATTGTTTGTGTTGAGTGGTCAGGCCAGATGCGGTCTGTGCTAGTTGCCTACGGGAGGCCAGTACAGGGCGAACGGACTGATGTGCGTCTTGTAATTGACCCGGACTTCCGTCCCCATCAGGATCCGCTTTTCACTCTTGCAGATTCCGAACGGAGTCAGAATCCAGTGCCGGCAGGTCTTGTGGTAGAACGGACCATACAGGCCGCGATACCGATGAGCGTACAGCATTTCGTGCGGATCAAATGCCGGATTTGTAATCATCGTCGAACCGACATGGAACGGGATGCCCGGCTGCGGCGACGGGTACAGTGCGGCGTCGACGCGGGCCATTCCGGGAGCCCCGTAGATGACAGCCGGCGGACTCTGGACTGCGGGAGTGCCACCATTCATTCCATTGTGAATCATGCCGCTGGGACGGGCAGGAATCGGCTTGGCGAAATTGACATCGTCGGCGGGTGTAGCGGCTGCATCGGGAGTGATCAAACCCGCACGATCATACTGCGGAACGGCCCCCTGAAGCGCGTTGTATCCGGCAGTCACGTCGGCTGGCGGAGCTGCCGCTTCGATCGGATAAGCATCCGGTTCCACAGGCGTCGCCACGTCTTGTGAAGTGGCGGGACTGCGACGACCGCGTGGCGCATCGTCCGGAAAGACATTCTCAAAGTCCGCACGATTCGTCTGCGGAGCCGATTGGCTCACCACCGGAGCTGGAGCCGCCGGAGTTGCTGTTTCATTAAAATTGGGACGTTGGCGACCTGAACTCCGACGCAGCAATTGCACGTCGGCATTCCCTTCCATGTCGAAGGGTTGTTCGGCCTTGGCGGTGGACTGCTGAGCCGGCCGTTCTGCCGAGACTTTCACGATCTTGCCTGCCGTTGCAGCAGGAGCCACTGCCGGTTTTTGGCCGCGGACTCGCTGCCACCAGCCCGAGAGCCCCTTTTTCGGCGTCGCGGCCTGCGAAGCAGCCGGTGCGGCAGTGCGCACGGTGGGAGCAAATGCGGCCGTTTGGGCCGATACGATTTCAGGTGCTAACGCGGGAAACACCGCGGCAACCAGAGCAACACGCAACAGCTTCCGAGGCATGGACCCCTCCTTGGACGGAACTCCGCCGGACATTGCCGCGGGTGGCGAGATCCGTCCCGTTGTAGCAACGGGTGCCAGACTGGCTGGCTCGACAGATCTGCCCGCGAGCAGAACAATTCTCCCGAAATCATTCCGGGGAGCATTTCTTCATCAGTGTGAACCCCTGGTAAGACTCGACCTACCACGGGTCAGTACAAAATTCGGCTCGTATCAAACGTCGGAATCAATCATTCCATGACGCTTCTGACGGTTCTTCCAGTTTTCTCGAATACTCAACCGGGTAAGGGTTTGCGACGAGCCACACACGTGATTTTTCCGCTAGAATTGCTACAATTAGCAGACTCTACCTGGGCCGTAAAAGCTGCCTGACTTAGCTGCTTTGAAGGACCGCTAGCAGGGTCTGGTAATGCAGGGCGAGCGTGATTATTCTCAGCCTGACCTCCTTTCCCTGCCGAATCTCACGACATACAACAGTCACTGCAGACTTGGCCGTTCGAGAACCGGCGACTCGTGCGCATCCACCTCATGTCTGCACTGTCGATGAGTGTGAGGGTATAAGAGTAAGAGAGTGACGGAGTAGGAGATGGACTTTTCCTTGATGAGACCCCTCATCAACCTCACACTCTCACACTCTCATACTCTCACACCACACAATTTTTAAGTTGAGACGCTGTAGCGGGCTATAAACCGCGTTGATTTGACAAAGTACGAAGATAGGAAGAGCCGAACGGCAATCTTTGATTGGCATCGCGCCGATGTAGCGATCCTGCAAATGACACCCTCGTCGATCCTCAACCTATTAAGGGATTGAGGCGACTGGGATCTTGAGTTAATGGGGAGTGCGAGCTTTGGCCGAGCAAGACAATGAGATGGAGATTCACGCCAACGCTGACGGCGGGGATCAGATGGGATACGTCAATATCAGCCCCGAGTCGCGGCGGCGGTATCTCAATTATGCCTTGTCGGTCATTCAATCCCGTGCGCTGCCGGATGTCCGGGACGGTTTGAAGCCGGTTCAACGGCGGATTCTCTACGTCATGTACGCGGGTTTGGGTTTGACCTCGGATGCAAAGGTGCGCAAGTGCGCGAAAATCTGCGGCGACACCACCGGCAATTTTCACCCGCACGGTGAGGAAGCCGTCTACGACGCCCTGTGCCGCATGGCTCAGGACTTCACGCTGCGCTACCATCTGGTCGACGGCCAGGGGAACTTCGGTTCGATCATGGGGCTGCCGGCGGCAGCCAAGCGGTATACCGAAGCGCGCCTGACTCGCATTGCCGAAGAGTTAATGAACGAACTGAAGTTCGACACCATCGACATGCGTCCGACGTACGACGCCTCGACCGAAGAGCCGACCGTCCTGCCGGTCCGTTTTCCCAATCTGCTGGTCAACGGCACCTCGGGAATTGCGGTGGGCATGGCCACCAACATCCCGCCTCACAACCTGGGTGAGGTGATCAAGGCCTGCTTGTTCTTGATCGAGAACCGCAACGAAGAATTGAAGACTTCCCAACTGTCACCGCGGTTTGTGAAGGGCCCCGACTTCCCTCTCGGCGGCCGAATCGTCACCGATAAGAAATCGATCCAGGAGATGTACGAAGAGGGTCGCGGTTCGGTCAAAGTCCGGGCTGAATGGAAATTCGACGTCGAGAAAAGGAAGGAAGTTCGCGATCGGCTCGTCGTCCATTCGATTCCGTATGGTGTCGAAACGGGTCCGTTGATGCAGGAAATCGGCGCGGTCGTCGCGAACCGCAAACTGCCGCAGTTGTTGGATTGCTCGGACCAATCCGATCGTCACGGGATCCGCATTGTTCTGGATATCAAGCCGGGAACCGATCCCGAATCGGTGATGGCCTATCTCTACAAGCACACGCCGCTCGAGCAGAACTTCGCCTACAACAGCACGTCGCTGGTTCCCGATTCGCAGGGCGTGTTGATCCCCGCGCGACTGAGCCTGCTGGAAATGCTGCAGCAGTTCCTGTCGTTCCGGCTGAAGACGATCCGCCGCCGGTTTGAGTATCAACTGCGAGTCCTCGAGCGACGCATTCACATTCTGGAAGGCTTTGAAATCATCTTCGATGGTCTCGACAAGGCCCTCAAGTTGATTCGACAAAGCTCGGGCAAGGCCGACGCGGCCACCCGTCTCATGGCGGCCTTTCCCCTGGATGCCGAACAGACCGACGCCATACTGGAACTCGCGCTGTATCGAATTTCCTCGCTGGAAATTGACCGGATCGTCAAAGAGCTGAAAGAGAAGCGAGCCGAAGCGGCGAAGATTCGGGCCATTCTGGCATCGGAGAAGAAGCTGTGGGACATCGTCAAAACGGAACTCGAAGAAATCGGTGAGAAATTTGGCGACAAACGGCGGACGACCATTGGTTCATCCGAAGACATCGCGGAATTTGACGCGACGGCCTACATCGTCAAGGAGAACACCAACGTCGTCTTGACCCGCGAAAGCTGGATCAAACGCGTCGGCCGGTTGGCCAGCGTCGAGGGGACCCGCGTGCGCGAGGGGGACGAAGTGCTGAACGTCCTGCCCGGCAGCACGCTCGAAAATATCGTCTACTTTGCCAGTGACGGAATGGCCTTCACCCAACCGATCGATCAGATTCCAATCTCATCCGGATACGGCGAACCACTGTCGAAACATTTCCGGATGGGAGATGGAGTGACGATCGTGGGTTCAGTCTCGACCGATGCCCGCTTTACCCCCGCAGAGACGGCGGCTGAAGGCGAACCGTCGACCGGCCCGTACTTGCTGGTGGCGACGCTGCTCGGGCAGATCATGCGAATTCCCCTCGGTCCATTCCGCTCGCCGTCGACCAAGGTGGGACGCAAGTTCTGCCGACTGGAAGCAGGCGACCGCGTGGTCGAGGTCCAGTTGATCCGCGATGCAACCTCGGTCTTCCTCGCCAGTCAACAGGCCCGGATCCTGCATTTCTCCCTGGACGAGGTGCCCATACTGAGTGGCGCCGGCAAAGGCGTCCGCGGCATGAAGCTGGAACCTAAGGATCACATCTTGGGACTGGCTCAAATGACACGTCCCAGCGATTGCTTGCGTGTCATCACCAGTGCAGAGAAGGAACTGACCTTCGGCCAATTGAAATATGCATTAACATCACGTGGCGGACGAGGCATCAAGACTAGTCATCGAAGCAATTTCATCTCGATTCAGCGACCGGCAATTGAGTTGGTGGATTGGGCGCAGATCGAAGCAGAATGAGAAGAATGAATTGGTTCAGATCACCGTCACAAACTGTCCAGGTGAGCCGGGTGCCGTAAGGCCCCGGACAACTTGCTTTTGGTTTGTGATCGGCATTGAAGGGTCCGGGGGCTGACGCCTCCCGGCTCACCTGGCCCGCATTATCGAGCGTCTACATCAGAAATTCTTCGGAAGATTTGAACAATATGTCCACGGCGACGAATAGTTACACAGGCGAAGACATCGAAGTACTGGAAGGTTTGGATCCCGTCCGCAAGCGGCCGTCGATGTACATTGGCGGCGTTGATGTCCGCGGGCTGCATCACCTGCTGTGGGAGATCGTCGACAACTCGGTCGATGAGTATCTTGCCAAGCATTGCGATCGGATTGAAGTCACGCTGCATAAGGACGGGGCGTCCTGCACGGTTGAAGATAACGGCCGCGGGATTCCGGTCGATAAGCATCCCAAGGCGAAGATCCCGACGGTCGAACTGATCCTCACGACGCTGCACTCGGGTGGGAAATTTTCCAACAAGAGTTACGCTCGCAGCGGTGGTCTGCACGGCGTGGGGTCATCGGTCGTCAATGCCCTGTCGTCGGAACTGGTCGTCACGATCCGCCGCGATGGCAACGAATGGATGCAGCGGTACAAGCGCGGCAAGCCGACCACACCGTTGAAAGAAGTCCGGCCGTTTCGAGGACACGGGACGACGATTTTCTTCCGCCCCGACGAAGAGATCTTCCGGCGGACTCAGTTGTCTGGGGAAACGATTCGCCAGCATCTGGAAGATATCTCCTATATCCATTCCGGCCTGACGATTGTCTTCCACGACCTGACGAAGAACGAGAAGACGGAATTCCATCATCCGCAGGGGATCTCGGAATATCTTGACAAGCTGATAACCGACAGCCAGAAGAAGCCGATTCATGAACTGAAATTTGCCGCCGAACGGGACGAACAGGCGGCGAAGGTCGAAGTCGTGCTGAGGTGGACGGAGGGGACTGACGAAGAGATTCGCAGTTACGTGAATGGCATTCGCACGCATGCGGGAGGCACGCATGAGATGGGATTTCGTTCGGGTGTCGTCAAAGCCGTCAAGAACTACATGGAAGTGCATGACATCAAGGTCAAGGGGGTCGCGATCAGCGCCGAGGACATCCGCGAAGGGATTGTCGGAGTCTTGTCAGTCTTCCTCAGCGAGCCCATGTTTCAGGGTCAAACCAAGGAGAAGCTGAACAATCCCGAGATGACGTCGACCGTGGAAAGCCTGGTGCGTCCCGCGTTGGAAACGTGGCTGAACACCAACCCGACAATCGCGGATCAAGTGGTGGGCCGGATCGTGCTGGCGGCACGGGCGCGGATGGCCAGCCGCGATGCCGCACAAGAAGTCCGCCGCAAGACTCCCACCAGCAAGAAGACCACTCTGCCCGGCAAATTGGTCGACTGCCGTTCGACGAATCCGGATGAATCGGAACTGTTCCTGGTCGAAGGCCAGTCCGCCGGTGGCACGGCCGCCTCGGGCCGAGATAGCCGGACTCAGGCGATCTTGTTTCTGAAGGGAAAGATTCTCAACACCGAGTCCCTGACCCTCGCCAAGGTCCTGGAGAACCAGGAAATCAAGGACATCGTGGCGACCCTGGGAACGGGGATCGGCAACGATTTTGATATTCATAAGCTGCGCTACAACAAGATCATCCTGTTGATGGATGCCGACAGTGACGGCAATCACATCAGCACGTTGTTGCTGGGCTTCTTCTTCCGCCACATGCGCGACATCCTGCGTAGCGGCAAGCTGTTCCTCGCCCAGCCCCCGCTGTACCGGATCGATGTGGGCAAGGAAAAGCACTACATCCAGAGCGATGTGCAGAAGGAAGAATTCCTCGCCGCGCTACCTGCCAATCGCAAACCGGTCATCAACCGCTTCAAGGGGTTGGGTGAAATGATGGCCCTGGAACTGGCTGAAACGACATTGAAGCCCGAGTCGCGCATTCTGCTGCGAGTGGATATCGATGCCCAACTGGAGGCCGACAAGACGTTCAACCAGTTGCTCGGCAAGGACGCCAGCGAACGCTACAACCTGATCATGAACGATTCGAGTCTGGCGGACGATCTGGATATTTAGAGTTGGCGAGACAAGTAGGTCAGGCTGTGCCTGACGTGCTCAATCTGTGACGATTTTACAGGAAAATTGCGATTGCCGTTCTGGGTTGCTTCTATTGTAGCCGCGTTTCGCCAGAACGCGGGCGAGTGACTGGCGAGGCCCGCACTCTGGCGAGATGCGGCTACAACGCAGGGTGGCCAAGGTTGTTTCGCAACCTGGGTCTACAGGAGGCATGCCTACAACAGACCTCGATCTGTGGATTGTTTGACATTCAGGCCAGCGATCCTCGTGAATCATCTACGAGATGCGCCGCGACCAATAATGCGGTTTCCGGCTGGAGTGCGCGACGGCGATGATGACGACTTCGTGCGGTAACATTTCAAACACAACCAGATACGGAAACCGCTTTAAAAATCACCGCCGAATATCGCGCCCGGGAGGCATCGTTTCGAGTCGCGGCATTCGATCGGCTCGCTCGGTGATGTGGCGTCTCGTCGTATGCGGCCAGCATTCGAATCCCGACGCCCGGCTCGCGTTCCTCGTACCAGAGAACTGCCTGATACAGATCCTCTTCCGCCTCAGGAAGAATGCGAACGATCACGACGCGTGCCTCGCGGCCAGTCGTTGACGGAGTCGTTCGACCGTTCCCTCAGCATCCAGGGCCTGCACTTTTCCGCCCCGATACGCCTCGGACCGCGCGAGGATCTCCTCAGCCCACGCCGCATCGACCTCGGGCTGAGTCTCCGGCGTTTCGAGACTGCAAAGGAGCTCGACGCCCAACAGCTCCCGCTCCTCGCGAGACAGTTCCAAAGCGCGAATTCGAAGTTCATCAACCGTCATGGAAAACTTCCCTTCCTCGGGCTCGTGACTGAAAGTGGACATCAACAATCCAGTCGAAACCCTCACGACAGTTTACCACGGAGTCGCTCGTATGACAGCCATTTTGTTGCGTGCTTGAGCCCATTCCCGTACCGGCTTTCGGGGTCGGGTGTTCCAAATTCAAAATTGGCGCCAGTTCAGCACTCAACCACGGATCAACGCCGAGGCCAATTTTGTATTTTGAAGACCCGATCCCCAAATCGAACGACCCGCAGCCAACCAGTCGAACACGAAGTCCATTAAATCGATTCACCCGTCACGAGACAACTGGTAGACCGCACAAGCGTTGGGCTATTGGAGTGCGTGAGTCGAAAAACTGGGGTCGGGTCCTCAAATTTCAAAATTGGCCAGTGAGCCGAACCGGCAGTTTGAAATGTTCAATCCGCCAATTTTGAAGTTTGAACACCCGACCCCAAAACGCTCAGACGCAGGGATAGGGGTAGGGAGGACCGATTGGTTTCGGTCCCCCCTCCCTCCGAACCGGACGTGCAGATTTCCTGCATCCGGCTCTCCGGTTGATGGTGTCACCTTCTTAAGGATTGACAGGCCGTGGCATGGGCGGTGATCAGACTATACAGC
>CAMAVF010000331.1 GCA_945861445.1 Planctomicrobium piriforme | reverse complement strand
ATCCCGAACTGACGGCCTACCTGGTCAGCCCGATTGGGACGCGAGTGAAGCTGTTCAGCAATGTCGGTGTCGGCACGTTCCCCACTTCGCAGAACTTTACGAATACGACGTTCGATGATGAGGCCGCCGGTAACATTCTCTCCTTCAATGCCTTCGCTCCGTTCACCGGGAGTTTCCGGCCGGAGAAGCAACTTTCGCCCGTGGATGGTCAGAATCCGAATGGCACCTGGAAGCTGGAAATCACGGACGCCCTCGGAGCCCCGCTGGTGGACGGTACGGGATCGCTTATCAGTTGGTCGTTGACGGTGACGATGCTGGAAGCGTCCGTGAACGAAAAACTGGCCATCTTGAACCAGGGCCAGGGTACCGGCACGATTGGCCTGGTGGGAGATCGCGTGACCTATGGTGGCACGGTCATCGGCAACTATTCAGGCGGCGTGGGAACGACTCCGCTGTTTGTCGCTTTCAATGCCAATGCGACGCAGGCCGCGGTGCGGTCGCTGATGAAGAACGTCACCCTGGAAATACAGGGAGACACCCCGATTCAGGGCCAACGGCAGGTGGAGTTCCTGGTCAATGATGGCGATGGTGATACCAGCCTGTCGATTGAACGGCTGGTGGATATCGCTGCGGTCAATGATGCCCCGGTATTGACCCTGCCATCGGGTCAGTCTCTGTACATGGAAGGCAGCCTGCCGACTGTGTTGGATACGTTTGCCACGGTCACTGATTCGGACTCGTCCGATTTCGACGGGGGCGTGCTGACCGTGGATCTGGGGGCCACGGCCAAAGCCAGCGACCGCCTGGGTATTCGCACAGGGAGCCAGAATATCGGCTCGATCAATACCATTGGCTCGACGGTCCGTTACGGGACGATTGTCATCGGGACAGTCACTGGTGGCAGCAACGGCACCCCCTTGACGATCAGTTTGACGGTCCTGGCGACGCCAGCCGCGGTCCAGGCCCTGGTACGGGCGATTACCTTCCAGGCCGCAGTCGTGAATCCCAGTACGGCCATCCGGGTCGCCAAGTTCCAGGTAACCGATGGTGATGGCGGCACGTCCGCCCTGGTCAGCAAGGTCATCAGCGTTCAACAGGTCAATGATCCGCCAGTGCTGACGCTCTCCACGACGACGATTCCCCCGGACATCATTCCAGCGTCGCAGGTGACCTATAACGCGAATGGGCTACCGGTCGTTCTGGATCCGCTGGCGACGTTGACCGACCCCGATACTCTGGTCTTCACCAATGGCCGGTTGACAGTGACACTGACTGCGGGTTCGTCCGGTCGGGATCGCCTGAGCATTGCCAATCAGGGTTCGGTGGCACTCAATGGGGCCAATGTTTCATTCAATGGAATCGTCGTGGGGCGGCTGACGCCGGGAGTCGGTACGGCTCCCCTGACAGTGGACTTCAACGCCAGTGCGTCGAAGGAAGCGGTACAGGCCGTCATTCGTGCGGTGACGTTCCAGATTGTGGGGCTGGATCCCAGCGATACAGACCGGACTGCGTCGTTCCAGATTACGGACGGTTCCGGTGGCGTTAGTGCGGCAAAGACTCGTAAGATCATTGTCCAGGTGGCCAATCTGCCGCCAGTCAATACGGTGCCTGTGGGCATCATTTCCACGCTGGAAGATGTGCCAGTCGCCGTGACCGGTTTGTCGATCACCGATCCCGATGCCAACCTGTTGCCGATGCAGGTCACGTTGACAGCCTTGCATGGGACCATCACGCTCAATACCTCAGTCAACGGTGGGCTGGACCTCAGCCAGATCTCGGGGAACGGGACCAACCGTGTCGTGCTGCTGGCGGATCAGTTCACCATCAATGCGACGCTGCAAAGTCTGGGAGGCGTTACCTATCAGGGCAATGCCGACTACAGTGGTGCCGATCAAATCACGATGCTCACCAGCGATCTGGGCAATACCGGTCCGGGCGGTGTGCTGACCGATTCGGATCTCGTCTTCCTGAATCTCCAGGATGTTTACGATACGGCCACGATCACGCCGACAGCCACCATCGCCAAGAACATCAAGGGTCGCGAGGCACTGCTGGATTCCAGCATCAAGTCGAAGCTGGGTGACAATCAAACCAGCATGGATAAAGCGGTGTTGGAGGTCAATGTCGGTGCAGGTCGCAAACGCAGTGACAGACTCCGCCTGACGAGCGACGGGCTGGGTGCTACCCAAATCAACACGGTGGTTGGTAAAAAGGGCGTCGTCAATGTGCGGCTGGGCACGCTGGTGATTGGCACCGTCAAGGGAGGTGAGAATGGCAAGCCGTTGCAGATCGTCTTCAACAACAAGGCCACTGCCGCCGATCTGCAGCACGTACTGCGGTTGATCTCCTTCCGGACGGCTGTCGAGACGACCGTCTATGGTTTACGAACGGTGACCTACAACTTCACCGATGCCCTGGGGATCCCCGCCGACCAGGCGACGAAGCAGGTGAATGTCGTGCGTCCGTAATCAAGAATCGCGTAGCGGAATCTCGTAAGAGTTCCGCCGGGTTGCAGCGCTGACTTTTGTCAGCCTCTGCACATCGCAGCGGCAGAGGCACGCGTCAGAATTCTCACGAATTCTGCTACATCAACATGGTCACGGCACGTCCGTCGGGAGCAAGTGGGCAGACTGACTGTCCTCCGACGACGGATTGACTGGACCCACCCATGTCGCGTTGCGGAGTGACATTCCCAATTTGTAAATCTGGGCCAGATCACGCAGCCGCTTGTCAATCGCTGCGGGCGACATGTCGGGATGTTTGGCATCCGTGTATTCATCGAGCGGATTCATGAGTCCAGCCCCCCCGTGGCCGATGCTGCCAGCGTCGGTGTGAACGATTTCCGGAAAAGATCACGGACGCTGGCAGCGTCCTCCACGGGGGCGTGATCACAATCCGTACTCTTTGATCTTGCGATACAGAGTCCGCTCACCGATTCCCAGCAGTTCCGCTGCTTCCTCGCGCTTGCCGCCGGTCAGCTCCAGGGTCCGTTCGATGTAGTATTTCTCGATCTCGGTGAACGGACGACCGACCAGCGAATCGGCTCCGGACTTCCCCGCCAGAGCACGACCACTGTCGTCTTTGTCGTTGCCCAGAGGGGCGAGTTCGTCGGGCAAATCCTGCGAGTCCAGCAGACCGTCGGTATCAACCACGATCATGCGTTCGACCCAGTTCCTCAACTGGCGGATATTGCCGGGCCAGTCATATGCCATGAAGGCCTGACGAGCCCCCTTCGACATGCCTTCAATGTGCTTGCCGTGCTGGATCGAACCGTCCTTCAGGAAGTGTTCAATCAACAGGGGAATGTCTTGCCGGCGTTCGCGTAACGGCGGCAGGTGGATGTTCACGACATTCAACCGATAGTAGAGATCCTTGCGAAACGTCCCCTTGTCCACCATTTCGGAAAGGTTGGCATTCGTGGCGGCGACCAGCCGGACATTCACGCTGACCTGCTCGTTCGCCCCCACGCGCGAGATCTTGCGTTCTTCCAACACGCGCAGCAATTTGATCTGCGTCTCGGCGGGCATTTCCCCCACTTCGTCCATGAAGAGCGTTCCGCCGTTGGCATACTCGAACTTGCCGATACGGCGTCCGACGGCACCAGTAAACGACCCCGGCTCATGGCCAAACAGTTCGCTCTCCAGGATTCCGGCCGACAGGGCGGAGATATTCAACGTCACGAACGGCTTGCTCTTGCGACGGCTGTTATGGTGAATGGCCCGCGCGACAAGGTCCTTGCCGGTCCCGTTTTCTCCCTGGATCAGCACCGTGCTGTCGGTCGGCGCGATTTGCTGCAGCTGCGCCATGATCTTCAGCATCTGCGGGCTGTTGCCAATCACCCCTTCGAAACCAAACTTCTCGTCCAGACGTCGATGCAGTTCGGCATTTTGGCGGATCAGCCGCAAGCGCTCGGACGCCTTGTCGACGGCATTGCGCAGCTCCTTGATATCGAGCGGCTTGGTGAGATAAGTATAGGCCCCGTGCTGCATGGCCGTGACTGCCGAATTGATCGAACCATGTCCGGTGAGCAGAATGACTTCGGCATCGGGGATTTCTTCCTTGGCCTTGCGCAGGATATCCAGTCCGTCGAATTCCTCCATGCGGAGGTCAGTGACGACGATGTCGTAGATTTCGCTTTCCAGCAACTGGGCACCGCGCGGGCCCGAAGGGGCGACGGTACATTCGTAGCCGACCCGATTCAGACTTTCCGCGACAGCCAGGGCGTGCGGTTCATCATCATCGACGATCAACACACGAATATGTGCGGCAGGCAAGTCGTTCGCCTTGTCTTCAGGGGCCGTCATGCATCCATCCCAACATCAGTGCGGAAATGCTTAGGGCAATCTTAGCAGCCTGTTGAAAAAGGTGTCTGGAACTTTGCCAACCACACGGCATCGACCGTTTTTTCGACGTTCGGAGAGTTCCAGACACCTTTTTCAACAGGCTGTTAGCGAGGCCCCATCCAGGATTGGCGAAACTCAGTCTCCGCAGTATAGCAACATCACTGAAGCGGCCTCAAACCTGCCCCGTGGAATCGCTGGAGAATCCGCACCCATCGCCAGACTCATTGAGTCGGGAATCGAAAAGAACGGTGAAAGAAGTCCGAGCCGCAGGCGTAAAGCTATCTAGCCCGGATTATTCATGGGTCGATCTGCATCATGCACAAGTATTGTCGCGATAAAGGAGTTGGGACCATCTTGCCCAAAACACCGCGCAAATCAGCCGGAACGCGCTAGCGTCCGGTTTTTGCGGGAATGGTGCTAACCGTGGGCTAGCGCCCAGCGGCTGATGAATAATCCGGGCTAGTGCTTCATCAAGCCTAAATCTTCGGGGGCCACTGGCTATGCCAGTGCTTTTCGGACAGCCGAAAGACTACCGGCACTGGCATAGCCAGTGGCACCCAACCCGAAGATTCAGTCGCGACAGAGCACTAGCAGAATTCGTGAGACGACCGAGCAGACGTGGGGCTACGGTTAAGAATTCTCACGAATTCTTCTACGAAACGGGTTTCTGGTGCAGCCGTCAAGACAAAACCCACGTATTAACAAAGTGCGATGGTTGGTTGACGCTGGCCGGCGACGTCCGGGCTCGACGGTGCGGAATGGTATTCTCCCGTTGAGCAAAAACCACCGGTTGAGGTATGATTTGCTTAGACTCACCGACAATTGGTCGTGAGTTGTTATTTCGTGTAGAGCTAATAAGTTACGGCAACTGCCGGCCGCGAGAATCCTGATGTGAATCGCTCGCAGCTTGGTGCCGCACTCCTGAGCCAATGCTTATGAACATGAATTTCCGGTCCTCTGGCCACCGCTGGTTGTTGACGTTGTCCCTGGCGGTACTGTGTGCATTCGGAACGCATCTGGCACCCCTGGTCGCTCAGGATTTGAAGGATTTCAAGAATCCCCTGAGATTGAATCTGCCGGGCCAGAATGCAACGGATGCGGTTCCGGCAACGGTCAAGATCGCGGTCTCACCGACCGACGTCAAAGCCGGCGATACGATCACGTTTTCGGTGCAGGTCGATGTGCCACCGGGCAGCTATACCTACTCGATGAGTCCTAAATTCGGTGGAGGCACGAAGGTCAAATTCAAGACCGAAGAGGGCGTACAAGCGCTCGGCAGTTTTGAACCTGATCACCCTCCAAAGGTTGAATTCTCCAAGGAATTTGAACAGAACATCGAGAAATACACCAAATCGGTGACGTGGACTCGCAAATACAAAGTCACTGGCACGACTCCCCCTCGCCTGCAGGGAACATTGGAGTACCAAGTCTGTGATGGCCAGGGATGCCGGATGCCACGTCAAAGCTTTGACTTGGAATTGACGCTGGCTGATGGTGTGACACCGGTCGCGAAACGCGGTGCAACGCCTGTCACCGCAGCGTCGGCCGACGATCGGTTCGAACAAGCTGCCAAGATACGAAACAACCCTTCCAAGGCGTGGATGAGAATCAGGCCCATCAATGCCCAACCGGGCGACGAAGTGGCATTGGAATTTCATGTCGAACTGGCCGCCGACTGGCACATCTACTCCACGACTCAGCCGGAAGAAAATGCTGCTGCGGCCACGGAAATCAATGTTGAAACTCACGCTGGCCTGAAGGAACTTGAGCCAGAGTTTTTACCTGACCGCCCGCATCAAACGAAGCATAAGGAAATCGCCGGTGAAAAGGTGGTTCACGAGATCTACGAACATCAGGTTACGTGGACTCGCAAGTTTCAACTCTTGCCCGGGACCAAGCTGGAAGACGTGAAAGTCCAAGGGAAAGTGTTGTTTCAGGTTTGTAAGGACGGTGTAGGGTGCATTCCCGGTAGCTTGAAATTCAATCTACCGCAACCCAACCAGGTGGCGACGCTGCCGACGACGAAGACCGCCCAAGTACCGACCTCCACAGACCTGACCCCCGTTCCCGAGGGTACTGCGAACGAGACAGCCTCCAAGGGGGCTTCTCAATTCAGGGACCTGAGCGACGCCGAGTGTGTCGCCAGCACCACTGATGGCGATATTCGTGATCGCGGCGTCCTGTATGTTCTGGGGGCTGCGTTTGTCTTCGGGTGGTTGGCATTGTTGACGCCGTGCGTATTCCCGATGGTGCCGATTACTGTCAGCTTTTTCTTGAAGCAAGCCGAGAAAAAACACAACAGCCCGCTAAGGATGGCGTTGGTTTACTGTCTCAGCATCATTGGGACCTTCACTGTATTGGGACTGATTGTCAGTGCTCTCTTCGGTGCCACCTATATCAATTCACTGGCCAATGGGATCTTCATCAATCTGTTCCTGGGCATTGTGTTGATGTTCTTCGCTCTGAATCTGCTGGGCCTGTTTGACATCCAGATTCCCAGTTGGCTGCTGACCTTTACGGCCTCGAAGGAATCGACCAGCAGCTACCTGGGCGTCTTCTTTATGGCGCTCACCTTCACGCTGACGTCATTTACCTGTACGTTTGCCTTCTTGGGATTGATTCTTGTCTGGGCTGCCAACGGCGAATTCTGGTGGCCGCTCGGTGGACTGATTGCCTTCTCGACGGCCTTCGCGATGCCATTTTTCCTGTTGGCATTGTTCCCGAGTTACTTGCACAAACTTCCCAAAAGTGGCGGCTGGATGAACCGCGTCAAGGTGATCATGGGGCTCATCGAGATGGCATTCATGTTCAAGTTCCTCAGCGTGGCGGACATCGCCTGGAATAGCACGCCGACGATCTTTGACTACCACCTGGTGATGTCGGCCTGGATGGCCATCGCAATCATTGCAGGCTTGTATCTCCTTGGGAAAATCCAACTGCCGCACGACACCAAGGAAGAGTATGTGGGAGTGCTGCCAATGGTCGTGGCGATGTTTTTCCTGGGGTTGGCGGGTTATCTCGGCGTCGGGATTTTCGCCCACGAGCCGCCGGGCGGTTTCTTCGGGCGCCAGATTGTCGCGTTCGCACCGCCGCGCTTTGAAGGAGGAGTTGGTGAAGACGGAGCCTTCTTGATCGGCAAGCACGACAAACAAAAATACCTGTTGGAATTTGAACGTGCCAAAGAGAAGGCACGGAAAGAGCAAGTGCCATTATTTATCGATTTCACCGGTGTGAACTGCATCAACTGCCGGGAAATGGAAGCGTTAATGGCAGAGTCTTCGATTCAGGCACAACTGCAACGGTTTGTTCGGGTGCAGCTTTATACAGATAAGATGCCCAAAGAAGCGGTCGGTGATATCAAGCAGGGTGAAGCCTTGCTGGATCGCAATCGCGGACTGCAGGAAGAATGGTACAAGGACACAGTTTTGCCCGGATACGCAGTGGTCTCGCCTGATGGCACGGTGATCTTGTCCAAGATCAAGGGCAAAGTGAGCGCATCCAGCTTCACAACATTCTTGCAGTGCGGCTTCAACAAGTGGGAACGCAGCAAACGAGCAGAAGTCGCTTCAGTGAAGCCGTAGTCGGCTGCAGTCTGGTCTTTGGGGTAATGAAAAGGGACCAGACCGAACGGCAGCGTTCATCAGGCTTTTGTGAGACGTTGTAATACCGGTCATTGGACAAATTCCCCGAAGGGGATACGTCTCGTAGCCCAGGGTTGCCCGCCTCAGCGGGCTCCCCTGGGTATCCATCAATCTTGAATTCTACCCTGAAGGGGTTGCGCCCCGTGGCAGACGCTGCCAGCGTCTGTATCCTCTTCATTCACAATGCAGTGTCACACCAAGTTATACCAACCACAAAAATTAGTCGCGCGCCACTACCCTGACTTGCGCCATCTACCCAGACTCCATACGATCCAGCCAATCGGGCATGGATCATGGATCTTCGGAGTATGGAGGCGAGTATGCGTGTGGCTGATCATCATTCGGAGCA
>CAMAVF010000330.1 GCA_945861445.1 Planctomicrobium piriforme | reverse complement strand
ATCAACCATTCCTTACGCCGACCTACGCGCTGTCGGGAGACGACGTAGGGCGATTCAGCATCGACAGCGAAACCGGAGAGATTCGGTTCCTGGTCAGCCCCGACTTTGAAGTCCCCAGCGATCAAGGTAGCAACAATCTCTATCAGATCACGGTGACGGCGACTTCCAATGGTCAGTTCGTGACTCAGGATCTCACGATCTCCGTCCTGCCAGTGAATGACAATGCGCCCGTCATCAGTTCGCCCGACACGGCCACGTTCGCCGAAAACACTTCAACCGCGGTCGTCGTATTGGATGTCAACGCGACCGACGCTGATCTGCCGACCGAGGCATTGATTTACAGCCTGCTGGGGACCGACTCCTTGCTGTTCACTATTAACAGTAGCAATGGCGCGATCCGGTTTATCAGCAGTCCCGATTTCGAATCACCCTCCGATCTGAATCTCGACCATGTTTATGAACTGTCGGTCCAGGTCAGCGATGGCGGCGGGGGCGTTCAGACACAACCCCTGCTGATCACGGTTCTGCCAGTCAACGACAATACCCCGGCGATCACGTCGGCGAATACGGCGAACTTCCAGGAAAACACTTCCGTGTTGACCGTCGTGCTGGATGTGAATGCCACGGATGCCGATCTGCCCGGGCAGTCATTCACCTACGATCTGGCCGGCGCGGACGCCGAACTGTTCAGCATCAGCAACACGGGCGAAATCCGCTTCCTCAACAGCCCCAACTTTGAATCTCCCACCGATATCGATGGAAATAACAGCTATGCCTTGACGGTCATCGTCACCGACAGCGTCTCGCCGAATCTTTCGATCACGCAGGCTGTGACCATCAATGTCACCAACCAGAACGAATCGCCGCTGGCCACATCCCGCACCGTGCAGGTGACAGAGAATACGGCGATCAATGATCAGGTCACCGGCTCCGATCCCGATGCAGGCACAGTGCTGAACTTTAGTCTGGTCGGCCTGCCCCCACAGCATGGATCGTTCAGCTTTAATCCAGACGGCACCTTTGACTACACTCCCGACCCAGGTTTCATTGGTTCGGATGGCTTCGACTTTATTGCCAATGACGGCACGCTGAACAGCAACATTGCCACCGTCTCACTCTCCGTGAATTCCAGCAATAGTCCGCCGGTGGCACAGAGCGCCACGCAAACCATTCCGGAAAACTTGCCCAACGGAACGCCTGTCTGGACCGTCATCGCGATCGATCCAGATAACATCGACACCCCCGGTACTGACGTCCTCAATTACTTCATTACCGGCGGCAACACGAATTCGGCATTCTCGATTGATCTGTTGAGTGGCGAAATCCGGGTCTCCAACAAGAACGCTCTCAATTACGAGGTGTTGCAGCAGATTGATCTGGAAGTGACTGTGACCGACACGGCGGGCCAATCATCGGTGGCGACGATTACATTCGTGATAACGAACGTCAACGAACCGTTGCTCATCGGCCTGCCCCTTTCGCCGTCGACTTATGTGAAGAACGGTCCTCCTGTTGCCATCGATCCCGATGCCTCCGTGTACGACGAGGATCTCACCCGCACCGACTATTATCGCGGCCGGTTGGTGGTGACGATCAGCATGTCAGATCCTTCGAAGCCGACCGATCCGAATGATCGCCTCGGCATCCAGGTCAACGGAACGGGTCCCGGAAAGATCAGCCTGGTCTCCCGCTACATCGTCTATGGATCTCCGTTGAATGTGATCGGCACCATCGTCAGTGGACTGGATGACGGCGGCCCCCTGGTCATCGATCTGACCACGTTTGCTGGCGACCTCACCTCGGTTCCCGCCTTGCTGAAAGCCATCACGTTCTACAATATTAGCGGCTCGCCCCGACCCGGAAATCGAACGATCACGTTCGATCTCCACGACCGCGACACCGCGAACACGGGAACCCAAACTAAAGAAGTGCTGTTCGACACGGACTCGGCCGACCCCGTCATCACGCGGCAGGTTGGTGACTTGAACGTCACGCTGGGCGCACGCCCCGCACAGATGTTCTCTGCCTGGGAACTCACCGATGCCGATTCCCCCAACCTCAATGGCGGCCGCCTGACCGTGCAGGCGGTTGAAGGCGGGAATTCAGGCGACCGCTTGTCGATCTTGAGGATGGGTGGTATTCGTGTCTCGGGGAGAGATATTCTGTTCGGCAAAGAGAAGATCGGCCGCCTGACCTTCGGCACCAATTCGCTCACCGTCGACTTCACCACCAAGGCCGCCTCTCCGGCGGCGGTTCAGGCCCTGCTGCGAGCCATCGCCTTTTCCACGACTCGCGACCAGAACGGAGTCGGCACACGCCTGTACGAGGTGAACCTGAGCGACGGTGGTGGTGGTCATGCAATGTCCGCAACCAAGCTCGTCCACGTCTCCGCACCGCTGCCGCATCGCCGGTCGCGCTAAGATTGCGAGAATGGCGCAACCGTTAGATAGGGCTCACCCCAGGCGAGCGTCCGGCGTAAGCCGGATGGTTGTTAGCGACTGGCTTAAACCCAGGACGAACTGTATTCAGACAACACGGATTGCTGAAGAATACATTCTGACGAATTTCGCAACCGCAAGACAACCATCCGGCTTACGCCGGACGCTCGCCTACGAAGAGTCCTGCGCCACGGTTAGCACCTTAAGCATTCGTGTGGTGATTCCCTCGTCGTGGCTGACTTTTCCGCCATCGGGACACGCTCCTTTTCAGTCTGCGTCAAACTTGGCTGAACCGGCAGGTACGGCTCAAGCCTGTTATTCGGAATCGCCGAAACACTCGTGACAGCGGCCTCAAAATGCAGCGACACGGACGCAACAATTGCTTAACGCGCAATCGATGCAGTTCCTTCCTAAGCCGTCATCCATTGAGTCCGAGACGTCCGAAGTGGGGTGAACTGTGGCTTCCAAATTGCGCGAGATGGGGGTTGCCGTCGGGGTGTTGCTGGGCTTCTGCTCGGCGGCGACCGGACCGCTGCACGCCCAGGATTTCAACCACACGCCAGCCGATGTCTATCCACTGGATCAGTCTTACGAAGAGTTGCTGAAGACGACGCCGAACGATATTCCCGTACTCGTCAAGTACTCTTCGATGGGCCGCATGCAGGATCCGAACGCGTTGCGTCCCAGCGATACACTGCAGCCAGCAACGCCCCAGACGACTCCTGGCAGCGCGATGGCCCGCAATCTGTTGGGAGTTCCGCAACGGAATGAAACTCTGGCACGACGCGGACGCCTGCGGCCGCCCGTCGCCAGCAGCCAGAATTGCGCGACTGCGATGATCGGCGATCTCTTTGGTGGCGGAACGACAACCCTGACGCTAACTCCAACGATCTCGAATGCCATTCCTTATGAGAGCCCGGGCGGCACAGGTACGGACTATAATGGCTTTGCCGGAATCAATCTGCCCGGCACCACCGTCACCGACGCGTCGCCATTTTTTGGCCAGGTTGTGCCTGGGATTGGACTGAATCCGCTGTCGGCGTTCGGGACTGACTCCAACGGTGACATGGTGATCGACACGTGGACCGACCTGCAAAAGTATGCGTTATTGAATGGTGCCGCCCAAACAGATACGCCACAGAACGCAGGTCCGTTTACCGCGGTAGTCTCCGGTCAGACGGTCACGCTGCCGAATAATGACACCGTCCCGCTGATCCAGATCCAGCAACCGCTGGTGCTGATGAATGTCCCCAGTCCCGCTGTCGGTGGGGCCGTCGGACGGGTGAAAATTGCCGAGAACACCAGCCCCATGCCACGCGATCGCGTGTTCTTCAATTACAGCAACTTTCAGAATGTCCCCCTGACCCAGGGTGGGACCAACGTCAATCGGTTCACGCCGGGCTTCGAGAAGACGTTCAACGAAGGGACCGCATCTTTCGAACTGCGGCTTCCGTTTGCCACGACGCTCAGTTCGAATGTTTCGGCAACGGGGATTTCCGACGGCGACCATCTGGAGTTTGGCGACATTTCGATGACTTACAAAACGCTGGTCTATCGCGATGACGAGCTGGCGTTCTCGGGGGGGATGCAAGTCGCCCTGCCGACCGCCGACCCGGTCAACGTCAATCTGGCCGACGGGACAACGATCGTGAAGATCAAGAATCAATCCGTCCGCCTGATGCCGTTCGTTGGAGCCTTGTACACACCCAACGACAGATTTTTCAGTCAGGCCTTCTTGCAGTTTGACGTCGCAGCCACCGGCAACGACGTCCTCGCCAATTTCGACCTCACCAAGTTGCGGCGCATCGGGACGGTTCAGGACAGCACCTACGCATATCTCGATTTGAGCGCCGGTTACTGGACTTACCTGGCCGACGATCAGGAAGCGACTTTGAGCGGCATCGCACCCATGATCGAGTTGCACTACAACCAGTCGTTGCAGGAAGGAGATGTGCTTCGAGCGTCCAACAACTTCCAGCTCGGAACCTTCGGTACCAACCTCTCGGTCGTGAACGCGGTCATCGGCACCACCTTCCAGTTCGGTCCGTCATCTGCACTGACGATGGGTTATGCAGTCCCCCTGGGAAGCGGCAACGACCAGCAATTCGACAGCGAATTCCGCGTCTTCTTCAACAAACGCTTCGGACCGCAGACACGACAAATCCGCGCGATTTAGCGTCAGTGGGTTGCGAGCCAACTGTAGCCGCATTCGCCAGAATGCGGGTTCTTGTGAGTTGCGCTCCCGCTTTCTAGCGAATGCAGCTACAAGGCCGGCCTAACGGCAGTGCGTGCCCTAATACCGAATCGCGCAATCGCCGGTTTCCCTGTCATTCCTGCGAGTTCGCAGTACAATCTGCAAATGCCATTCGCGTCCGCGATTGAACCGTCGTGCTCAACGGTCGTTCCGGCGAAACCTATCTGCGTCCATTCAACTGACAATTGGGTCGGATGGTCTCGGTGAACCTGCATCCTGGGAGAGTTTTCCAATGGACCGTAGAACTTTCGCGCAACGCGTCTCATTAGGGGCAGCTTCGCTGGGGTTGCTTCAGACTGCGGACACAGGACGTAGCGCAAACGCAGCCGAAGTCCCTCAGCCGGGTGAGTACGACAAGAACCTGCCGCGCGAGCCGGTCAAAGTGAACGACTTTCAAACGCTGGCGGCGGCCAAACTGCCCAAGGCAACCTTCGAATACATCTCTGGCGGATCGGCCGACGAGATCACGCTGCGGGAAAATGTCGCTGCCTTCCAGCGCATCCGGATCTTGCCCCCCTTACTGACGGGTGTGGCCTCGGCGGATCCCTCGACAACCGTCCTCAAGCAGGCGGTCTCGATGCCCATTCTGCTGGCTCCGGTGGCAGGCCAGCAAATGTATCATCCGCACGGAGCACTGGCCGCCGCCCGCGCCGCTGCCGCAGCCGGGACCGTCTACGGCATTAGCAGCAGCGTCGGTCACAGCGTGGAAGAAGTCACGGCAGCCAGCACCGGGCCGAAGTGGTTTCAGCTGTATGTTCCCAAGGATCGCAAGGTCGCCCGGCAGCTTGTCGAACGGGCCGAAAAGAGCGGCGTGAAGGCGATCATTGTGACCGTCGATCTCGGCGAATGGAAGGACGCCGACCGCCGCAATCGCTTCGCCCTGCCCAAGGAAACATTGGTCAAGCATCTCCGCGACGTCGGCTTCACCCAGATCGTCGACTCGATGTCCTACGAGGAAATTCTGGCATTCAACGGACAAGCCTGGGACCTGACCTTTTCGTGGGACTTCTTCGATTGGCTGCGTGGCATTACCAAGCTGCCATTGATCATCAAGGGCGTCCTGCGAAAAGAGGACGCCGCCAAAGCGGTCTCGCTGGGCTTGAATGGAATCGTTGTCTCGAATCACGGCGGCCGTCGTTTGGACGGGATGCCCGCCACCATCGAAATGCTTCCCGAAATCGTGCAGACAGTCGCTGGTCGTGCCGAGGTCTATCTCGATGGAGGCATCCGGCGCGGCACCGATGTCTTGATTGCCCTGGCCTTGGGTGCGCGCGCCGTCTTGATCGGCCGCCCCTACGCCTGGGCACTCGGCGCGAACGGTGAAGCCGGGGTGCGCACCGTTCTCAATCTCTTGCGCGAAGAACTGCTGAACGCCATGGTCACCACGGGGTGTGCGAAGATCAGCGACATCCAGCCGGCTCTCTTGCGGCGCCCTTAGAGCATGCTTGCAAAGGGAGTGCGAGGCTCTCGCCGAACCTGGCACGACGGCCGGCCGTCGAGCGAGCTGGGAAGCCCAGGTAGTAAAAGCAACCTGAGTCATCCCGCGACGCAGCGATTGGGTTCGGAGAAGAATGATTCACAGATTTCGCAGATTAAAATTTCACTTCTTCAAATCTGCGTCATCTGCGAAATCTGTGGATAGATCGAATCGTTTAATCAATCAACTGACCTTGTCCCTCGTCTCAGTGATCCTGGTCACGGATATATTGCCTGACGGTCGCTTCATCGCGGCCCACGGTGCTTATCCAGCAGCCGATCGCCCAAAAGTGCGTTCCTGTCATCCGACGCTCATGCAACAGTTCCCGATGAATTCGAACAGCGCTCTTCCCCTTGATAAATCCCACAATGGACGAGATCGAAATACTTCGGCGGGGTTTTCAGGCACAGATGGATGTTGCTTGCTGTCGGGACTCCAGTCTAGTTGGCCCAGCGCGAAGGTGTTGTGCCAGCTGGCCAATTCCTTTCCGCTCGCCATGTCCGACACAATGACCATACCCGGGGATTCGGCGGCAGCGGCGAGGCGGCCATTCGGACTGATATTGATGTTGTTGGTGCGGCGACATGCACGTTGCCAACTTTGGTCTATTCGCCTCAGTATTGGTGTCCATTCTAGTTGACCGACAACACAACATTTGCGGGATTGTAACCGGCCACAAATATCTTGCCGCCTGGAATGCTCGTGCCGTTGACCGTGACAAATTGGCCGTTGACGATTACAGATGAGACCAGGATCTGGAAGAGATTGCCGACGGCGGGATTGAAGCCATTGGCGAGTGCCAGATTCAGGGTGCCACCAAGAGCGATCGATCCGTTCACGACCAGTTGGTCGAATTGGGTCCCGGCGGTCATTCCGCCGATCTGGATGGTGATGCTGCCCCCTGCGGTTTGTGTATAGTTGCCGGCGACGATCAACTTGCCGATGTTCGAGCCATTGGAATCCCCAATCAAGATGCTGCCGCCGTCGTTGTTGAGATTACCGGTCAGTGTACCGGTTCCCACCAGACTGCTGCTTGTGGACAACACGAGTGTCCCCACGGTCAGCGTGCTGGACGTGTCGATGGTCACATCGACTCGCGTGACTGTCGTAGTCGACGTTCCCAGATGGATGGTGCTGCTCCCGGTTGCTCTGATTAACGACTGTGCGGCCGTCGTATCTGTGAACGTCGCCAGTTGCGGGATGTTAATGACCGACCCCACGTCGGTCGAGCTAATCTGAACGGCGCCATCCGGGATCGTGGACAGGAGGGGCAGATTGATGTCGCCACCCGAGAAGGAACGGATGAGGACCGCTGCACCGCTGATCCCTCCGTGCAGCGTCGTCAGGTTGGCGAGATTCAGGACTCCCCCGCGATCGGACTGCAGGAAAGTGTTGAAGCCCGAGCCAGTGTAGCTGGTCACTCCGGGCAAACTGAGGATGGCATTGTTGTCTGCCAGCAGATTGACCGTGTCGATGTTCGTGATCTGGTTGGTATTCATCGAACTGGTCGTGCCGTCGAGCGTCAGGTCGACAAACTGCAGGTTCGTCAGCAGGGGCATGCTGACATTGCCGCCACTTTCGGCCTGAATGGCAGAGGTCGCGGAGGTCGAGTCGATGAATGTCGTCAACTGGGACAGATCGATGCTGCTGCCAGTTCCGGTCGCTAGCACCTGCGCGGCACCGTCAGGGATGGAACTCAGGCCCGACAGGTTGATATCGCCACCCGCAAATGCGCGGACGAAGACAGCAGCGCCGCTGGTGCCTCCGTGCAACGTGGTGATGTTCGGCAGGTTCAGGGTCCCGCCGCGATCGGACTGCAGGAAGGTGTTAAAGCCCGAGCCCGTGTAGCCAGTCACACCGGGCAGGCTTAATACGGCATTATTGTCTGCCAGCAGATTCACCGTGTCGATGTTCGTAATTTGACTAGTGTTCATGGTGCTAGTTGCGCCGTCCAGTGTCAGGTCCAGGAATTGCAGATTGGTCAACAGTGGCATGCTGATATTGCCGCCATTTTCGGCCTGGATGGCAGAGGTCGCGGAGGTCGAGTCGATGAATGTCGTCAACTGGGAAAGATCAATGCTGCTGCCCGTTCCGGTCGCTAACATCTGCGTGGCACCGTCAGGGATGGAACTCAGACCCGACAGATTGATATCGCCACCAGCAAATGCGCGG
>CAMAVF010000329.1 GCA_945861445.1 Planctomicrobium piriforme | reverse complement strand
CGGGGTACCAGGGCGAGGGAAGATGGATCCGTTATTTTACATCAGATGCAATCGGTTGGTTAAAGCGCTCTACCCCTTGATACGCGACTGAATGGAAGTCACAAACTCACGCCATTTTTGACTTAGTTCATCTGCCGCATCGATGTATTGCCGCAGGCTGCTGTCGGCATCCCAGCGGTCGTCGGGTTTCACGAAGATCATTTCCTGCGGTTCCAAGCCGATCGGATGCAACTGCTTTCGATAGTAGTAATCGTTCGTGCGGATCCCCGCGTGGACCGAGTCCCCCACATAGACGGTGTTGCGTGCCAGCGGCTGATCGTCGCGGATGACGGGCAACAGTGACTGACCATCCAGGACCGTGTCGGCCGGGACAGCGACATCGAACCAGTCCAGTAAGGTCACCGGCAGATCCACCGCTTGACTCAAGGCCAGCCGCCGCCCCGACAACGATTCGTCCAATGGCATTTCAATCATCAACGGCACGTGAATCTGTTCTTCGAACAGGTCGGGTGAGGGCTCAATCCGGGCATGCTCGCCCAGATGTTCCCCTGCGCCCGCAGTGAACGCCAGGAACACCGGGGTCGTCTGTCGCAACGCCGTGACCGCTTCTAGAATCCGGCCCACCCAGGCGTCCCACTGGGTGACCTGTCCCGAGTACAAGTCGCGCCGTCGCCGCCAGTCGACCTGCGCCGCCACGGAGCCCGATGTGCTCCAACCCGTCCCGCGCAGATTCGCGTCCGCCAACTCGCGCGGCGAGGAACGCTTGCGACGCCAGAAGCGGGGCGGAAAATCAGGACTCTCGCCAGCCTCATCGGCGCCCCCTGCAACGGTATCCCCCGAGGGACCGCTCGGCGATTCGCTCACGTCGTCGCCGTACAACTCATCGGCCGCCAGACTGGCTTGATCGATGGGCAGTCCACCGGCATGAATCCACAACAGTTCGGAAGTCTCGGGATGCTGTGCCATCTGCTTGATCCGAGCGATCGCCGCCCGCGCGAATCGCGGCACGTCGCGTTCGAAATGCAGGCCGGGAACATCGTCCAGGGGAACGGCTCGCGAGACACTGAATTGCTCGCAATTCAGCGGCAGGTGTGCGGCGGGATCGTAGAGCAGCGTCGTCTGAATCCCCAGCTCATTCAACCACGGCAGCCAGGTCGGCTCGCGGTGCTGTTGTTCGGCGGATAGCGGAAATTGAAAGCGACCAGTCCACCAGGCGTGCTGCGCCGGGGCCTGCGACAGGTTCTCGGCAAAGTGCTGATCGAAAACCGTGGCTCGCACCGCAAATTGGTCAAAGTGAGGTGTATCCACCCACGGGTTACCCTGACAACCCAGAAATCCACAGTGCCACTTGTCGAACGTAATGACCACTGCCTTACTCAATCCGCACTCCTTGTTGAAAGTAGCAGAATTCGTAAGAATTCTGACGCAGTTCCCAGCCCTCGCGAGGTGTCAGCGATGTCGAAAACCGAACGGGCAGCGGCGGAATTCTTACGAAGTTCCGCTACCGTGAAGGTCGCACCCGTTTGGGCATGCTACTCGTCCTCACCCGGTTTCGCACTCGCCCGCGAGACTTTGCTGCGGCCAGAGAATTCGTCGAGTACGCTGGAGCCGCGCTGGCTGCGCCATTCCGCGACCCGGGGACTATCGGCCGGTGCGGATCTGACCAGCACGCGGAAGGTGCGTCCCGTGCCCAGGCCGTTCGCCCCCGGCAATCGCTGATTCGCCGCCTGCGCGGGCAGCGGCACGGACTTACCGATCTCCACTTTGTCCTGAAACCACAGGGCATAGCTGCCGGCATCAGTTGCCACCATCACCAGAAAGCTCATGGGGCGCAGCGGGGACATGTTGAATAACTGGCCCTCGACCCGCAAGACGTCATTGACCTGGACCGCCGTCATCTGGACCTTCCCCAGGTTCGACTCCGTCAGCGAGATTCCCGGTGGCTTGGGCAGTTCACTTACCACCTTCTGCTTCTTGATCGCCAGTTCCAGGATTTGAGGGAATTCTCGCTCCATCTCGTTCATCGGTTTCTTGAACACGGCGGCAAAATCGGACTTGCGCTCTTCCGGATTGTCGTCCCCCAGCGGCGGCTTTTGAGACAGCAGCTTCAAATACTTGTTGTATTCGGTCTTGTACTTCGTAATCAGCAGCCAGTGCAGCCCCCAGGCTTGACCATACGCTTCCGCGACCGAGACATCGCCGCGAAAAGTCTCGTCATGGAGGTGCATGTCTTCCCAAGTCAGCTTGTTGTGCTGCAACGATTGTTTCGCGTACCGCGGGCTGATCTTGATCGGATGCGCTACGACCTTGCCGGTGGCCCCTTCGAATCCCGTCGCGATCCCCTCATCAAACCATTGCGGCACGGGCGACAGCCGCTGCAGCAGGCCGCAATTGTAGACCTGCTGGTGAATGGCTTCATGAAAGGGCGTTTCGAACGAGCTGCATTCTTCCAGTCGAATCGCCAGGAAATTGGTGAGTCCCGAGTAGAACCCGGCGATCATCGACGCCTGCAAGCCGCGCTGCTGCGTGATCTTGACCGTGTATTTTTCGAACTCGATATCCGTTTCGAAAATCAGCATCACCTGCGGATACTTCGGCTTGTTGGCCGGAATCTTGGCCTCTTTCAAGAAGAGGGCAAAGGCGGTCTCCACTTTCTTCATGAAGCCAGTCGCCCGGTCCAGGACCTTCTTGATCCGCCCCTCAGACGTCTTGGGCAGCGGAGTCGCCAGTACAATCCCGACCACGTAATTCCCCAGGATGTCGTGGCGAAACAGATCCGCGCCGTATTCGGTTTCCAGCTCCTTCGCCATCTGCTCGGGGGTCAATGGAGTTGGTCCGTCCTTGGGCGTCCGTTTGCGAACGGCCGCCTGCGGCACGATCTTGTACTGGCCATCAGCCAGGGCCAGGGCATGCCATTGATCGTCGCTGCCGACCAGTTCCGCTTCGAACGTCGATTCCTGGCCCTTTTCATCGATAATCGTGAATTCGTCAGCCCGGCACGCTGCCGGCTGCCCCGAAAAGTTCAAGCCACAGAAAATCATCCCGCAGAATAGAGGAACTACGATCTGCGTTCGAATGCGCCGCATGGGAAGCCGCCCCCACCAGTTGATCAAGCATGATTGAGAATGTCCCGCTGGACATATCTCCCGATCATAACCCGGTGGGAACGAGGTTGCCACGGGGAACGAAGTGGATGGGCTGAATGACGAATGTCGAAATCCGAATGACGAAAAGAATGTCGAATGACCAAATCCCAAATGTCCAGTCCTTGGTCAGTCTTTCCTATTAGACATTGGAAACGCTAACAAAACCGTGGCGTCAATCTCAGAAAGAGTTTTAGCCACGGATGAACACGGATTGAACACGGATAAATTCGGAACGAAGGCATCCAGTCAGGGACATCGCAAGGTATTTGGTCATCGCCACCATCCTCTGGAAAGACCCCCGCAAACGATGATCCAATCCGTGTTTCATCCGTGTTCATCTGTGGCTAAAACTCTTCTGAATCCACTCCCGTCAGCAATCCCGATCGCTTGTAGTCTGATTCATCCATTGCGCTCCGCAAATGCTCGGAACTGGTTTTGTTAGGGCTGCTTAGTCATTTCCTCATCCTTCCAGCTTGGACGACTTGCGCCGAAATCGGTATCCTTTCCTGTTAATGGGACACGATAATCCGCGTTGCCAATTCCGGGGCCTCCCCTGGTCTTCGGTGCCTGCCTGTCATGTTCAGTTTCGCGCCAATGGCGTTCGTCGATTCACCCACTTGGAAGGATGCTCGCATGCGGAATCTGTCACGTCGTTCATACCTGCTCTCGACTCTTGGCCTGGCCCTGTTCGCGCTGGGTTTGACCGGTCGCGCGGTCGCTGAGGAACCCCCATTGAAAGCTGGCGACAAGATTGTATTTTTAGGCGATTCCATTACTCAGGGGGGCGTTGCTCCCGGTGGTTATGTGACGCTAGTCAAAGAGGCCATTGCGGCCAAATACAAGAATCAGAATATTCACGTGATCGGCGCGGGGATCAGCGGCAACAAGGTCCCCGATCTCGAAAAACGCCTCGATAAAGACGTGCTTGGTGAAAAGCCCAGCGTCGTCGTGATCTATATCGGCATCAACGATGTCTGGCATTCCAAGAACGGCAAAGGCACCCCGAAAGACGAATTCGAAGCCGGACTGCGCCGGATCATCAAGAAGATTAACGAGGCGGGAGCACGCGTGATTCTCACCACCCCCAGCGTCATTGGCGAAAAGACCGGTGAACGCAACCCACTCGACGACATGCTCGACATTTACTGCGAAATCAGCCGCAAGGTGGCCAAGGAGACCAAGTCGCAGTTGCTCGATTTACGCAAGCAATTCGTCGAACACCTGAAGACCAACAACAAATTTGATGATGAAAAGGGAGTGCTGACGACTGACGGCGTCCACCTCAACGACAAGGGAAACCGATTTGTGGCTGATCGAATGCTGGACGCCCTGGGTGTCAATTCGCCTGCCGCAGCAGCAACCGCCAGCGGCAAGAAGCTGCGGCATTTCGTGATCTTTAAGTTCAAGGACGATGTCAAGGCGGAACAAGTGGACAAAATCGTCCAAGCCTTCGCCGCCCTGCCCGGCAAGATCAACACCATCATCGAGTTCGAAAAGGGAACCGACGTCAGCGTGGAAATGAAGGCCGATGGCTTCACCCACGGCTTCCTGGTCACCTTCGCCGACGAAAAGGGCCGCGAGATCTATCTGCCGCATCCGGCTCATCAGGAATTCGTCAAACTGGTCGGCCCAAGCGTCGACAAGGTGTTAGTATTCGATTACTGGACAAAATAGGATACTGAAGCCTGATCGCAAGTTCGGCGGCGGCGAGGGCGCCCATAGCGGCGAACATGGCGGCGCCGTGTTGCCGGAGACGCTACGGTGATTGTGGCGGGTCGAGAATAAGGCCGAATCAGGCGAGCGTCCGGCGTAAGCCGGATGGTTGTTAGCGACTTGCAATGGACATTAAACCGCAATACGACGGTTCAAATGCCTTAAACATATTAATTGTCCGTCTCTAACAACCATCCGGCTTTACGCCGGACGCTCGCCTACGAAGACGATTTCGATCCAAGGAAATCCTGATGCACAGTTCATCTCTTCTGCGCGTTTTGTTTTGTATCGTTGGTGCCTGCCTGACGTGGCACTCTGTTTCGACGTCGGTGGTCGCGGCCGATGCCCAGCCGAATGTCGTGTTGATCCTCGCGGACGACTTGGGCTGGGCCGATCTGGGCTGTTACGGCAGCAAGTTTCATCAGACGCCTCATCTGGATCGAATGGCTGCCGACGGTATGCGGTTTACCCATGCGTATTCCGCCTGCCCGGTCTGTTCGCCGACTCGGGCCGCCGTCCTGACCGGCAAGTATCCGCAGCGTTTCAATCTGACAGACTGGCTGCCTGGCCGCGGCGATCAACCGGCCCAACGCCTTAAGCGTCCCGTCATTCGCCAGGAACTGCCCCTGGAAGCCGTCACGCTGGCCGAGATCCTCAAAGAAGCGGGTTATGTGACAGGGCATATCGGAAAGTGGCATCTGGGAGGAACTGGGTTCGGGCCGTTGCAACAGGGGTTTCTCAGCAATATCGCCGGCGATCATACAGGCACGCCGCTGAGTTATTTCGCACCCTATCAACGCGACGGCCGAACGATGCCCGGCTTGGAAAACGCCCCGGACGGCGAGTATCTGACGGACCGCTACGCAGCCGAGGCGGAGAAGTTTCTGGAGACCCATCGCGACAAACCGTTCTTCTTGTATTTGCCGCACAACGCCGTCCACACACCGTTGAAAGCCCGCCCTGAGACCATCGCCCGCTTTACCCCCGCGGCCGAGAAACTCGGCGTCGGTACGCAACGCAACCCCGTCTATGCGGCCATGTTGTCGAGTCTGGATGAAGCGGTCGGACGGGTTCTCAAAAAGCTCGATGACCTGAAATTGTCCGACAAGACGCTGGTGATCTTTACGTCAGACAACGGCGGACTGGCCACGCTGGAAGGCATGCCGGCGGCAGCCACGATCAACGCGCCCCTGCGCGACGGCAAGGGTTACCTCTACGAGGGTGGCATCCGTGTCCCGCTGCTCGTCAAATGGCCCGGCCGGATCAAGCCGGCGGTGAATGCCACGCCCGTCTGCAGCATCGATCTGCTACCGACGGTGACCGAATTCTGCCTGGGAAAACCGGCCGGTGACGTCGATGGTGTCAGCCTGGCCCCCCTGCTGCTGCAATCAGGGGAACTCGCGGCCCGCGATCTGTTCTGGCACTACCCGCATTATGCCAATCAAGGCAGTCGACCCGGTGCGGCGGTGCGATCGGGCAATTTCAAACTGATCGAATTCTATGAGACTGGTCGGCGGGAACTGTTCAACGTCGCACAGGATGTCGGGGAATCGCGAAACCTGTCGGCCGATCAGCCGGCGCTGGTGGAAGAACTGGCGAAAAAGCTTGCTGCCTGGCGCAAGCAGGTCGATGCGCAAATGATGACGGCCAATGCCGACTACGTTCCCAATCCACAAGCGACGGACGGAGTCATCACGCTACCGGCATCCCGAGCCGACGTTTATGGAGTGATGCTCCGTTTCGAACCCTTGCCCCACAAGAATACGCTCGGCTACTGGGTTCGCCCCGAAGATTGGGCGAGTTGGGAATTCCAAGTGACCAAGCCGGGGAAATTCGAGATTGAGGCCCTGCAAGGTTGCGGGACGGGCAGCGGCAACAGTGAAGTCGAGTTCGCCATAGGTGATCAAAAAGTGGTGATGACCGTGCAAGACACGGGGCATTTCCAGAACTTTGTCCCGCGGAACATCGGCACCATCGAACTGAAAACGCCCGGCCGTTATACATTGTCCGTCAAGCCGTTGAAGAAGCCCGGGGTCGCCGTGATGGACCTGCGGCAGGTGAAGCTGACGCCGGCCAAGTAGTCTTCGCGTTCCAGCAGAGTGATGTGCCACTGCTTTGCCGCTGTACTCAGCGGTCAAGCAGTGCTTTTAACGGACCGCATGAGCACTGCTTAACGACTGGGTACAGTCGCAAAGCAGTGGCACACAACCGGAAGACTCAAGCTGAATGCACTCTTCCATGCGCCTCGGACATCAATCGCCGTGCAATTTCCGCAACCGCCCGCTGGTCCTCAAAATGAGCTGAATGCGTTCGAATTCGTTCAGCCAGTCTTGCACGACGGCCGCCAATATGTCTGCTGCGGGGGGTGCAATTCCCGTCGGACAGGCGGCACCCTGCAATTCGCCGGCCACCTGGCGATAGCGCGACAGTGTCCGGTCCCCGTAGCGTCCGCACGATTGACCATCTTCGCTCAGAAAAATGATCGCCGGCACACGCGGTGCTCCGCAGACGGCCAGTTCCTGGGCCAGATCGGGATGAGCGTCCCGGTCAAAGAATCGCAATTGGATCTGCGGCGTCGCCGCAGCAAAATGAGCGTAGATCGGACACTGATTGACGCAATCGCCGCACCATGTTCCCGCCACACACAACACCTTCATGTCGCGCTTGAAGCTCGCCAACAGTTCGGTCTGTGCTGCGGTCAGATGGACTTCGTCAAACACGCCTTTCCACCGCCGCTGCTGCTCCTCATTGCCGTACATGCTGAGAAACTCGGCATAGGTCAAACCTTCTTCAAACTTGGCAGCAAAGTCCATGTGTAGCTCCGTGAGGCCCCGCGAGTGCGTCCTGTGGCGAACTGAGTCGTCCGGGGGATATAGGGTGTTCGCTTGGCAGCCTCAATCCCTCGGAAAATGTTCCGGCAGGCGCCATCATCTAGAAAGTGCCATTAATCCTCAACCCGACTTGACCTAACTTCCCTAATTTCTATACTGCCGGGTACGTAGGAATGCCTGCGATACGTTGGTATAGGCCAACGGACCCGCCGGGAACGCCACTGCCAGAAGGATATGGCAGGCTTGACGAAAGTCGCAATTCATGGATGGCTTGTTGATTGGTAAGACGATGGTCCTCGGCGGCATTGCCGTCGGCGGAGCCACCCTGCTGACCTGCTGTGCCCGCTGGATTGCGCCACGTCTGGGCTTTGTGGACAGCCCCGATGGGCGCCGCAAGCTGCATCGGCAACCCACCCCATTGCTCGGTGGCGTCGCCGTCTTCCTGGGCTTGATACTCACCGTTTTCTGCGCCAGCTTCGTTTGCGGTTTGAATCTGCTCGATCCCGCTGGAGATCGCTTCATTGTCTGGTCGCTGGCCACTGCCAGTATTTTTTGTCTGATCGGCGTCTACGACGATCGCTGCCCGTTGCGACCGCGCACCAAGTTCCTGCTGCAGGTTCTGGCCTGTATTCCGTTCGCCGTATGGGGACGTACCGCGACCGAGCTTGATTTCCTC
>CAMAVF010000328.1 GCA_945861445.1 Planctomicrobium piriforme | reverse complement strand
TCGATGGTTGATCGTTCCCCTCACCCCCAGCCCCTCCCCAGATTACTGGGGCGAGGGGAGATAAATCATCGATATTAGGCGCCTCTTTCTCATGTCGCGGCTGCCGCCGTTCGGCACGCGTGCATTCGTTGTTTGTACTTGTTTGCTTCAATTACCCACGGCTGCTGTGTCCCACAAAGATCTCATCCAGGCTGGGGATCGTTTCTTCCAGAATTTCCGCTCCGATACTGGCCGCCGTCGCCCGCAACATGGCGGTTCCCTCGGGACACAGGTACTTCCATTCCGCTGCCGATCCATCCAGGTTGATCAAACCCGGGATCAGGGGCTTTTCAGTGACTTGATGCAAAAAGCGCACGGTCACCACCCGTTGACGTGACTTGATGTTGTCCAGCGAATCGTTCAACACCAGCCGGCCGTTGGACAGCATCGCCACTTGATCGGCCACCCGTTCGACTTCATCCAACAAGTGCGACGAAAACAGCACGGTGCGTCCTTCATCGGCGACCGTGCGGATGATGGCGCCAAGGATGTCTTTCCGGACCACGGGATCGAGACCCGATGAGGGTTCATCCAATAACAGTAACGGCGGACGATGAGCGAGAGCCGTCAACAGACCCACGCGAGCCAGTTGACCGCGTGACAATGTTTTGATTTTCTGATGCAGTGAGAGCTCAAACGTGTCGAGCAATTCTTTCGCGAAGACGGGGTCCCAGTCGGGAAAGAACGCTTGCGTATAGTTCAGCAATTCATCGACGCGCATCCAGCCGGCAATGTCGCGGTCTTCGGAAAGATAACCGATGCGGCTCAGCACCGCGGGGGGATCGGCTACGGGGTTGTACCCGAAGACATGCACCATGCCCTCTTCGGCGTGCAGCAACCCCAGGATGTGCTTGATGAGGGTCGTCTTGCCCGCTCCGTTGCCCCCCACCAGGCCGTAGACGGTGCCTTGCGGGATCGTGAGGTTGATGCGGTCGAGAGCCGTCCGGGAACCAAATCGGCGACTGAGCTCGCGAATCGTGACCACGGGTTGTGACATGCTGAAACCTCAAACGGACGTAAGATCCAGAAAGGCCATAACGATGGGGAAAACTCAGGGAATCGCGCGGGCTCGCTGCCGCACGAGTTGGACGACCCCTTCGGTCGACACGTCCAGATGCCGGGCCTCGACCAGCACCGTATCGATCTTTTCAAGCAGCAGTTGGTGCTGTTCGCGTTTGGCCAGTGGCGAAGCCGTCGGCGAGACAAACACGCCGGCTCCCGGACGAGTGACCAGAATGCCCACCTGTTCCAATTCGCGATAAGCACGAGCGACCGTGTTGGGATTCACGACCAGTTGCTGAGACAGCTTGCGGACCGAAGGGAGTTGTTCGTCCGTCGACAGCCGGCCGGTCGCAATCAAGTACTTGATTTGCTGTACCAGTTGCAGGTAGATCGGCACCCCATCCGCAGCCTCAATCCGAATCTGCATCGCCCAGACCTCCCCCCGGTGACAGGCGTCGCAGGTGATGACCACCGCGACTGTGTCACTGTATCAATACGGTAATACGGTTGATCGGGCGTGTCAACAGATTTGTTTAAGAAACGCAAACAAAACCGTGAGTCAATTTCAGGAAGAGAAGAGTTTTAGCCACGGATGAACACGGATTGAACACGGATAAATGCAGAGGGAAGTCATCGATTCCGGGTGATTGAAACGGTTATTGGTCATCGCCACGATCCTCTTAGAAGACCCGGCAAACGATGATCCAATCCGTGTTTCATCCGTGTTCATCCGTGGCTAAAACTCTTCTGAATCCACTGCCTCAATCCTGATCACCGGCTGTTACGAGAGGGCTTCGGCCGACTCAGTTCAAGCGGACATCTGGCGCTATGCGTAGCGGTCCGAAGGTGCCATTACTTTCGCATCCGCTGGCATCTAGATAAGTAGCCGCCATCAGCAACTGCATTTCGGCTGCTTGAATCCGACGGGCGGCGACACCCAAGGGAGATTCCTCGCGCCCTGCACAGGCTTCGCATAGATCGACAAAGGCCAGCGGATCCCAACTCCCTTTGCCCAGCAGACGCGTTTTCCAGGTCGGTCCCTCGGAGACGTCTTGCAAGGCCCGCGTGGCGTAGGGGATCAGCTCGGACATCACCGGATGCAAGTGGAATTGTCGAAACCAATACTTGGCATTGCTGTAATCAGGCTCGCGACGATGCAGGATCGCATGCCAGTAATCTCCCGCGTGGCGTTTTCCCAGGCCCTCGATGCTTTGCGAAAGCTGGTGGCTGGCGTCTGCCGCGTCATGCCACAGTAACAGGCCAGCCTTCACTGCAACCGAGTCTGCGATCGACACTTGACTGGTATCGGGGACAAAGTAGCTGGGTTTACTGCTTTCGATGTGCTGGATCAACCAATCGAGTTCAGGCGCCGGCTGCTGGGAGGTCAGTTTGGGAATGGAATTCTCCGGGGGGCCAACAAATGGTTCGTGCCCTCGATGAGGTCGTGACACCTGGGCTGTCGAACTTGTGGAGGGGATGTGCCAGTCCCCAATCGTCGTTTTGGTTGTGGGCAGTCCAGGCTGGGCTCGCCCGGCAGCCTTGATCAACCAGTCCCAAATTGCTTCTGGATGTCCGTCATCAATCGCGGGAAGCGATGAGATCGCGGACCGGCGGACGCACACCAGCGAATAGCGCGCGGGGTTGTTCCAGCATAAGGAAACTGCCTCGGAACAACACTCACCAACGCGCCGATCGGCGGCCAATGACGCGGCCACTGGCTGCAGCCAGATCGGTGTGTCTTCAACGTCCAAATACTGAGGCAGGCTGTGCAGATCGTCGATGGTGACGTCCGCTCGATGATCGATGAACACCACCCAATTCGCACGCCCGGCATTGATCGCAGCCTGCCAAGGCGAGCCCTCGCAGGGGAAGACCAATCCGTCACATTTCAGGACCTGGCTTTGCAAGGTGTCCCAGGACGGATGCGCGCGATCCGGAATGACATCCATCGCTCTGGGCAAGATAGAGTCTCCGCAGGTGTGGTTCCGCGATGATGATTTGTGTTGTGTTTGGACGGCTTCTGTCCTTTTGGTCCTTTTAGTCCTTTGTGTCCCTTTCCTGTCAGGAATTCCAAAGGGACGGAAAGGACATCAGGCACGCCCCGGACTGTTCGTGATTGTAGAACGTGCGGGCCGCACATTCGATTCAATAATGGGGCGAACTTCAGTCATACTGTCGTTTTTGACCCGCTTCCACGATCCGCACAATAATCGGATGTTCCCCCTGCGGATTACTTCCAACACGCGCAAGAGAATGTTAAAGTGTTCCTTCATGCAGACGATCACTGAACGGACTACCCTGAGTGGTATCACCCGTTGAATCGGTCTTCTGTAGCGTTGCGGCGTGGTTGTTCACAACGGTGGTTGGTTCGATTGCGCAGCAGAGTGTTGTTGTTTTATATTTCGAGTGTGAGGATTGGCCGACATGCCGCAGGGAACCATTAAAAAGATCGTTGCTGACAAGGGTTTTGGATTCATTTCCGGTGAAAAAGGGGACATTTTCTTCCATTTGTCCTCGGTTCAGGGAAAGCGATTCGAAGAGCTGACTGAAGGCGAATCGGTTGAGTATGAGACCGAGATCAGTCAAAAAGGTCCCCGTGCGGTGAGCGTCCGGGCCGTCTAAGCCCCACTCACTGACTAGACACCGCGACCATCAGACCGCACGTGTGCCCGCCACGCGTGCGGTTTTGTTATTGATGGATTTCACAGCGCCCGCAGCATTCCCGCTGCCTTATGCAATGTTTCCAGATATTCGCTCTCGGGATCCGATTGCGCGACAATGCCGCCGCCGACGGGAAATTGAATCCAGCCCCGGCTGACGGTGAAGGTCCGGATCAGGATGGAACTGTCCATCTGACCGTCGAAACCCAGGTAGCACAGGCTGCCGCAGTAGGGGCCCCGGGCGGTCGGTTCCAGTTCCGCGATGATTTCCATCGCGCGGACTTTGGGTGCCCCGGTGATCGATCCGCCCGGAAAGGCTGCTGCCAACAAGTCCCAGCCGGTTGCTCCCGCCTGCAGTTGCCCGCGCACTTGTGACACCAGATGCTGGACAGTCTCGTAGGTTTCCACCACGCACAATTCCGGCACGCGAATGGACCCGGGCCGGCAGACTCGCGACAGATCGTTGCGTAACAGATCGACGATCATGACGTTTTCCGCGAGATCCTTTTCACTCTCCCGCAATTCGTCACCCGTGAATAAGTCGGCCTCGGGGATGGCCTGCCGGCGACGTGTCCCCTTGATGGGGCGCGTCTCCACCATACCCTCCGCGACACGGACAAAGCGTTCTGGCGAGGCACTCGCCACCACCCAGTCTGGGTGTTCGAAGTAGCCAGCAAACGGGGCCGGGTTGCGAACACGCAGTCGAGAGTACAACTCCAGCGGATCCTCGCGCGACGGCGCCAGCAACCGTTGCGACAGATTGACCTGGAAGACATCACCCGCGTAGATGTAATCAATCGCTCGCTGGACTGTCTGCAGATATTTTTCGCGAGCAAAGTTGCTGGTGACACCCGCCTGACCGGGGACAGGGAATTGCGGTGCCAGTTGGGTTGCCGATAGGTCCGTGAGAGTGGATTTCCAACTGGTAGCAGCACCGGCGTCCAGCAGTTCCTTGATCTGGGTCAACCGTGTTCGCGCGCGAGCTTCCTGCAATTGCGGATCCGTTTCTGGAAATCCGTGTGAAATCAGCCAAGCCCGATGGCTCTCGTGATCCCAGGCGAGGACCCAGTCATAGACTCCCAGCGCGATGTCGGCGACGGGAAATTCACGAAACTGAGGTTGGGGAACGCGTTCCCAAAGTTGGCCGGCTTCGTAGCCCATCAACCCGGCGACTCCCCCTTGAAACGGCGGCAAACCGGGAACCGTGGCAGCGGCGAATCGTTGCAGGTCCGTAGCGAGGGCCGCCAACGGATCCGAACCGAAAGTGACCTGTGGGACTTCCAGTACCCGGAATGGATCAGCCGTGAGGAATGAAAAACGCCCCACATGTTCGCGACGCAGGGCGCTTTCCAGAAGAATCGTGCGCGGCAACTGCCGGATTGCTCGCACCGCCGCCATGATGTCCGGCGCGGGTGACATTTCCTCAATCAGTGGTGGGCTGAACGGCATTTGAGCGCTCAACAAGAGGCATGCGCATTCGGCCAGCGGCCTCGCCCCATAAGTGAAAAAATCTCCCCTCGCCCCGGTACCCCGGGGAGAGGGGCTGGGGGTGAGGGGCAATATGCGTGGCAGTTTTGTTAAACGAGATTTCTTGGATGCGGCCCCATAAATTGTCACTTAAAAAAGTATGGTTCAATGACGCTCGCGGACCCCTCACCCCCAGCCCCTCCCCGGAGTACCAAGGCGAGGGGAGATGAATTCTCGTATCGCGCGATCATTGGAGCGAAATCAACCGCTCGGTAGTTCGTCCATGATCAGGGCAACACTGGCTACTTCCCTTCATCGCTGGCACACACCCACGGCGACAATGTCGTCGTGTATTCCAGCAACTCTTCGGGCTTGAAGTAGACCGCGATTTCCTTCGCAGCCGCTTCCGGGCTGTCGCTGCCGTGCATCAGGTTCATCTGGCGGCTGATCCCGAAGTCGCCGCGGATGGTTCCCGGTGCGGCATCCGCACCGTTCGTCGGACCCATCATCGTGCGGACCACCGACACGGCCTTCGGACCTTCCGCGACCAGAGCCACCACCGGACCGGCGGTAATGAATTCTTCCAGCAGCGGATAGAACGGCTTCGAAACATGTTCGGCATAGTGCTGGCGCGACAATTCTGCCGTCACGCGCAGCATCTTCAATCCGACGATTTTCAGACCCTTGGTTTCCAGGCGAGACAGCAGTTGTCCCATCAACCGGCGTTGGACAGCATCAGGCTTAAACAGAATCAGCGTGCGTTGCATTGCAGTTCCTAAAACTCAATCGATTTCAAATAGTGCGGACGGCAACCCTGCCGTCATCGCGTAGGATCAAGATATCTTGTAGGGCCATTGTTCGGTCACGACTTGATCTTCGGGTTGTGTGCCACTGGCTATGCCAGTGCTGGTGGTCTTTCGGCTGTCCGAAAAGCACTGGCACAGCCAGTGGCACCCGGATTTTTAGCCTCGATGAAGCCTAGACCCCCATTAACTGGAGGAAATCAGCAAACAAGTACCGGCTATCGTGCGGTCCGGCGGCGGCTTCTGGATGGTATTGGACGCTGAACGCCGGGACGTCCAGCAGGCGAATCCCTTCGCACGTCTGATCGTTCAGATTCAAATGCGTCACTTCGACATTCTTCGGCAGCGTGTCCGACCGCAGTGCGAATCCGTGATTCTGGCTGGTGATTTCCACCTTGCCTGTCAACCGATTCAGCACGGGTTGATTCGCGCCGCGGTGCCCAAACTTCAGCTTGTAAATCTCTGCGCCGGCTGCGAGACCCAGCAACTGGTGCCCGAGGCAAATGCCAAAGACAGGCGTCTTACCCAGCAGTTCGCGGACCGTCGTGATGGCATAATCGAGTGGCCGGGGATCGCCGGGGCCGTTTGAGAGGAAGACACCGTCGGGCTTCAACGCCAGGATTTCCTGCGACGTCGCCGTGCCCGGAACGATGGTCACTTCGCAACCACTTTCCTGCAGGTGGCGGGCAATGTTCAACTTCATTCCATAATCGATCGCGACGACGTGCGGCGTGCGCGACAACTTGCGCGCGGGAGCATCTCCCGATTTGGCGAGCGTCGACAGCCCCTCGGTCCACTGGTAATTCTTTTCCGGCAGGACTTCACGAATCAAATCACGTCCGACCAAACCCGGGCACTCCCGTACCTTGCGGAGCAGCGATTCGTGATCGATATCGACGCTGGAGATCAACCCGGTCATCGCCCCACGCGTCCGCAGCCGTCGCACTAGAGCCCGGGTGTCGACCCCTTCGATACCGACCACCCCGTTGTCTCGCAGGTAGTCGTCCAGGGTCTGTGTCGAACGATAATTGCTGGGTGTCCGGCAGAGTTCTCGGACCACGAATCCCGACAGAGCCAACCGGCGGCTTTCGACATCTTCCAGATTGATGCCGTAGTTCCCGATCATGGGATAGGTCATCGTCACGATTTGCCCACAGTAGGACGGATCGGTCAGAATCTCCTGGTATCCCGTCAGGCTGGTGTTGAAACAGACTTCCCCGAAGACCTCGCCCGAGGCGCCGAATCCGCGTCCGGTATAGATTGTTCCGTCTTCCAGCACCAGCTTGGCAAATTTTTCCGTCATTGTTCGTCCGTACCGTTGGTGTCGACGCTTCGCAACCGGGTCTCGCTGACATCAGCCAGCAAGACAGACACGGTAGAGATGATCGACGATTGGTAAAAGCACTTGCCGAAACGGTTTAAGGCGGGAGATCGGGCGTCAAGGCATGCCTGACGGCCAATCAGAGGTTCCAGCGTGCGCGCAACGCCGCTCTCCTGCGATGCCGCCGTAGATTATATACCAGCCAGCCTGGTGAAATTGAAGCCAACACGCGGATTTTCTGTTCGTAGCCTGACTCTCGGGAGTCAGGTTGGGATGAGGCTTCTTGCCGCTTCTGTTTCAGATATACTGATAGGATGGCCCAATTGCAGGAGCTGTCGTTTTGGCGTCATGGCAAAATGCATGGGACGGATGGGACTAATGAGACGAATGGGACTTATGAGATTTTAGGCGCACGACGGTTAACTGCCGGGCATTGCCATTTTTCACATAAGTCCCATCCGTCCCATAAGTCCCATGAATTCTGTCATTGCAGACGCGAAGTCCGCAAAGCACACGGACGGTCGACCAGTACCACGGATCGGGAGGGGAAAGCGAGATGAATTTCAGTCGTATTGGTGTGGGTTGCTTTCTGGCCACGTATGCCGTTGTGTTTTGCCTCGAATGGCTGCGCTTAGCCGGCCGCAGCCAGATCAACCGTGCTTTGATCCTACTGGGTGGCGGAATTGGTCTCGCCACGCACACGGTTTATTTGTTTGTCCGTTCGAGCACGACTCAATTACCGCCCCTCTTGAGCTCGTCTCAGGATTGGCTCTTGGTTCTGGCCTGGCTGGCTGTCGTGTCGTATCTGTTTCTGACCGCATTGGATCGCGAACTGGCGATCGGGATTTTTCTGCTGCCGATCGTCTTGCTCCTGACGTCGGCCACCTATTTCGTCAGCGATACCCCCAATCGGCGGCTCGATTCGTTGTATGGCTGGAAAATGCTGCACGCCACCCTGCTGGTGCTGGGGATGCTGGGGGTCCTGGTGGGATTTGTGTTGTCGATGATGTATCTGGTCCAGCAAAGGCGACTGAAACATCCTCAATCGACACCGACCGGCTTGGGCCTGCCAAATCTCGAAAAACTCGCC
>CAMAVF010000327.1 GCA_945861445.1 Planctomicrobium piriforme | reverse complement strand
GCTCCGGGGGGAAAAAATGGACAATGGATAATTGACAATGGACAATTGTGGGGATGCAGGACGGCCTTCCCAGGCCGTCTCCCCTCTTCGTAGGCGAGCGTCCGGCGTCAGCCGGATGGTTGTCAGCGAGGTTGCGGATGTTCTGAAACGACCGGCGCATCAATAACAGTCGGTCCGTGGCGGATGCTGCCAGCATCCGCGCCGACGCTAGCAGCGTCGGCCACGACGGTGATTGATGCACCGGTCCTAAACGGCCATTTTCAAATAACGAATCTCATATTTGACCTCTCAAAAAAGGGCGTGTGTAAGGGATTGAAGTCAGTCGCCAACAACCATCCGGCTCACGCCGGACGCTCGCCTGGGAACGCCCCTTTTTTACCACCGGAGTCACGAATCCAGAGATTTCGAAACCCCGCGAAATCCAGTGTTTTTAAGGCGACCCTGGGCCTTTTTGCCGTGTAAAACCCCATTTGTCACATCATCGGCGCCCCCGAACTGGGGCAGCAAATCGCGGGGGGCAAAGAAAGTAGCCTTCACGTTCCACGTGAAGTCAGCCGAGCGCAGAAACAGCCTTGCAGACCCCAGCAGCAAGCCCCTAGTTCAGACCCAATGCGCGACGCGTGAGATACGTCCGACAAGTTGGGGAACGCTCTGAAGTCCTGGGTGCGCCCGGCACTTCTTCACGCGGAGCATGAAGGCTACTATCACACAGACGTGCATTGTTCCGGCGTGCAAATCGACGATCAACCTCGACCCTGGAGGGGTCGAGATCGGGATAAAACTAAAACCCCGGGTGTCGCTGACGCTCAACCCGGGGCTAATTGCTGTCACCCCGATCGGGGTGAAATCAATGATATCCACACCTACTTGCCAACTTCCGGAGCCTCGATGCTGAACAGAATGGGGTCGCTGCAGTAGATCATCTTGATTGAGAAATTGACGGCGACGTTGGCCATCATCGGGATTAGACGGGGCTCGGCTGCTTTGGCGTCGGCCGCGACTTTTAGAACGACTGAGCCCTGGACTTCGTCGCCCACCACGCGGAGCTTGCTCGCGGCTTCGTCGACCGTGACGCTGGTTGGCAGGCAACGGCCGAACGTCCAGACGTGCTGGAAATGAATGGCCGTGATCGTCACCGGTTCTTTAAACCCGGGAGTGCGTTCGAATTTGACTTGCACCGTCCTGGTCTCACCCGGCTTCATGACCAGGACTTTTTCACTGACGCTGACTGACTTGAGATCCAGCACATCGGCGATGCCCACCGTGTGCATGTCGACGGCGACGAGATACCGCGCACCGCCGTCACGGCGCAGTTCTTGAAACGGTGTGGCGACTGCGGTCAGCTTGGCTCCGTCGGGACCTTCGACCTGGGCGTCGCCGATGACGCGGATATTCGCGCAACTACCCGGGACCGCATCGGCCGCCGCTTTGAGATAGACGCAGGCATCCTGACCGCTGGCTGGGATCTGGCCGCAGATGGCGGTCACTCCGGCGGGTAAGCCTTCGATCGTTAAGTTGATCGGTCCGGTGAAACCCTCTTCGCGGAAGCCGCGGATGAATATGGGGGTGGAAACCCCCGGGGCCAAGACCGACTTGTCGCTGTCCATGTCGATATGAATACCGGGCCGGGCCGGGCGGGCTTCGAGATAATAAGTGAAGCGGTCGCCGCCGCGCAGGTGCGTGTCGCGGATCTCGATGAAGAATCGACCGTCGGCCGGCGCGGTCCAGTTGACGATGTTTGCATCGGGATGCGTCACCTCGTTGCGGCAATCGGCATTGCCCGTCTTGTCGGTGCGGTCGTCGTTTTCCAGGATCACTTCGCCCTTGTCGTTAAGCAGTCTGAGGTACGCGTCGATGGGGGAACCGACAGCCCGCGCGACGACCACAAACGACAATCGCTGATCCTTCTTGGCCTCGATGGCGTAGCAATCGATATCGTCGGGGGCCTCGATGACCCCCATGATTCCGACCGGACTGGTGATGGCCTGGGCGACATCGGGCGTGTTGTTGGGCACGGGCTGCTCGGGGACACTCGGCAGGCGTGAGACATACACGGGGAAGACGGGATCCACCGGTTGTCCGGCAGTCAACGGGGTGGGCGTAATCAGGTGCAGACCCGACGGGGCGTCCGAGGGCAGGGTCACTGTTTGAGTCGCCTGGTCGGGGACGTTAAAGCCAAACACTTTGGCCGTGGTCGGAACACCGGGGGCGATGACTCCGGGAATGGCTTGCAGCAGAAACGGGCGGTTGTTGATGATGAGCGAATAGGCCCAGTGACGGTATCCCACATAGCGGACATCACGAATCTCCAGGAAGTAATCTCCCGGGATCGTAAAGCGATAGTTGAGCAGCGGGTCACTGCCGAAGAAATTGTCGTTGGCGGCCAGGACCACGCCGGCCGAATTGCGGAGCGTGAGGATCGGATCGGAGTGATAGGCCAGGGGCCCCAGTTTGCGTTGGAAACGCTGGCAGGCCAGATTGAAGGTCAAGTCAGTCGGGGCGGCCACCTGGAACCGATAGACGTCAATGTCCTCGTTCGATTCAATCCCGCCGCAAACGGTCGCCGGCAGCGTGACCAGTTGCGCGGTCTGCAGCGTGTCATTCTTGTCGTCCTCGATGGTCAGCGGATCGCGGACAATCTGCAGTTGACCGAGCGTGGAGGGCCCGCGAGCCGTCATGATTCGGACATCGCGCAGACCGGGCAAGGCGTCCGGAGCGACGGTGAAGCGTACCTTGATGGTTTCGACGCCCGCCATGGGAGCAGGCTTCTCGCCAGCCGCAGCCATCGGCGGTACGACCTCACCAGTGACGCCAGTGCCGGAGATCAAGACTGTGGTGGGAGCATAAAAGCCATGCTCGGCACTGACCTGGCATTCCAGCGTCTGCCCCAACGGCACGGCACAGGGCGAGATCTTATGGATCATCGGGTAGAACGTCTTGGCCTGGGCTGGGATTGCAGTCAGGCAGAGGACCAGGAGGGCCGCGATGATGGAGGAAGTTCGCATAGAATTGTCGTCCTGATGCAGGCAACAACTTGCCGTGCCTGTATTATTTCGATGATGTTTTGGTGCAAAAACTATCCCCCCTCGCCTCGGTACTCCGGGGAGAGGGGACGGGGGTGAGGGGCACGATCAACCACCGATTGGCGCATGCCTTGTTTACGAATAATTACGGAGAAACCCTGATTCCAACCAATCTTTTGCTATTCAACTCGCAATGCCCCTCACCCCCAGCCCCTCCCCGGGGTACCGAGGCGAGGGGAGCCAAAATCATTCCATTTCCGCCCCACGGGAGGGTGAGGCTCCTGCCGAACCGCAAGCGTTTATCGGCCCTCGCCAGACTATGCGGCTCGGCGGGAGCTTTTGAAGTTGCGCTATTTTTTTACGTGATTTCTCAGGAGATTTTGATTTTTACGGTCTCAACGGGCACCTGAAGTTTATGCCTTGGCCCCGTACCCTTCAAAAATCCCTGGAAATTCGATAGTGATCTGTAAAAAAATAGCGCAACTTCAAAAGCGGGAGCCTCGCCCTCCCAGCGACTCGAAACACAAATCGACCCGTATCTCCCACTCTAATGCACGAACAAAAACTGCTTGGAATTCAGCAACGACCACAGGAGGTCCTCGTAAAACAATCTGGGGTCGGTGGCTTCTGACAACAGACGGGCACAGGCGGCCTTTTCCGCATCGCTGGGGAGGCGGCTTAACGCGGCCATGTAGAAGTCTGCGACGATGTCGTCGTGCTTGGTTTTCGCTTCGAGCAACTTCGCCACGCGGCCCTGGGGCGAGGCGATCTTCGTAATCAACAGTTCGCTATTTAAGGTGTGCAGGGCCTGGGCCAGGTTCGGATCGCCGGTCCGTTCACACTCACAGACGCTTTCACGCTTTGGCTTGCCAAACGTGATGAGCAGATCGTTCACCGTTTCGCCGTCGGGCAGATCAATCGCGCGGGTCCCCAGCGGCAATTTCGGGAATTTTGTCTGGACTCCCGTCACGACATCAATCGCGTCGAGCAACGGCTCGGCGGGAATTCGCTTGACGCTGTAGTACGTATAGAAGCGAGACTCGTCGGGACCATTGCGCGGTGGCTTGGAATCGAGCTGATACAGTCGTGAGGTCAGAATCGTGCGCATCAGCCGTTTCACGTCGTAGCCATACTGAGTGAACTCCTTGGCGAGTCCGTCCAGCAGTTCGGGATTACTGGCCGGATTAGTGGCTCGCATGTCGTCAATGGGTTCAACCAGTCCCTTGCCCAGCAGATAGCCCCAATAGCGATTGACGACATTTCGCGAAAACAACGTGTTTTCCGGGGCCGTCAACCAATCGGCGAGAGGCTTGCGGCGATCGGGACTGGGAGGACTCGGGGGGGCATGCAAGGGGGTCGGAGGCAAGACTTGCCCAGTGCGGGGATGCGTCACCTCGCCCTTGCCGAGGACCACGATTTCGCCCGACTCATGCCGCGGGCCCGATTCGAAACTGGCCTTCTGGCCGATGCGAACGAAGTAGGCCGACAGGCGGTAATAGTCTTCCTGGCTGATGGTCTCGTAGGGATGGTGATGGCACTTGGCACACTGCACGCGGACACCCAGGAAGACCTGCGCCACCGCTTCGGAACGAGCCTCGGCATTCCCGAAGACCTGGAAGAAATTGGCCGGTCCATTGTCGTTGACGGAACCTTTGGCCGTCACCAGTTCCCGGACAAACTTGTCCAGCCGCATGTTGTCGCGGAAGGCACCCTGCAGCCAGTTGTGCATCGACCACATGCCTTGATCGCCGAGCGACTTGCTGCTGGAGCGCAGCAGATCGGCCCACTTGAGCGACCAGTAGGCGGCATAAGAATTGTTATAGATGTCGAGTGCCGGGTCGCCGGTCAAGCCGAGCAATCGATCGATCAGTTTCGCACGTTTGGCCGGATCGGTGGAGTCAATGAAAGCGCGAGTTTCAGCCGCCGTGGGCAGCGTCCCGATGACGTCGACGAAGGCCCGGCGGACGAACGTGGCGTCGTCGCACAGCGGTGCCGGTTGCAGGCCGAGTTCGCGGTATTTCGCGGCCGCGAAACGATCGACCAGGTTCCCGGTCTCCCAGCCGGCCAATTCGATTGCCGGTCCGAAGGGGACGACGACCTGGGCAATCGCCGCTTGACCTTCGAAGCGGACCATCGCCCCCGCCTGACCGCGGCGAATGACTTCGACCACGCCACTGGGACTCACGCGAGCGACCCCTTCATCCGAACTGTCGTACCGCGCCCAACTGGTCACATCGCGGCGAGTCCCGTCGCTGTAGGTCGCGATGATCTGCAGTTGCTGCGAGAACTCCTTCACACTGACACGCCGCGCGGGCTGGACTTCCAATGCCGTGACGGTGGTGACGTCCTTGGCCGGCCGAGGTCCGGGGGCTCCCGCCGCGATCCACGCCATCAACAGATGATGGTCGACCGAACCCAACTCCAGCCGCCGCCCACCGCCATGCACGACCGCATTGGTGGCCTTCTTGAGTAACAAGCTCGCTGCGGGGTCAAGAAAATTCATGCGCCGGCTTTGATGGTCTTTGACGATGGCAAAGTGATCGGCCGACGGGTCGAATCCGAAGACCGACAGCTTGAAGCCACCTTGACCATATTGAGCCGCGTGGCAGGCCCCCATCGAGCAACCAAACTTCGCCAGCACGGGCATGATCTGCTCGTCAAAGCGCACCACCGGCGCGGCGCTCAAACCAGAAACCTTAACGGGAACGGTCTTCGACTGCCCCGCGACCGTCACGGTGATTGCGGCTTCGCCATTGCCGCGGGCCACGACCTGGCCAGTGGGACTCACCGTCGCCACGGACGGCTGTGACGACACGTAGGTCGCCTGATGCGTGACATCGGGAGCCCGCTCCACCGATTCGCCCGGGGGAAGTTGCCGGACAAGGAGTTGACTGCGGGCGAAGTCCTCTTTGAAAATCACTTCCGCCGGCAGGATTTCAAACGGAACCTCGGCCCAAGCCGCATTGGCAGTCAGCAGGCAGGCGAGAATGGCTCCCAGCGGGATCATTCTACGAGTCCAGAAGCAACGCAAGGTGGTTGAGGCAGGCATGGGGCCGTTCTCCTCTATCAGCCTGTTGAAAAAGGTGTCTGGAACTCTCCGAACGTCGAACAAACGCTCGATTCCGTGTGGTTGGCAAAGTTCCAGACACCTTTTTCAACAGGCTGCTATGTCACGTGGCGGGACCACAACCGCGGGGGTCATGAGGCGGCCGTGGACTGGGGGTGCGCTAGGCAAGTCTAGTATGGAACTTAAACCTCACATGTAGAATTGTCAATGTGAAACAGCAAAGATGCCCGACGCTTCTGCCAGAAGCAGTCCGATTAAACCCATTCGCCGACTCAACGTCTCTGTTACGAAGACCAACTGCCGACAGCAGACACCATCCCCGCAAAACGGTACGATCAGTGCCGACACATTTCCACGTTGCTGTTCTCACCAATTGCCAGGAGTCCTGCGATGTCGCGTTCGAATCCATTCAGTCGTCGTCTGTTTCTCAAGCAGGCTGCCGCGACGCTGGCCCTGCCGGCGTTTATCCCGCATCTGTGTTCCGCGGCACCGACCGACGTCGTCCGGCATGCCAGCTTTGGGGCCTCCGGCATGGCATGGGCAGATTTGAGTTCCATCGCCAGCCATCCCAAGGTCAAACTGATTTGCGTGGCGGACGTGGATCTCGCTCGCACGGCGGATGTGAAGAAGCGATTTCCCGAGGTCCGCGTCTACCAGGACTGGCGCGAGTTGCTCGACAAGGAACACAAGAATCTGGACTCCGTGAACGTCTCGACCCCCGATCACATGCACGCGCCGATCGGCATGTCGGCGATGCAACTGGGGCTAAATGTGTACGGTCAGAAGCCCTTGACGCATGACGTCTATGAATCCCGCCGCCTCGCCGAGTTTGCCGCGGAAAAGAAGCTGGTCACGCAGATGGGGATTCAAGTCCATTCGTCCGCCGAGTACCGGGCGGCGGTGGCCACCATTCAGGCCGGAGCGATCGGCAAGGTCAAGGCCGTGCATACGTGGAGCAACAAGAAATGGGGCGACCCGGCACCGCGTCCCGAGCGGATGGACGCGATCCCCGCCTCGCTGAACTGGGACCTGTGGCTGGGGATCGCCGAACCGCGAGCGTACATCAAAGCCTACGATCATCCGGGCACCTGGCGCAAACGGCTCGATTTTGGCACCGGCACGTTTGGCGACATGGGCTGTCACATCTTTGATCCCGTCTTCAAGGCCCTGGAGCTGACCGCCCCGCTGACGGTGAAGTCAACCGGTTCGGCCCCCAACGCCAGTAACTGGGCCAGTGACGCCGTGGTGGAATTCACCTTTCCGGAAACACCCCAGTCGATTGGCCCCGAGTTCCCCATCACCTGGTACGACGGCGATAAGCGTCCGTCACCGGAAGTGACCGGCCCGGTGCTAGGAAAAATCCCATTGCCAGATCAGGGATCGCTGTTCCTCGGCACCACGGGAGCGATGCTGCTTCCGCATAAGGCCATGCCGATTCTGTTACCCGAAGCCCAATACAAGGACTACCAGCGGCCAAAAGTCACCGACAACAATCACTGGCATCAATTCGTCAACGCAATTCGAGGCGAAGGCACGACGTCCGCCCACTTCGGCTATTCCGGCCCGTTGACCGAAAGCGTCCTGCTGGGCGGAGTGGCGACGTACTTCCCGAACGAAAAACTCGAATGGGACGCCGCCAGCCTGAAATTCAAAAACAAACCCGAAGCCGCCAAGTACATCCGCCGGACGTACAGAAAAGGCTGGGACGTGAAGGGATTGAGTTAGAGCGTGTTTACTGTTGCTTGGCGCCTCTTCGTAGGCGAGCGTCCGGCGTAAGCCGGATGGTTTTTGGCGAGTTTCGACTGATATCAACGACACCTACCAGATGGCAAACCTAGTAATGCGACGTCTCAAATAAAGTCCAGCGTATGTCATTGATGCGAGTCGCCAACAACCATCCGGCTCACGCCGGATGCTCGCCTGGGAACGCTCATCACTCCGTGATGGCGCATGTCGAAGCGAATAGTCTTACATGTTAGGCAATTTCGAATGCGACGGTTCGGCTCGATATTGGTCGCAATCGGATGCGGGTGGTTCGCCCTATCCATTTTGACGTTCGTCCTTTTTATCTTGATCGAAGAAATCACCGGCGCACCTCCTCGGATTCCCCGCATTGGCGGTACGGAAATCGTTGGGGTTCTGCTCTATTTCGGAGTGACTTTCGGGATCTATCTAGGCAGTTGGATTGTCATGGCCCTCGGCGGCTCGCTCATTCTCCTCGAAACGCTCATCCGTCCAAATCGCCGCTAAGGACCAGCGCAACAATCAACCCAACGTATGCCACGGCCGGGTTGGGGGTAAATCAACG
>CAMAVF010000326.1 GCA_945861445.1 Planctomicrobium piriforme | reverse complement strand
AACTCGGGGAGATGTTTTTCCACCGGATCGTCGACCGTCAGCTTCTTCTCCTCAGCGAGGATCATAATTGCGATGGCGGTAATCGGCTTGGTCATGGACGCGATGCGGAACACGGCGTCTTTTGTCAGCGGTTTCGATTCGGCGATGTTTTGTTGTCCGACCGCTTCGATGCTGGCAATTCCGTTTTTGGAACCGATGACCGTCACGGCACCGGCGACAATGTGTTCGTCGACGTAGCGCTGCATCTTGCCACGGATTGTGGCCAGCTTGGTAGAGTCAAACTCCGCCGCCCATCCGGTTCCACCAAGGAGCAGCAACAATCCCCACATCAGACACGTATTGATCCAACCCCTGCGCATGGTGAGCATCCTCCGAAGTGATTTGAGATCCCGTGCCGTAAAAGGCCGCACGAGTTGCGGTCAAGCGGCGTCTGAATCAAACACATTCGGGATTGTTAATGCAAGTGTGGGCAGTTGTCCCTTTGGTCCTTTGTGTCCTTTACGTCCCTTGAATTGTGAAGGAGCGCAAAGGATGACAGGCACGCAAAGGAGAGGCGTGAAATCACCACCAAAGAAAGAACAGGAGCCGTTGAAACGGCTCCTGGGCTTGGCATGAGCGGATTGTCGGTCGCGAGCAACAGGCGTGCTCGCCAGTGGCAGGGAAGACTGGTGGGGCATCCGAATCGAGTGGCAAGCTCAATTCGCCGCAGTGCTTCCGGGTCACCGGTCCAGGTTCAAGGTTTGGCGCCCTTGGGAAACTTGGAGTTCGTCAGGTTAGCGGCATCATCAGGTCCAGTACCAGCAGCGCGTTGGTTTTCGCGCTGAATGGCTTCGTAGACCTCCTGTCGGTGGACCGGTATCTCCGTGGGGGCATTGATTCCTAGGCGCACTTTATCGCCGCGAATGTCCACCACGGTGATGACGATGTTATCACCGATGATGATGCTTTCGTCGCGTTGTCTCGACAGCACAAGCATCGTGTGGCTCCTCAGTTTCTCCAGGAAATCCATTTCCGGCCCGGCCCGCTGGCCGCTGTCCGTAACAGAAGGTGATCCTGGATCGTGTTAGGGGAATAAGCAAATCAAATCCGTTTTACAGTCTTCGTTACTTGGTCTTCGTTTCTCTGGCGTCTCGTGGTCAATTTCTTCTTCGCCGGCTGGGGCCAGACTGGCAATTTGGCAATCTGGCGGCAGGCCGTGGGGACGTTGCGTCTCACTCACCGCGTCGTGCTGATCTCCTCAATTGTGTCCGACGGTCTCACTCGGCGTGTTCGTCCTGGTTGAACCCTGGGCCGAGTCGCCTCCCTTCCTCGCCGCCACCCTCCACGGGGTTGATGAGTCCCTGATCAACCTGGGAGATGTAAGCTCTGGACTGCACGACGCGGACAACCGGTGATCGAGTTCTGAGTTCGGAGTTAGGCAGCACCGCACTTGAACTCATCACCGACCTGCACTCGCACCGAACACCGTATCGCAGCGAGTGGCAAGCTCGCTGGAGGACACTTGTGGCCGATTGCGGCAGGGATTGTTTTCCGACTTCCGTGCCACGTACATCGTCAGGACTTCCCTCGTTAGAGTAGCCCCAGAATACGAATTCTGCCCAGACCGCAGAGTCACGTGTCAAACAGTTCCATCCGTGACGAATATCCGGTTTGCAGCACAGGCAGATTCAGGACAGCGACACTTTTCAAGTCCAGCTGCCCAGTTCAAAATACTCGAAACGTGCTGAGCCCCGTGCCCTTGTCGACGGTGATTTCTTCGTGCAACCACGAACAGTTGGGATGCCCCGCCGGGCTCACCTGAGCCGGCCAAGTCACTTGGCAGGAGCCGTACGCTCATATGTATCTTAACAAGAGTTATGAAATTCGGCGAATTTTTGCCTCGATTTGTTGACAGTTGCGTAGCGGCAATATAATCCAGAGTTAAGCGGTGGCACTTGGTGGTAAGACGGCTTAGCGTGGGCCGATGTGGCGACTGACATTGTGCAATGCTGATTCGACAAGACGTCGGTGGCATGCTTCCACTGGTATTATAGGAATCAAGGAATGCTTCATCTCAGCCCCTCCCGTCCTCAGGTGTCGTGCATGCGGCGATTGGCAACGTGTGGCGTCCTGTGGATGTCGATTCTGGTCGCACAACCGATTTTCGGACAGGACATCCCACGCGGCTTCGTCAACAAGGTCTTCAAGGACGAAGACGGCGACCATAAGTACGTTGTCTTCGTACCGAAAAACTACACGCCGGCGCGTCCCGCGCCCGCCATTCTGTTTCTGCACGGCGCCGGCGAATGTGGCAAGGATGGCACCCTGCAGACAACAATTGGTCTGGGGCCCTATCTGACCAAGATCCCCGATTCATTTCCGTTCCTGGTCGTGTTCCCGCAGTGCGAAGACACTCGTGGACGAATCTTGACGCGCTGGCGTCCTGATCAAGCAGACGGCATCCGTGCGCTGAAGATCCTGGGAGAGGTTGAGAAGCAATATAAGGTTGATGCCAAACATCGCTCGCTGGTCGGCTGGTCGATGGGTGGATATGGGGCCGTCGCGATTGCCGCGACAGATCCCGCACGCTGGAGCGCCGTCGTCTCGTTGTCCGGTGGTGGCGATCCGGCCGAGGTCGGGAAGTTGAAAGACACTCCCTTCTGGGCCTTCCACGGAGCCCGCGACACGGCGGTTAAAGTCGATGAGTCCCGCAAGATGATTGAGGCCCTGAAGGCCGCTGGCGCTAAGCCAAATTATACGGAAGTGGCCGACCTTGACCACGAATCCTACAAGGCCGCCTTCGATCGGCCCGAATTCTACAGTTGGTTGTTGAACCCCAGGATCACTGCGGAACCGCCGTTGGTGGTTCAACCTGGAACAAAATTCTCTCCGCCGCCAGTGAATGCGCCGTTCATTCCCGCAGTGCATATCCCTCGAGCAGCCTATGTCCGGCTCGGGAACGACATGTTGCAGCAACTGGGCGATTCAATCCCGCGTATCGTGCCAGCAGACATGCTGACGGGCGGCATTCCGGATATCGGGCAGACATTTCAGGCCGAAGGTCGCAGCTTCAACGTCTGGTTCCAGGGGATCAGTTACAGTGCCCAACTCTATCGCGCTGCCGTGAAGGCTTATGCGAAGGACCGTTTGAACTTCCAGTTGGGTTTGTCCAATGCGCAGCTCACGATCAATTCCACGTCCGTCAACGGTGCTGGCAAGTCGGCCCAGACCGGCCCGATTGCCATTGTGATCGGGCACACTCGACCGGTCTGGTTGAGTTTCGACGTCAAACCGGTGATCCTGGAAGGCCGTATCAGATTGCAGTTGCTGGAATCTCGGTTTGATATCGAGAGCGACAATTGGTATGTCACCAACCCTGCCGGGATTTCGACGCGTGGTCTGGGAATGACCGCCGAGCGTGTGTCGAGTGGCTTGATTGAAGGCCTGTATGGTCAAAAGTATCGGATCGAAGCCGAAGTGAAAGGCATCGTGCCGAGTCTGGTCGCTCAGTTGGAACAAAAGATGTCGCTGTCGGAGATCAATCAGGTGGTCTCGACAGTCTGGCCGATTCCCGTCTATCAGCCACGAGTGCGCGTCTGGCCACAGGAAATTGCGACCGACGACAAGGGCATCACCTTGATTCTGGGTGCGACGGCCGCCGCGATTTCTGCTGACACCGCGCCGAAGACCCCGAAATGGGCTCCGGCAGCCGGCAAGGGGATTGCGGATGTTCCGAAAACAACGGCTCTCACCGTCGGTATGGCTCCGGGGGCTCTGAAACCCATCGTCGCCATGCTGGTCGAAAAGCAGATGGCCCGAATCAACGTCCTCGATCTGCCGATCGAGACCTTAAAAGTATTTGCCGATCCGAAGCAACTAGCTGAAGTGATTCCCGATCTGAAAAAGTTCGGTGACACTGCGGAATTATGGACTGAACTCGTCCTGTCTGAACCGCTGGATGTCGTCGATGCCGATGGCAAGATGCAGTTTAAACTGCCGGGGCTGCTGATTTCAGTCGCAGTGAAACCGAATAAGGAAGCCAAAGAGTGGCAGCCGTATGCCGAGATTCATTACGACATCGAACAACCCGCGTCACCGCAGGTCTACAGTACGACCCAAACCACGCGGGCGATCGAGATGGCTTGGAATGAACAGCCCACGGTAAAGGCCACCGCACGATTTGCTCCGGGATACACCGCGGAGAACGCAGAATTTGACACTGCCAAACTGGAGGAATTATTCCAGGCTGGCTGGAAGGAATGGACTCATAGCGGCACGTCCTCGCGAGTCGCCGTGCCAGATATCGATCTGGGCTACAGCAAGTTGCGTTTGAAGCACGTGACTTGGTCGGCCCCCACATTGGCCGCCGTGTTTGGCAAGCCGGGAATTCGTATCACGAACCTGTCGAGTTCCGCGGTGACCTACGAGACCAAGGGACCATACAGCGACTGGAGCCGGCCCTATACGTTAAAGGCCGGAGACTACGATGCCTTCGACATCGCCTATCCGATGTTGTTCCGCCGCACGACGCCGGATGGCCGGATCGAGTACTTTACGTTGCCAGCGGGGTCTCATTCGGAATTCCGAGCACCGAAAGAGGGCAGCAAGCTTGTCCAATTGATGCAAGCGAAGGAGACGCCGGCGCCGAGTCCGCCGGCTGCGGATAACGCGGAAGCAGCGAAGTAGGATTTAAAAGGAGTGACCAACGGTGGGGAAACCGGGTGACCTGACGGGCGAGCAATGGCAAGCGGTTGAGCATTTCGAAGGACCGCTGCTGGTGCTCGCTGGACCAGGTTCCGGGAAGACACGTGTCATCACCCGACGCATCGCGCGGCTGGTTGAACGGGGTGTCGATCCGCGCGGGATTCTGGCAATTACATTCACCAACAAAGCGGCCAATGAAATGGCCGACCGCGTTTCGCAACTCTTGCCGGGAACGCGGGTCTGGGTCAGCACCTTCCATCGTTTCTGCGCCCATGTGCTGCGCCGCAATGCGTCGCAAGTCGGTCTGCAGCCGAACTTCACGATCCTCGACCAGTCCGACCAGTCGCAATTCATCAAGCAGGTCATGGGCGAACTGGAACATGACATCGTCAAGTATCCCCCGGGGGTGATCGCCTCGCAAATTGGCCGTGCGAAGAATCGGCTGCAACGGCCCGATGACCTGAATTCAGCCCTCGATGACAGCTACGCAGATCCTCTCGAAGCGACAACAGCCAAGGTTTACGCCGCCTATCAGCAGGCGCTGCTGGAGGCCAATAGCGTCGATTTTGATGACCTGTTGATGCACGTGGCCGTCTTGTTACAAGAACAGCCGGACCTGCGCGAACGGTTGGATCGGCGGTACGAGTTCGTCCTGGTCGATGAATTTCAAGACACGAATCTGGTGCAGTATCAGATCGTTCGAGCCCTGTCGGCGGACTATCCGAATCTGTGTGCGACCGGTGATCCAGACCAGTCAATCTATGGCTGGCGCGGTGCTGAGATCGAAAACATTCTGCGTTTCGAGAGCGATTTTCCCGGTACGCGGCAGGTGCGGCTGGAGCACAATTTTCGCAGTACGCCTTCAATCCTGGCGGTGGCGGATCGTCTGATTCAATTCAATACGCTCCGCAAGCACAAGCAGTTGCTCACCAACAATGCGGCTGGCGCGGACGTCCGGTATTGGGAGTTCGAAGATGCGGATGCTGAAGCGGACGGCATCGCCAAATTTATCATTGAAGAAGTCGAGGCGGGACGCCGGACATGGAGCGACTTCGCGCTACTCTTCCGAGTGAACTCGCTGTCACGCCGTCTGGAACGCGCCTGCGTGCGACACCGCATTCCCCATCAGGTGGCATCCGGCGTGGCGTTCTACGAACGAGCCGAAATCAAGGACCTGCTGGCCTATCTGCGGTTGATCGTCAACCCGCACGACGTCGCGGCCTTTCGGCGCATCATCAATACACCGATCCGGGGCATTGGCAAGCAGACACAAAACAAGCTCCTGCGCTGGTCGCAAGTTGAGGGGCTCGATTTGCTGGCGGCGTGCCAGCAGGCCGATCGCATCACGGGACTCGGAAAACGGGCTGCGGCCGGGGCGAAGATGTTCGCGCGGATGATGGCCGAATTCTCGCTGGCAGATACGGGTTCAGTCGAGGGACTGCTGCGGAAAGTCGTCGAGAAGACGCGCTATACCTATGGTTGGGACAATGCCCATGCGGCGGAAGATGATGTGCAGCGTCTGGCCAACGTGAATGAATTGATCGCGGCGGCGGCAGCGCATGATCACAGCGTTGACGGGGAATCGTCGGTCGAGGGATTCCTCGAAGAATCGACACTTGTGGCCGATCTGGACAGTCTCGATCCGCTGGCTGGCAAGGTGTCGCTGCTGACCCTGCATTCGGCCAAGGGATTGGAGTTTCCGGTGGTGGTCATCGTCGGGTTGGAAGAAAACCTCCTGCCTCACGAACGAGCGTTGCGTGACAACAACTACCGCGAACTGGAGGAGGAACGCCGCCTGCTGTTCGTCGGAATCACGCGTGCCAAGCAAGACCTGGTACTGACGCGATCGGTGCACCGCGAACTGCGCGGGCGATTGGAAATGACCATACCTAGTCAATTCCTGCGCGAGCTGGCACTCAATCGGGCCGATCGACCGACCGGGACATCCCTTTCGTCAACCTCGGATACCGAGGAGTTGCTGGAGCGGCATAAAGCTCGGTTGCGCGATCAACTCGCGGCACAATTGGCGAACAAGACGCCGCTGCTGATGACGGGAGCCAGCCTGTTGAATGGCTCCAAGGAAGCTGCATCCATGCCCTGCAAATTCGCGGTGGGGATGCGAGTCCGGCATCCTCAACAAGGCTACGGCCAGGTGACTGAAGTCGGGTTTGGATCACGGCGGACGGTCACGGTCCAGTTTGAATCAGGTCAACTGGAGACGTATGTCGCGGCCATGTCGCCACTGCAGCCGGTCGGGGTGGGATGAATTCCCCTACGAAAACAGCCCGACCAGTTTTGGTCGGGCTGTGAAGTTGTCGCTGATGACAGGGGCACTCTAGAAGTCATTGCTGACCGGTTCGTGACCATCCCTTGTCCCCAGGGCATTCAGCACACGAATGTCGATGGTCTTACTGATGCTCTTGGCTGATCCGTCCCCCATCGTGAAGTTGCAGAGGCCGGCATGCCAACTGCCAAAGCCGAAGATCGCATAGCTGGTGCCCACCGGGATATTCGCGTCAAAGGCCGGTCGGTTTTCCAGCGGATCGGGAATTCGGACACAGCAACTCAAGGCATCGCCCCAGAATCCGTAGAGTGATTCACCGTAGAGAATGGTGGTCGTCAAACCGTCACGGACATCGCGGTCCGCAACACTGCTGTTCATGCTCGACATGCCGCTTTGAGACTTTGGAGTTGGCGGATTCACCGAATTATTCTGTCCGGCCCCCATGCAGGCCTTGTAGTTCGTATAGCCCAAATTCCCCGGTCGCGAGCCGGACAACGCGGCAGAGGGACACGTGTAAGACTTGATAGTGTTCTGGATAATCAGCCAATTAGTCGAGGGGGCTGCTTTGGCAAGTCTGAAATCGATGACCAATGTATTGGCACCCATTTCTTCCAGCATCATGGTATGCCAGCCCCATTGATCTGAAATTGTCCAGGTGGACCACGTCGGTGGCTCGATTCGCAATTCGGCCATGGTCGTTGAGGGAATAATTTGCGGCTCAACAATTGGCAACGTAATCGATGAAGCGGCAGGTGCCCTGGGATCACAGTTCGTTTGTCCCGGAACACAAATCCAGCCAGACGGGAAGCACTTGTGTGACGCCAGATAATTGTGGGCGGCCAGCCCGAGCTGCTTCATGTTATTAAGGCACTCAGCCTTACGGGCGGCTTCACGAGCCATTTGCACTGCCGGAACCAGCAAGGCAATCAGTAGAGCGATGATCGCAATTACGACCAGCAGTTCGATCAACGTGAAGCCATGCCGGACGCCTGCGGTCGAAGGGCGCGAGGAAACTACAGTACACGGCCGAGATCTCATGTTCGAGCTCCAACTCAGAAATTCCAACCCAGTGAATCAGTGCTTGAAGGAATTCCGCTCGGCGGATCAAACCACGGCAACGGGTGCCAGCCACAACGCAGTGAGTTCGCTGAATGACCAGGAACTCCATTCGAATATGACTGAGCGTCACCAGGTGCGTGAACCCGCGCTAAGACGAATCCCCTTTCACTTACAGTAATCGTGAATCACCTGAAATGCAATAAGAGCCGAGGTTTGGATGCGGGCATTCGGGTGTCAACTTGAGGCCCCTGCACCGCATCGGCACAACTCAGTCCTGGCCCGCAAAACCAGCGAGTGCCGTCCGCGGCACGCACGCTGGCAACGGGCAGACGGCGAACGCGATGCACCCACGGGCGCTGGAGGCTGATATCGGAAACGACTTTCTTTGCGATTCCGAGACACATTCCAGAAA
>CAMAVF010000325.1 GCA_945861445.1 Planctomicrobium piriforme | reverse complement strand
ACCTCCCCCCTCATAATCGAGGAGTTGGGACGAATATACGATTTCTCGTTTTCATGAAACCCCGTTTGCGAGTTGCGGCACTAGGCTCGACGGGAGCTTTTGAAGTTGCGCTATTTACAGAAATGGAATTTGTGGTCGCCGTCGCCGCTGGCTCCGGGTTAAACAATTCAGAAGGCAACCTAGCTCGTTTAACCGGGAGCCAGCGGCGACCGCGCGTCACATTGCGTGGCGACGAGACAAATTCGAAGACCGACTCGACGAAACAGCCCAACTTCAAATGACGGAGCCGCGTCCTCCAGGGGCGATTTGCCGTAAGCCGCCAATTTGCCGGTCGCATTGGCGAGTGCCTATGGTTTACGTAGAATGCGACTTCGACACCGCGCCCCGTCGCGCGCCAAGCTGCTCTGGCCGAGCCACTCGGAGTCTACATGATGCTGAAACTGCTGGTCTCACTGCCGCTCCTGCTTCTCGTTTCCACTGCCTTCGCGGAAGGGGAGAACGAGAAGGCGTTTCCCGGGCATCGCGTGATCGGGAATGTCTATTACGTCGGCTCGAAGGATCTGGCGAGCTATCTGATCACCACGTCTGAAGGGCACCTGCTCATCAACAGTGGGTTCGAGCAAACGGTTCCCTTGATCCGGGCCTCCGTGGAATCGCTGGGCTTTAAGATGACCGACATCAAGATCATCCTGGCCAGTCATGCCCATTCCGACCACGTGGCCGGACACGCTCTCGCTAAAGTAGTCACGGGGGCCAAAGTTTATGTCATGCGCGGCGACGACGACGTGATTGCCTCGGGAGGCAAGGGGCAGTACCTGTATCACGACAGCCGTTGGAGTCCCTGCGTCGTCGATCGAGTTCTGAAAAATCGCGAGGAAGTCAAACTGGGGGGCACAACATTGGTCGCCCATCGAACCCCGGGGCATACTCGCGGCTGCACGACTTGGGCCTTGAGCGTGACTGACGGCGGCAAGAAATACGATGTCGTCGTGATCGGCAGCCCGAACGTCAATCCGGGCTTTGTCCTCACCAATAACAAAGAATATCCCGAAATTGCGGACGACTACAAACAGACGTTCGAAGTGCTGAAGTCGCTGCCATGCGATATTTTTCTGGGTGCTCACGGAGCCTACTACGGCATGGAAGCCAAGTATGAACTGGTGAAAGGGGCTAAGCAGAATCCTTTCATCGATCCCGAGGGCTACAAAGCGTATGTTGATTTGAAATCCAAAGCGTTCCGCACGCAGTTGGGACAAGCCACACAATCATCAGGACCTTGAAGAATTCATGAACATGAAACACCTCCTCATTGCTGTCGCGACCGTGTTATTGGTTGGGCTCCCCCCGGTCGCTGCGGACACTCCGCGAGCGTTGCCGGCCGGTACGCTGCCCAACGATGTCCGTCTGCAGCCGCCCAAAGATTTGAACGGCTATTTCCCCTTCACTCCGCCCAAGACCAAGGCGGAATGGGACCAGCGGTCGGCCTACGTACGCCGGCAGATCCTGGTCTCGCAGGGTCTGTGGCCGATGCCCACCAAGACGCCCCTCAATGCCGTCCTGCATGGCAAGATTGATCGCCCCGAATACACCATTGAAAAGGGCTATTTCGAAAGTGCGCCCGGTCTGTTCGTCACCGGCAATCTGTATCGGCCAAAGAACCCAAAAGGGAAGGTCCCGGCCGTTTTGTTCGCTCACGGACATTGGGCCAGCGCCCGGCTGTCCGAAGAAAGTGACGCCAATCTGTTGCGCGAGATCTCCTCGGGTGAAGAACGCTTTATGCGGGGTGGCAAAAGCCGCTTTCAATCGATGTGCGTGCAACTCGCCCGCATGGGGTGCGTCGTCTGGCAGTGGGACATGCTCAGCGATTCTGATGCGGTGCAGTTCTCGCGCCTGACGGTCCATGGAGTCGCGAAGCAACGTCCCGAGATGAATACCACCGAGAACTGGGGCCTCTATAGCCCGCAGGCCGAAGCCCACTTGCAGAGCATCATGGGGTTGCAGACATTGAACGCCGTCCGTTCGCTCGATTTTGTGCTCAGCCTGCCCGAAGTGGATCCGTCGCGGACGGCCATCACGGGGGCCAGCGGCGGCGGGACGCAGACGATGTTGCTGGCCGCAGTCGATCCGCGCGTGGCCTTGTCCTATCCGGCCGTCATGGTCAGCACCGCGATGCAGGGGGGCTGCACCTGTGAGAATGCGTCATTGCTGCGCGTCAACACGGGCAATATCGAGTTCGCCGCGCTGTTCGCTCCGAAGCCGCAGGGCATGACGACCGCCAATGACTGGACCAAGGAAATGTCCACGAAGGGCTTTCCGGAATTGAAACAGCTCTATGAGACGCTGGGCATGCCGGGCAACGTGATGCTGCAACGTGCTGAACACTTCCCACACAACTACAACGCGGTCGCTCGGTCGGCCTTCTATACGTGGCTGAACCAGCACTTCAAGCTGGGCTTCAAGGCCCCGGTGATTGAGGAAGACTATGAACCTCTGAAGCGTGACCAGCTTACCGTCTGGGATGCCGAGCACCCGGCTCCCAAGGCCGATGACCCCGCCTTCGAACGCACCTTATTGGACTGGTTGACGAAGGACGCTGAGCAACAACTGCGAGCCAGCACCGATTCCGTCGACCATTTGCGCAAGGAGGTGGGCAGCGGAGTCGAAGTCCTGATTGGGCGCACGTTCGACAAAGCCGGGAGCGTTGAATGGAGTCGCGAAGACAAGAACAAGGCCGACCGCGGCACGTATGTTGAGATGACCGGTTTGATGCGCAACAAGACCTACAATGAGGAACTGCCCGTCACGTTCCTCTACCCCAAGGATTGGAAGGGCCGCGTCGTGGTGTGGCTGGACGATGCGGGCAAAGCGTCGCTCTACAACACGGACGGCACAGTCAAAGCGGCCGTGCTGAAGCTCGTGAATGCCGGGGCGACCGTCGTGGGAGTCGATCTCCTGTTGCAGGGTGAATTCTTGAAAGATGGCCAGCCGATCAAGCAGACGCCGGTCGTGGCGAACCCCCGCGAATTCGCCGGCTACACGTATGGCTACAACCACTCGTTGTTTGCCCAGCGGACCCACGACGTACTCAGCCTGGTCAGCTATCTGCGAACGGCCGAGGTCTCTGGACATCCGAAACCGTCGTCCGTGGTAGTCGCCGGCTTCGGTGGGACGGGGCCGATCGTAGCGGCGGCACGTGCCATTGCTGGTGACGCCATCACCCAGGCTGCGGTCAATACGAACGGCTTCCGCTTTGGCAAATTGCTCGATTTCCGTGATCCGCAATTCCTGCCGGGCGGAGCCAAGTACCTCGATGTCCCCGGTCTCCTGGCGCTCAGTGCCCCCTATCCCTTGTGGGTGGCGGGCGAAGGCAAGGCACCAGCCCTGGTTTCGGATCTGTACAAGACAGCAGGAAAAGAAACACAGTTGACGGTCTTCTCGGGAGCAGCCGCCGAAGCCGAGGCTGCCGCTGCCGAGTGGCTGTTGAAGTGACCGCGATACAAGCTCGAAGCTCCAGGGCGCACGCCGGCCGCGGTAGCGGCCACATAGGTTAGCCCACGGCGCCAGCCGTGGGAACGGGGGCATAACGATTTCGCCAAGCCCCGGCCGGGGCGACACACCGCGCCTCTCGACGCCGAAGCCGAAGATCGCGCGGTCAGGACCTGCGGTGCTCCCGTGCCGCCCCTGCCGGGGCTGGAGAAAATAATACGTTCGTTCCCACGGCTGGCGCCGTGGGCTACCGTGTGCCGCCGCTACCGCGGCGAGGACCAGTTACGATTGACGAGCGGGATGGCTGGCCACCCCCGGCGTACGTTTTGTTCGGCAGGAGCCTCACACCTATGGCTCCAGAAACATAACTACATACAAATTAATGAGATAATCCGTATTCATATCTCGCGGAATGACTGCTGCAGTCGTCTCATTTACCTTACGAGACGACTTGATTTTGGATTTGTCAAAATAATTCATACACCAATGTCACCGGATTGAGAGAAATGTTGACTGAGTTGGGAGACGATCTCTTTGGGCCACGAGTGAGTTTCCCATGAAATTTCGAAGAATCACTGATTTAACCGATTTGATTGGTTCCGGGCGGATTGACGCGATCGCCATTGTGCGGCCGCGTAACAGTCCTGAAATCCTGCGCATCCGGATGCGCAGGGGCAAGCATTGGGACGAATTGTGGGTGCATGCGAGCGCCTTCATACCCGACGCCAACGCCGACGAAGTCTTACAAGACGCTCTCAATACGATCCTGGATCATGTGTCCCCTGGCTAGGGATATTGGATACTGGATACGAAACAGCGAAGCTGACGGGACCGTGTTCTGGATGCGAGTTTCCAACCGGTTCCGCCGCGGTTCCGCTTGACTTTTGGTTGCAACAAATGTATCTCATCACCTGAGTAGCCTTGAAGATCCGGGGATTGTTCACACATCTTTGGTATTGTTGCATGCCAGTTCAGGACGCCGTCGCGGGGCCTCGACGTCGCCACGCTCAGCCGGTGGGCTTTACGCTCATTGAGTTGCTAGTCGTGATGGCCGTCATTGGCATTCTGATTGCGCTCTTGTTGCCCGCCGTGCAACAAGCCCGGGAAGCCGCGCGCCGTACGCAGTGCAAAAGCCAGTTGAAGCAGATCGTCCTGGCCATGCACGGCTATCATGAGACGTTCGGTTGTTTCCCCTTGGGAGGCCGCAATCATCCCCGGCAAATCACGACTCCGGTCGTGGCGACCGTCGCCGGAGCAGGCTTGTCATTCTGGGTCGGATTGTTGCCCGCATTGGACCAGGCTCCGCTGTATAACTCGATCGACATGCTGAGTGGCGCCTGTGGAGATGTCATGTCCGGGACGAATGGCCCGATCATTAATGGCATCAACCCGCCGATGCTCTTTTGTCCGTCCAGTCCATTGCCGGTTGCCGAAAAGCTGGGGCCCGGCAGTATTTATTCCGTGGCGATGCCGTCTTACGTCGGCATCTCCGGGGCTTCGGCAACCAGCACGGGGACTGGTTATCCAGCGTTCGGCGAGACCCGCCTCCGAGTTTTTCCAACCTGCAGTGGATTCCTGGGTGAGATGTCCTGGGGAGGCCTGCTGTTGGCGAACGAAGTGACTCGTTCACGCGATGCCGTCGACGGTCTGAGTCAAATTGCGCTGTTGGGCGAGTCTGCCGCTTACGTACTCGACTCCAGCAATGTGAAGCGTCGCATGGATGGCGGAGGAACCAACGGTGGCTGGATTCGAGGAACCGATAGTTCGGGAACCGGCGCGAACTACAAGACCACCGGTACCGGCGCCAGCCGCAGCTACAACCTGACTACCGTCATGTTCCCCATTGGGACTAGTACTTCGCCTCCGCTCCCCACCAGTTGCATCACGACTTGCCCCAACACTCCCCTGCTGTCGCAACATACGGGTGGAGCACATATCGGTCTGGCAGATGGTGCCGTAAGATTCGTGAGTGATGAGCTGGATCTGTTGGTACTCAAGCAGCTTTGCACCCGTGATGACGGGATTCCCCTGGGCGAGTTCTAATCGTCTCGGGCGCTCATATCAGCCTGTTGAAAAAAGGTGTCTGGAACTCTCCGAACATGGAAAAACGCTCGATTCCGTGTGGTTGGCAAAGTTTCAGACACCTTTTTCAACAGGCTGATAGGTTCCGGTGAGGTGCGTGTGTCCTCTGCGCCTCGGTCCGCAGGCACACGAGTTCCCAAACGACCACGGAGAGATGAAATGAATCGAACAGTCAATTTGCTCGCATGTTTGGCCATTCTGGTGGGCGGAGTTGCGCTGGAGGCACCTGCCGATGACGCGAATTCGGCGGCGGCATCGAAACCGTGCTGTGGAGCAGGGCAAAAAACGATGGGCAAGAACGTCGCCTTCGTGAATAACGGGGAGGACTTCACATCCGTCTGCCTACAATACCTGATTTATGAAGATGAAACCGACGCGTTGTGGGTCGCAGACGCATACGAAGCCCTGGATTGTCATGACACTCCATTTGAATGTTTCGCCTGGGCCGACCCCGGGGAGCAAGGGCCCCAATCTTGTGGTGGAGATCCGGGGTGCATCGCCGTACTTGGACTGCGTAGTGGCGACCCGCTTGTGAAATCGAGGATCAATCAGAGCCCCGCTCTTCGCAACCCGCTGGCCAGTGGCAAGAGTTATGTCGACCTGCCGCTCAGACCGGTTCAGATTCCTGGTCAACCGGCGGGAAAAACCTGGCACCCCAGCGCGGGGTTGCAGGATCTCGGCGAGCTAAAAACCACCTTTGTCAAAGTGCGCAATGCTGCAGGTAAATACTTTGCAGTTCGGTTGGCAGCCGGAATCGCCGAATTCGAAAAAACGAAACCTCAAGTTCCATTCAGCCCCAGGCCCAAAATCCTCAATCGGAAGATCCTGGTGGGATTCGAAGTGGAGATGGATCAAGCTGATATCGACGAACTGGCGGAAGTCTCACCGACCAACTGGCCACTCTATAAGGATTGCCCCACTGCGTTCATGGTGAGCGTCGGCGGAGCCAATTACCACGTCACAATCACCAAAGCCAACGCGATCAAGTAATCTGCAGACTTGGTCTGACGAACAAACAACGGCTGTGATTCCCAAGCAGTCACAGCAACGAAAAGTGAGGTCGCCGCGCGAAAACTGCTCGGTGAGCTTGGCAGATCGCGTCCGCGAAATCGACGGACGTTCGATAGACGACCAGCTTTTCAAAGCTGAAGGCCAAAGCGACGTCCGGCAGAAGAGAGTAGTAAGTAGTGAATAGACCGAGTAGAGGTGGAGAAAGTGGTAAGCCGAATCCTGAGATTCTACTCTCTACTTTCTCCACTCTACTCTCTATTGCCCTTCGGGCAATCGAGAGTTCAGAACCCCAGTTGAACTTTTTCTGGCCTCCGTCGCCGAGTGGGACGCCCACATTCTTCGCCTCGTTTTGGCGGCGTGAATCTCGTTCTTGCTGAACGATCTCCTGCCTCCAAGCACCACTTCTTCAAGTTTCCGCCCTTACTCTTGGTTGGGCGAATTCCCAATTCGTCAGGCGAACTGCGAATTCGCCCAATCGCTTTCGGGGAGTCAGCACTTCGCTGCTCCGTTTCTCTATGCCCGAAAGGCGGTGTGGTATGTCGGATCGTGTTGGCTCCACGAAGGGTCTTGTCGTCAGGATGCTGTCGTGGATCGTGTAGACCGGGGCGTCCGGCATCTCAACCATGAGGCGGCGGCAGACCCCGTTAATAATGAAGTTGGCTTCGATGTTCTGGAGCAGCCGGGGCAGGAACGCATAGTCCTTCCGCTTATGAACCCGGATCACTTCCGCCACGCCGGGATACATGTCATCGAAGATGTCCTTCAGCCGGGACTTCAGCCGATTTGGCCCAAAGAGAACTTCAAACATCTCTTTTTTTACCCAGTGCAACAGGGGCATTTCTCTGTCTTCCATCTCTTCCCTGAGAGTCCGGTAGAGTTTTCCCTGTTCGCAAAGTGTCACAAAATGCCGTTCATCTTGGGTCAAAAAGTCCCTAATAACGGAAATGTCCCGTGGCAAACCCCCTGTTGTCTCAATGTCTTGATCTGTAAGGATTTGCTCTTCCTTGCTGCTCGCAGTGCGAGTCGTATAGGCAGTAGAAATAGCAGGTGTAGTGAGTGATTCTTGAATAGGATTGAAGGATGAAATTGTTTCTTCAATGATCTTGTCGATTCCCCTGTACTGGTTGGTTGAATTCTTGGGGAAAGTGACATACCCAAAGGTATTGTTCCCTTGCTTCCTGTAGTTGATTATCAACAAAGCCAAGAACAAGGGCTGACTATTAGCAATATCAAGACTGACAAGACCATCGCCGGAGACATGAAGTGCAGGACGCATCCGACTCGAACTTCTGGTCAGGCTGGAATGAACCCTCCCGTATCGACAAGGCCCGAACTCGGTTTCCTTGTAGGCAATCTGCTCAACCGGGATCTTTACCAACTCAAACCGACGATGCCCTGACAACAATGACAACGCCATAGACAGATCAACTTCCAGCCGCTTGAATTTTCTCCGCAGCCAGATGTGGACATCCAGCCGCACCTTCTTGTACTTCGCCCGCCGAGCAGCCCGTAATTTGTCGGCGGTCGGCTTGTCGCCCACCGCCACACGAATGATGCGAGCTTTCCAGTGTGACAAGCCCAGCCGATACCCCAGCGACTTTCGACCTTCGATGTAGTTGCCGTCACATTTGTCAGTTGGCGCCCAAACGATACCAGTGATTGGCGCTTCAAACGATACCAGTTGAATCAAGGGAGCCGTTGTAGTTCCTTGGCGTGTTTCTGTTCTCCAGAAACACCCGAAGGCGACCACGATGGCTCATCAACTGAGTATGGACAAGTCGTTATCAATTAAGTCGTTACGCGATACGGGAATGTCCCAGCGGGCCATTGCTGGGGCTCTGGGAGTGTCCCGAAACGCCGTTCG
>CAMAVF010000324.1 GCA_945861445.1 Planctomicrobium piriforme | reverse complement strand
GACCGCCGGAGGCGCTCACCAATGCCTCCGGCGGTCGCCGAGCTAAAGCTCGTCTTCGGCTCGGCGGGAGCCTCGCCCTCCCATTGACTCAACCCACGAATTCAACTCGCTACTTCCAATCAACCGCCACTTTCATGACGGCTTTCACGATGTCTCCCTGGCCTCCCAATGGGGCGTGGACATCGTCGGGGAAAAAGATCGCGAATGAACCGGGATGGACGACGAGCCAGGTTTCCGCGGCATCGGAAAAGAGACAGTAGTCATCTCCGACGTCGAATGCCGCTTTCGGCTGCGTGCAATCGGCCAAAGCCCGCCAGGCAATTTCGTCGGTGCCACTGATCCCGAATTGGATGTCGATGTAGCGGCGATGGACTTCGAATGTGGCACCGGTCCGCCCTTTTCCCGCAGCGCGATTGATGACCACATACATCCGATCGCCGTCAACTTCGTGCCGTCCGGCACTCAGATCGGTCAGTTTGGCCGTGCGGAGGTACTCGAACGCGGCGGCAAAGCCAGGGTGCATTCCGGTATATTTGTCCGCGGCGGAAAGTTGGTCGAGAATCATGATGGAAAGGCTTCGAATCGAGGTTGGGGAGAGAGAGGCCACACCCGCTACGATAGCATTTCGATGCATGCGAGTCATCTGAGCCCGCTTTCGAAAGGCGAGCCCGGCGGCGTTAACAGCCTGTTGAAAAAGGTGTCTGGAACTTTGCCAACCACAGGGAATCGAGCATTTATTCGACGTTCGGAGAGTTCCAGGCACCTTTTTCAACCGGCTGTTAGCCCACGGCTAGGTTCTGTCGTCCTTTCAGGACTTGTCTGCACGGCGACTGGGAGCGTTTACCGAGCCACGAATCGCCGACCAGTGACCGGATAGGCGGTGTCTTGAAAACCCTTGCCGCTGTGTTCGCCGGTGGGAACGAGCGATTCGATGAACGCCTCGTCTTCGGCCGTGATCTTCACGTTGATGGCGCCGAAGTTGTCGTCGAATTGCTCCATCGTACGCGGGCCCAGGATCACCGACGTCAGGTTGGCGTTGGCCAGGCACCAGGCGATGCAGAACTGGCTCATCACGACGCCCTTGCGTTCGCAATAGTCGGCGATCTTCTGGGCGATATCGAGACTGGCATCGCGCAGTTCGGCCTGCTGCATACGCTTGTCGTTGCGAGCTGCCCGGCTCCCTTCAGGGAACGCGGCACCGGCTTTGTACTTGCCGGTCAGGATCCCGCGAGCCAAAGGACTGTATGAGACAACGCCCAGGCCCTTGTCATGGCAGAGAGGGAAGAGTTCAACTTCGATATCGCGATTCACGATGTTGTAAAGCGGCTGCACGCAGACGTATTTGTTGAGGTTCAACTTATCACTGGTCCACAATGCTTCGCACACCTTCCAGGCTCGGAAGTTCGAGCAGGCGATATACATGATTTTGCCCTGACGAATCAGGTCGTCCAGAGCCCGTAAAGTCTCTTCGATCTTCGTCGTATCGTCCGGGGCATGCACATAATAGATGTCGATGTAATCAGTCCCGAGTCGCTTCAGACTGGCATTGCATTCATTGGTGAGATGCCGCCGGCTGGCACCCCATTCGTTCGGCCCCGGCCCCATGATCTGGCGGCCCTTCGTCGCGAGAATCACCTTGTCACGTTTCCCGGCCAGACCCTTCCCGACCACGACTTCGGACTGGCCCAGGTTGTACATGTTGGCCGTATCAATGAAATTGATTCCCAGATCGATCGCTTTATGCAGAATCTGGATTGAATCAGCCTCATTGGCTTGACCACCAAACATCATTGTGCCGAGACAAATCGGCGAAACCCTGATGCCAGCCGCGCCGAGATTGCGATATTCCATGAAAGGGATCCGTTGTGATTCAAAAGTGGATGTTGTCAACGAGGGGCAGTGGAACGGAATCCCCTGCTCCAGAGGAGGCGAGTCCTTTGTCATCTTTGATGCGTGGAAGATCATAGCTACTGCACGATCCGATGTAACGTCTGCCGGTTACTGCTGTTCTGGAAATCATCCCGGACTGGCTCTTGATAGTTTGCACAATGCTGGCTATGCTGGCACGCTTCGGACTTGTTTTGCCCCGAAACTTTGAACCAATTCAGGAAGGAGACCGACGACTGTGGGAGTGAAGAAGACTGGTAAAGGACGACGTAAAATCGGCAGCCGCAAGCGACGTATGAAGGCGAAGATTCGCCATCGCAAGGATCGCTAAACAGCGCTGTCCCCAGCATTTCGGCGCAAAGATGCTGATCGAAAGATATTCCGCCGAAAAAAATCCCACAGAGGCATAGAGAATACAGAGTTTGCTGGAGTTGGACGCCGCCTGGCGTTTCATCAAGTTCACTCTGCACCCTCGGGGCCTCTGTGGTGCCAACCCCAATACACAGCTCAGCGGAGTTCGCGTTTCAGATTCGCGAACTCCGCTGTTTTTTTGCGCTGCAAGTACAAGCTCGAAGCGTAAGCGAGTGCATTCCCACACTCAATACAACGGAATGCACTCGCTTGCGCTTCGAGCTTGTATTCGTCGGGTGACCTTTGGTCGACTTGTAGCGCTTATGCCGACTTCGCCATCTGCCAAATTGCCCCTCAAGAAACTTCTCGCAACAAGCTCGACTTTTGCCTTTGAAGTCTGGCGTAACGACCCTCACATTTGGTAAATTTGATGTGAAGCTATTCTGAAAGATCATTCCAATCGGGCTCGGGGAACTCTGCCGATGAGGTAGTTTACTCGACCTCAGTCAGGGCACTTTCCGTTTCCTGCTCGAGGAATGACCATTGGCAACAAGTTCGACGATGCGGCAACAGCCAACTGGCTTCCCGCCTGCCGCAGGATCGAGCACTGATCAGAGGTATTGACTATGCGCGGATGGCGAATTTCATGGAGTCTCGTCGTTTGTGGGCTCGCGATGGCGACACTCATCGGGCAGAGCCAACCGGCCGCGGCGCAAGACGCTGCGGCACTGGCTGCCGGCGAGGCCAAGGCTGCCATGCTGCAGACGGCGGCTGACGAAGCCTTGGGACGCAAGACTGCGGCTCAAAAGGTGGCTGAGGAGTTACAGGCCAAAGCGAAGCCGTTTCGCGAAACGCTGACCAAGGCGAAGAGCGACGAGACCAAGTCCGCCGCCGCCGTCGTCGCCGCGGAAAAAGAGCTGCCGCCGAAGCTGGAAGCGATGAAGAAGGCCGAAGCCGATAAGCCGGCCCTCGACAAGCTCGCCGCCGACACGGCCGCGGTGGCCAAGGCAGCAGTCGATGTGAAGACCGCTTATGCCAAGCTGGCGGCCGAGACCGCTGCCGCTGCCAAGACAGCCGCCGAGATCGCTGCCGCCGCGAAGATTGCATTCGATAAGGCGAACACCGACGCAGCCCTGATTGCCGCCAAGGCAGCCGCCGATAAGTTCGCCGCTGATAGCGACGCGCTGGCCAAGGCCGTCGCCGCAAAACTGCCGGAACTCGATAAGGCTGTCGTTGACTCGGCAGCCAAGGCCAAAGTGGAAGCCGATAAGCTGGCCGTTCAGGTCAAGCTGGTGGCTGACACGACTGCTGCGGCAAAAGCGCTTCAGGATCTGATCGTTGCTCAGAAGGCGTTGCAGGCCAAGTCCATTGAAGACGCCAAGGTCGCCACCGCCGGACTGGCGGCCGTGCAACCCGAACTCGATAAGGCCCTCGTCGCCTTGACCACAGTGACCACCGAACACACCGGCAAATTGCAGAGTGCTCAAGGTGCTTATGCGGAAATCGGCAAGTTCGTGGTCTTCTCCAAGGACATTGCCCCGGTCTTCGTCAAACGCTGCATCGCCTGCCACAACGCCCGGACTGCCAAGGGCCGTTACAACATGGAGACGTTTACCGCCGTCATGAAGGGTGGCGAACAGGGCGACACGATCATCCCGAAGGATGGTGATTTGTCGGTCTTGTGCGTGATGATCGGCAACGGTTCGATGCCGAAGGATGCTGATCCGTTGACCAAGGAAGAGATCGAACGGATTAAGAAGTGGGTCAGCTTGGGAGCCATCCTCGATGCCGGCAAGGATCCGGATGCCCCGTTGATCACGATCATGCCCAAGCTGCCGCAACCTGCCCCTCCCGAATCGTATCGAGTTCCGGTTTCGATCACGGGCTTGGCTTTCAGTCCTGATGGGACTCAACTGGCCAGCTCGGGGTATCACGAAGTGTTGATCTGGAATGTCGCCGACGGTGCCCAGGTTCGCCGGATCACTAACGTCGCCGAACGGACTCACGAAATCCAGTACAGCCCCGATGGATCCATCATCGCAGTCGCGGCGGGAACCCCTGCTCAGAACGGTGAGATCAAGCTGTTCAAGTCAGCCGACGGGACACTCGTTAAGGACCTCGTGACGACCAGTGACGCGATGTTCGCAGTCTCGTTCAGTCCCGATGGCAAGCGTCTGGCGGCTGGCGGTGCCGACCGCGCGATCCGCGTCTTCAACGTCGAAACGGGCGTTCAAGAATTGCTGATCGAAGACCATGCCGACTGGGTGATGGGTATTGCCTGGTCGCCCGATGGAACCAAGCTCGCCTCGGCCAGCCGCGACAAGACGTCCAAGGTCTTCGACGCCAAGACGGGCGATTCGCTGATTACGTTCCCCGGACATGGCGAGCCTGTGTTCGGAGTGCAGTTCCTGCCCAGCGGGACGGAAATCGCCACTGCAGGCCGCGATCGACAGATTCGCGTCTGGAACGCCGCCAATGCCGCTCAAGTGCGAGCGATCGGCGGATTCGGTAACGAAGTCTTCCGCATCATCGTCACGCCCGACGGGCGTCTCTTCAGTTGCAGCGCCGACCAAATGGCTCGTGAGCACAAGCTGGACGGGACGCAAGTTCGCGTCTTCACCGGTCACAAGGACTGGGTCTACGCGATCGCCTTCAACCCGGCCACGAAGAAGTTGGCGACTGGCAGTTGGGAAGGTGAAGTCCGCATTTGGAACGCCGAAGACGCCAAGGGGATGCTCGACTTCGTCGCCGCCCCCGGCTACAAGGCCCCAACCACTGCCGCCGTGAAATAGTTTTCTATGCGGCACAATGGAATGAGAACCAGCACCCCGGCAGCGTTGAACTGCCGGGGTGCTTTCGTTGCTGAAAGTCTCTAGGAGGTAGCCGCACTCGCCAGAGTGCGGGCGATCAGCAGAACCGCCCGCGTTCTGGCGAACGCGGCTACACGGTTTCTGTTGAACTCCTACTTGGGCTTGCGGAAGTTACCATGACCGAGCCTCTCATTTCGATGCGCAGTATCTCGAAGCGCTTTCCTGGCGTGATTGCCTTGCAGAACGTCTCGTTTGATGTGTTGCGAGGTGAATGCCATGCGGTCATGGGTGAGAACGGTGCTGGTAAGAGCACCCTGATGAAGATCTTGTCGGGTGTGCAAACGGACTTCGAAGGGGAGTTGCTCCTGCGCGGGCAACCGATCCGTTTCGCAGGAACTCGCGCGGCGGAAGCCGCCGGAATCAGCATGATTCATCAGGAACTGAACCTGGTCGAAGGACTCTCAGCCGCTGCGAATATTTTTTTAGGCCGGGAGAAACTCGCTCGCTCGGGACTTCTGGATGATCGTGCCATGGAGCGGGCGGCCTCGGAATTGCTGACCCAGTTGGAATGTGAGATCGCGTGGCAGACACCGGTCGGCGCGTTGCGGGTGGGCGATCAGCAACTTGTTGAAATCGCCAAAGCGCTGTCGCTGGATACCGAAATCCTGATCATGGATGAGCCCACCAGTGCGCTCACCGAATCCGAAGTCGCACGGTTGTACCGCGTGCTGGAACGGCTGCGAAACCGTGGCGTCACGATCATTTATATCTCACACAAGATGGACGAAGTCTTTCAATTGGCAGACCGCATCACCGTGTTGCGTGATGGGCAGTTCGTGAAGACGCTGGCGAAATCCGCGACGAGTCCCAAAGAGATCGCGCATTTGATGGTCGGCCGCGAGATCGAAACGATGAACCTGGGAACGGAACGGCAAATTGGTGAGGTCATCCTGGAAACGCGCGGGCTGTCTCTTCCCTGGAGCGGACATGCTCGACAGTGGCGGTTACGTGATGTCAGTTTTCAATTGCGCCGGGGCGAAGTGATCGGCATCGCCGGACTGATGGGTGCGGGACGAACCGAACTGCTGGAGTGTCTGTTCGGATGCAGTCCCGAGGAACCCCAGGGAGAAATCCTGCTCCGCGGCCAGCGGGTCCAGTTTCAACACCCGTCTGAGGCCAAGGCCGCCGGAATGGCACTCGTCACCGAGGATCGCAAACGCCTGGGATTGTTTTCGCAGTTCTCGGTCGGACGCAACATTTCTCTCTGCAGCTTGCAAGAGATGGCCCTCGGCGGCGTGTTGATTCAGAAGGCTGAAGAGCGACGTCAGTGCTCGACGACGGTGACCCAACTGAATATCAAAGCGGCTGGCGTCGACGCGGCCATCACCAGTCTCAGCGGCGGCAATCAACAGAAGACAATTCTGGGCCGCTGGCTGCTGACGAAGCCCAGCATCCTGCTGCTGGACGATCCGACGCGTGGCGTGGACGTGGGAGCCAAAGCCGAACTCTACCGCTTGATTCACGACCTTTGTCGCGAAGGGATCGGAGCCATTGTCACCTCCAGCGAGTTACCCGAACTGTTGATTCTGTGCGATCGAATTCTGGTCCTGTGTGAAGGCCGGCTGACCGGTGAATTCACGCGCGACCAGTTTTCCGAGCAAGCGATCATGGAAGCGGCCACGCGTCGCCCCGTGGGATAGGCTTCCAGCCTGTCGATCTTTAAGCCTTAGATAAGAATGACCGGCTGGAAGCCTATCCCACGTCCCTTTAGGGTCTAAAACAGTGCCGTGACCGGCAGGCCCGTAGTCACTCGAACCGGGCGTCCGGCGATGTCGGGGATCGGGGTTTCGGGATCCAGACCAAACGCGTGCAGGATTGTCGCCGCGAAGTCATCGGGGGTCACGGGCGAGTCCTTCACGTAGGCACCCTGCGCGTCGCTGGATCCATAGATGGCGCCTGCCTGCACACCGCCGCCAGCCAGCAATTGCGTGTAACAGTGTGCCCAATGATCGCGTCCGCTGGTCTTGTTGATCCGCGGTGTCCGGCCAAACTCGCCGGCAACGACAATCAGCGTTTCATCCAGCAAACCGCGTTCGGTCAAGTCTTCCAGCAATGCGGAAAACGAATGATCAAACGACGGCGTGCAGTAGTCGTGCGTCAGTTGCTGGCGACCGGTCAGTTGACCATCAACCCCGCAGACATCCGACGCGACACCATGGTTGTCCCACAGATTGAACTGGCAACCCTTCTTATCGAAGAACGTCCAGAAGACGTTGACAAACCGGACACCCGCTTCGACGAGGCGCCGGGCCATCAAGAAGCTTTGACCGTACTCGTTGCGGCCATACCGATCACGCACTTTCGCGGGTTCTTGTTCGAGATCGAATGTACTCCGCGTCTGAGGAGCAGTCAGCAAGCCATAGGCCTGATCGAAGGCCTCTTCAGCGCGAATGGTCGCCGCACTTTCTACCGGCCGACCGAGCACCTGCCGCAAGCCATTTCGGGAAACCAACCGGTGATCGTTGACTCCTTCGGGAAACTCCAGCGACCCGATGCGCAAAGGTGCGTCTGTCAGCGAACCGCGGCGTTCCTTATCGAAGCTCAGGGGATCGTAGGTGGAACCGAGAAAGCCTCCCGACTGTCCTTTGAAAGAGGGACCGCCGACACTGAACTGGCGAGGCAACACGACCCAGGCGGGCAAGGCACCGGATTCCCCCAGCGACTTATGCAGGATCCCACCCAGGGCAGGATGATCGTTGCGATCGGCGAAGACTTGGCCAGCATTCGTCGGTAGCTGACCCAGCAGCGAATGAGCGATGGCCCCGGCGTGGTCGTTGTTGGTGTGCGTCATCGAGCGAATCAGGGCCAACTTGTCCGCATGGCGTGAGACCTGCGGAATCAATTCGCTAAAGTGCAGACCGGGGACGTTGGTCTGCAGCGGCTGGAATTCGGTGCGGATGCCGCTGGGGGCATTGAGCTTCAAATCCCACAAGTCGGGCTGCGACGGGCCGCCACACAGAAAGATATAAATGCAACTCTTGGGCAGTCGCCGTGTCGATTCCGACGGATTCGCTCGCAAGTCGCTGGTATTGACCAGTTGCGTCACGCTGCCACCAGCCAATGCCGACATTTTCAGCCACTGCCGGCGGGTCAGCCCGGCCGAGATTCCGCTCGCATTGGGGAAGAGGTGAATCATCCAGACTGAATCGCATTCCAAGTGAGTGACATTTCGGCAGCTTCTTAATACATCATTGTATCGGCACAAATGCGAGTCGCAATCGCGATCTTGATACGCGCCCCTGCGCGGGTTCAGCCGCTAAATGGTGGTTCAATCAATTGTCGGTAACAAATTGTCAAACATCATGCTCCCCTCGCCTCGGTACTCCGGGGAGAGGGGCTGGGGGTGAGGGGCTGGGGGTGAGGGGCTGGGGGTGAGG
>CAMAVF010000323.1 GCA_945861445.1 Planctomicrobium piriforme | reverse complement strand
AACATTTCTGTGACTCGACAACTAAGCTCTCCATCGCCAGTTCCTTTCAATCCGTTGAAAGCAAACAAATGCGAGAAATGAAACAAATTTCGCGATTTCAGACAAGGGCAATTCGAACCAAAATCATCGACTTTTCATCAGACTACCCCTGGCGTCCGGAAGTTGTCGAATTTGTCTGCGGGTGATCAGTTTACGATTGCCACCCGTTCCTCCCACACGCTCTAATGTGTGGGGCAACTTGGACACATGTGAACAGACATTATCGGATGTTTCCGGCAAATGTCTGCCAGACTGTCCATTTTATCGTTGCGACAGCCGATGCGGGCTTTTATACGTAGAGGTTCTGCGTTCAGGTTGTGGTGAACTCCGTTCTGATGATTGAACGTTTTGTTTTTTTTGTGAGACAGCGATGCGCATTACGAATTGGTTGGCAGGTTGGTTGACGAGTTGCCGAAGTCCGCAAGCTCGGGCTCGACGGACAGGGTTTTCAGGGCGTTTGCCGGTGCAGTCGGCCGCGATCGAAACTTTGGAATCGCGCCTGTTGTTGAAAGCGAATCCGCTGGGTGGCGAATTCAAGGTCAATAACGACCTCGCTGGCCAGGAAATCCTGTCTACCCAATCTGCCAATGCCATTGCCGCCGATCTCGACGGAAACTATGTCGTGACCTGGGCCAGTACCGGGTCGATCGGCGGCAATCGTGATGCATCATTGTTCGGCGTCTATGCGCGGATGTTTCAGGCCGACGGAACCGCCGTGGGGAGCGAATTCAAGGTCAACACCACGACTGTGGGAAGTCAGTTGTTTCCAACTGTCGGGATGAATACGTTTGGTCGGTTTGTGATTGCCTGGACCTCTCTGAATGGTCAAGACGGCAGCGGGGCGGGGGTGTATGCTCAGCAATTCAATGCGGACGGGACACCGCTGGGCGGTGAATTCCTGGTGAACACGACGACCCAGGGAACTCAAACTTCGCCGTCCGTGGCAGTCGATGGACTCGGAAATTTTGTCGTCGTCTGGCAGGATACTGGTAACGGGTCCGAGATCCGCGGACAGTACTTTTTGTCGAGTGGAGCCCCCAGCGGCACCGAATTTACGGTAAATGAAACCCCGGCCTCCGCCGGCGCCACCAATTGCTCGGTCAGCATGGCCGATGACGGCCGGTTTGTGGTGGCCTGGGCCAGCACGGGGACAAATGCCGGCGTTTACACCCGGCAGTACGCGGTGGGGGCCGTTCCGGCCGGTCCAGACAATCGCGTCAGTACCTCCGGCGGCGGCCGGCCGATTGGGCTGGATGTCGATTCTGATGGCGACTTTGTCGTCACCTGGGAGTCGCCCAGCAACAACATCAGTGCCCGGAAATTCAATTCAACGGGCGTGGCGGCAGCGGGGGTGTTCCAGGTGAATACGAATACTCCCGCGGGACAACCCACCCGAGTTCGGACTTCGCCGCGAGTGGGACTGGCGGAATCGGGACGAGTCTTCGTGACCTGGCTCGAGGTGACTTCTTCGGCGAATGACGCGATCTGGATGCGGGAGTTCCGGCCCGATCAGTCGGCAGACGGTGCGGAAATTCGCGTCAACACGCAAGCGGGCGGCGTTAACAATACGTTTGGTCCCTCGTCGGTCGCCGTCGATGGTGAAGGGGACATTCTAGTCGTCTGGCAGACCGATACCACCATCGCTCCAGCGATCCCCACCGATATCCACGGGCAACTTTATAATCGTGCCCGGCGCCCCACCGATATCAATCTCGCCATCACTAATGTGGACGAGAATCTGCCGGCCGGCACTGGCGTGTCTGTCCTGACGACGACTGATCTGGATAGCCCCGAGACGTTCACCTACAAACTCGTCGGCGGGCTGTTGGACAACGGCTTCTTCTCCATTTCCGGCAACCAACTGTTGACAGCGAACACGTTTGACTTCGAGGACGTCGCGACTTACTCAATCGTGGTGGAAGTGACCGATTCCTGGAATTACCACTTCCAAAAAACCTTCACGATCAATGTCGATGACGTCAACGAAGCCCCCACGCTGACGCCGATCAGTTTGACTGTTCCTGAAAACTCGCCCCAGGGATTCGTGATCGGGACCCTCAAGGGAACCGATCCCGACTTCAACCAGTTGCTGGTTTTTACGATCACGGCTGGCAATGCGAATGCCGCATTCGCGCTGAATCCTGCCACGGGAATACTGACCGTCAATAATCCCGCGCTGCTGAATTACGAAGCGCAACAGAGTGTGACGCTGTCGATCAACGTGACGGACAACGGCAGTCCGCGTCTGAGCGCGGCCGGAAACATTGTGGTCACGGTGACCAATGTCAACGAGAAACCCACCAGTCTCACCCTGCTACCACCGAGCGTTCCCGAGAACCAGCCGGTCGGTGCCCTTGTCGGAACATTGTCGACTGTCGATCCCGATGTGGGCGACTCGCAGACCTACACCCTGGTGACGGGAAGCGGCGACAACGACAACGCGAAGTTCCAGATTTCTGGCAACGAAGTGCTCAGCGCTGCGGTCTTCGATTTCGAAACCAAGGCTTCGTACAAAGTTCGGATCCGAACCACGGACGCTCAGGGACTCTCCTTCGAGAAGCCCCTGGTGATCGTCATCAACAATCTGAATGAACAGCCCACGCTCGGAAGTGCGAACTTTAATCTGCCGGAGAATTCAACCGTCGGAACCGTAGTCGGCCAACTGGTCGCAAATGACGTCGACGTCGGGCAGATTCTGACGTATTCGATCGTGTCGGGAAACACGGGCAATGCGTTCTCCGTGAATTCGCAGGGACAACTCCTCGTGGCCAATTCGGCGGCACTGGATTTCGAAACGGTGCAGAGTTTCGCCTTGATGGTGAAAGTGTCCGACACGGGCAACCCCATTCTGTCGCAGACGGCAGCGGTCAATGTCACTCTGTCAGATGTGTTTGAAACGCCCACGGCGGTGGCTGTGACCCCGGCCAGTGTGCTGGAGAATCAGCCCTCCGTGACCCTCATTGGAGTCCTGACATCGACCGACTCAGATATCGGTGAAACCTACACCTACGCGCTCGTCAACGGCAGCGGTTCGACCGACAACGGACTCGTAAACATTGTTGGCAATCAACTGTTTACCAGCGTCTCGTTGAACCGCGAAGCCAAGTCCTCCTTGAGTGTTCGCATTCTGACGACCGACTCGAACGGGCAGGCCTTCCAGCAGGCGCTCACCATTGCTGTGGCCAACGTAAATGAGACTCCCACAGCCCTGCAGTTGTCGGCACAAACGGTGGCCGAGAATTTGCCCGCGAGTACGCTGGTGGGTACGCTTTCGACAGTCGATCCCGATGTGGGCGACGGCTTCACCTATTCGCTGTTTACCGGGGTGAACGGTCCGGACAATGGCCAGTTTTCCATTGTCGGAAACCAGTTGATTACGAATTCCGCCTTCAACTTCGAAGCTAAGAATTCCTACTCGATCCTGGTCCGCACCACTGATGTGGGAGGTCTGCACTTCGATCAGGCATTCGTCATCACCGTGTCTGATGTCAATGATGCTCCCCAGTTGGGCAATGTGCAGTATTTCCTGGACGAGAACTCCCCGGCAGGCCAATTGGTCGGTACGTTGGCCGCCACCGACGCGGATCCCGGCACGACCTTCACCTATTCCTTGACCGGCGGGAATATTCAAACCGCATTTTCGATCGATCCGGCGACCGGCGCGCTCAAAGTGGCAAATGCCGCGGCCATCAACTTCGAATTGCGGCCGAGCTACGACCTGACCGTGATGGTCAGGGATAACGGCAACCCGCAGTTGTCGGCCACCGCCCAGGTGACCGTGACGATCAACGATCTCAATGAGTCTCCGACGTCCCTGGGACTGACCCACGCTGCCGTCGACGAAAACCTGCCCGCTGGGACTGTGGTCGGGAATTTCACCAAGACCGATCCGGATGCCGCAAATACCTTCACCTTCAGCCTGATCCCCGGAGTGGGAGACACCGGAAACTCGAGTTTTGTCGTCGACGGCAACCAGTTGAAAACGGCTGCTGTCTTCAATCGCGAGGCGCAGTCCACCTACAGCATACTGGCGCGCGTCACCGATCAGGGCGGACGCTTCTTTAATCAAGTGTTGACGATCACCGTCAACAACATCAATGAAGGCCCCACGGCGTTCGACCTGGCACCCAGTACGGTCCCTGAAACGAAGCCTGCGGGAATCAGAATCGGTACTTTCTCCACGACCGATGTCGATGTGGGTGATACGTTTTCCTATGTCCTCGAAGCGGGACAGGGAGATAACGACAATGGAATCTTCACGATTGTCGGAAACGAGCTCCTGACGACGACAGTCCTGGACTTCGAAAGTCGGACGCATTACTCGATCCGCGTGCGCACGACCGATCACGATGGACTCTCGTTTGCCAGACAGGTCGACGTGGATGTCACCGAACGCAACGAAGCACCGACCGGCATTCTGCTGAGTGCCGTGAATGTGGCTGAGAACATGGTCGCAGGCACGCCCATCGGCAACTTCACCGCCATCGACGAGGACCTCAACGAGCATTTCACCTACCAGCTGGTCCCGGGAACCGGATCGGCCGACAATCTCAAGTTCAGTCTCACGGGTGACCAACTGGCCACCGCAACATCACTGGATTTTGAGACCAACAACAGGTACTTCATTCGAGTTCGCGTCACCGACCACGATGGTCAGACGTACGAACGGCCATTTACCATTCATGTGTCAAACGTCAACGATGCACCGACCGACATTGTTTTGTCGCCCAATACCATCGCTGAAAATGCCGCCGTCAATACGGTGGTGGGGATCTTGAACACGGTCGATCCTGACTTCACCGATACCTTCACCTACAGCCTTGTTTCGAGTCCCGGGGGCAATGACAACGCCTTCTTCCGGCTCAATGGCCAGCAGGTCATCCTGCAATCTCCTCTCGATTTCGAACTCAAGAGCCACTACTTCATTACCGTGAAGTCGGAAGATGCGGGCCACCAGAGCGTCGAGAAAACCATCACCATCAACGTCAGCAACGCGAATGATGCCCCCACCGGACTGGGCCTGTCCAAGTCCACGATCGCCGAGAACGCACCCCAGGGCGCGGAAGTCGGCATCTTCCAGCCGATCGACCCGGATGCCAACGAGACCTTTACCTACAGTCTGGTGCCAGGCGATGGTGCGCTCCACAACTCCCAGTTCCTGATCAACGGAAACCAGTTGCTGGCGTTGACGAGCTTCAATTTCGAAACCGATCCGACACGTTCGATCCGGGTGCGAGTCACCGACGGCAGCGGCACATCCTTCTTCGAACGGTCGTTTGTGATCGGGGTGACCAATGTCAACGAGAACCCAACCGGGATTTCCTTATCCTCCAACTCGATCGACGAAAACCAGCCGGTGGGCACAGTCGTCGGAAATCTCCTGTCAACCGATCTCGATGCCAACAATACGTTCACGTACACCATCGTGCCCGTACTGGGCAGTAACGATCATACGGCGTTCGCGATCGCCGGGCAGCAACTGGTGACGGCAGCCAGTCTCAACTTCGAAGGGCAAAAGGTTTACAATATTCGCATTCGGACCACCGATGCCGGCGGGCTCTCGTTCGACAAGCCCTTCACCATCAACGTCAACTATGTCGCCCCTCCCAACCAAGCTCCGTCCAGTCTGACTCTCGGATCGAATACCATCGCCGAAAATGTGGCGGTCGGCACTCGGGTGGGGAGCCTGCAGGCGACAGACCCTGATGTCGGTGACCTGCTGACGTTCAGCCTGGTCGCGGGGACGGGAGGGAGTGGAAACGATCAGTTCCAGATTGTGGGCAACGAATTGCGGACGGCAGCCGTCCTCGATTACGAAGCGCACCACAATTACTCCGTATTGATCCGAGTCACCGACTCGCATGGGGCGACACTGGATCGTGCCTTCATCCTGAATGTGCTCGATGGTGCCGAGTCACCGAAGGTGCGATTGGCCGCTCAGGCCCGCGCAGTCAATCGCCGTGAGATCGTCGCGATCGACGAACACGCAACACTGGAAGACACCGATTCCCCCAGCTTCGATGGCGGAATGATCTCGGTGACCCTGACCGGTGGTCCGGCATCTGATGTGCTCAAATTGCGAAGCGGCAGTGATTCCGAAGGCAGGCCCTGGACAGTGACCCGTGGCGGCGTAGTGAAAATTGCCAACGTGACAGTGGCGACAATCAACGGGGGAACCCGTGGCCGTGCGTTGGAAATTCATTTCTTGCCAGGTGTCGATCGCCGCCTGGCAGAAGGTTTTCTGCAGAACATCACGTTCCTTGGAAAGACCGCTGGAAGGCGTACAGCGACCGTGACCGTGACGGACAACACGGGCCTCTTCAACCAGCCAGCCGCCACACGCCAGATTGACGTGACGTGACGTGACGCGATTGTCGTCGCGCATTTCAAAGATATTGCAAGTCGCAAGCAATCATCGCGCATAGCGCGTGTTTGAAATGGGAGGGCGAGGCTCCTGCCGAGCCGCAGACGAGCTTTAGCTCGGCGACCGCCGGAGGCTTTATTGGCAGCCTCCGGCGGTCGCGCTAGGCTCGGCGGACGCCTCGCCCTCCCGAATTTTGCCTTTTCAAACTCGCACTCATGCCAGCAGTTCGCGGACCACGTGACCATGCACGTCAGTCAGCCGGAAGTCGCGGCCCGCGTAGCGGTACGTCAACTGCTCGTGGTCAAAACCCAGCAGATGCAGTAACGTCGCGTGCAAGTCATGCACATGCACCTTCTTCTCGACCGCCGCGAAACCGAATTCGTCGGTCGCTCCATGCACATACCCACCCTTCGCCCCGCCACCAGCCAGCCACATCGTAAAGCCGTAATGATTGTGATCGCGACCACTCAGACCCGGCAGTTCCGCAACCGGCGTCCGCCCAAACTCGCCACCCCACAGCACCAGCGTGCTGTCGAGTAACCCGCGTTGCTTCAGATCGGTCAGGAACGCCGCGATCGGCTGATCCCATTCCAGGCCGAGCTTGCGATGATTCGCTTCGATCCCATCGTGATTATCCCACGGCTGCCCGGCTCCGCTGTAAAGTTGGACGAACCGCACGCCCCGCTCCAACAGCCGCCGAGTCATCAGCAACTGCCGGCCAATCACCCCCGACCCGTATTGCTCCTGCGTCTCCTTGGTTTCCTTCGAGATATCAAACGCCTCGCCCGCTTCGGTCTGCATCCGATAGGCCAGTTCAAACGATTGGATCCGCGATTCCAACTGCGGATCGTGCTGGCGTTGCTCCTGATGCTGCCGGTTGAGCTTCCCTACCAGATCCAGTTGCCGCCGCTGATCTTCCAGCTTCCACCGACCGTTCTTGATGTTCTCCACCAGCTTGGTGACATCGGTGTGCTGCGAATCGATATACGTCCCCTGATAGGCACCCGGCAGGAATGCCGAACGCCAGTTTTGAGCCCCCGTGATGGGCAATCCGCCAGGGCACATGGCGATGAAGCCCGGTAGATTCTGATTCTCCGAACCCAGGCCATAATTGACCCACGAACCAAAGCTGGGCCGCGGAAACCGGCCGTCACCACAATTCATCAACCACAGCGACGGTTCATGATTGGGAACATCCGCGTGCATGGATCGGATCACGCACAAATCGTCGATGCACGCCGACGCCGTCTTGGTGAAGAGCTCGCTGACTTCGATCCCGCTCTGACCATACTTTTGGAACTTGTACGGCGACTTGAACGCACCGCTCGTCTTGCGTTCGGTCCGCAGAGTCAAACTGGGAAGTGGTTTGCCGTGATATTTCTCCAGTGCGGGCTTGGGATCGAAGGTATCGACCTGTGACGCCCCCCCATTCATAAACAGATGCACGACCCGCTTCGCCTTGCCGGGCAACGGTGGCTGCTTGGGCGCCAGCGGCGAGTTATCGCGAGGCCCAGCCCAACCGGATGAAGTGGAGGTTCTCGAAGAATCTTCAGCCAGCAAACTCGCCAACGCCAGCGCACCGAAACCCGTGCCAGCCCGAGTCAACATGTCACGCCGCGAAATCGGAAGCAAGTACGTCACACAGATCTCGCTGACTCGAAGTTTGGCCGGATACCAGCAGACAGAACCCGTCAAATTGTAAACAACCCCCACCCCCCAAATGAAGCGCAAGACATCCAACCAAAGGACAGGCATATTTTTGAGTGGAAAACAACGATGAGATTCACCCTCATCCTCTCATACATCGTCTCCTCTCTCCTCTATCTAATAAAAGGACAGGCATATTAAAACGGACGTCGCGATTTTATGCCTGTCCTTTTACTTGCTCTTTTATTTGCTTTTATAGGAGCGTGACGGTCATTCGCGTATCACAACCTATTTTATAGTAGTCACTTACGGTAACTCTGAGGGAGCATGCACTATCGCTGGTTGCTGGTTGCTGGTTGCTGGTTGCTGGTTGCTGGTTGCTGGTTGCTGGTTGCTGGTTGCTGGTTGCTGGTTGCTGGTTGCTGGTTGCTGGTTGCTGGTTG
>CAMAVF010000322.1 GCA_945861445.1 Planctomicrobium piriforme | reverse complement strand
CAGTCGGGGAAACATTTCAATTTGGGCCTGCGGGAATACCTGGCCCCCCGGCGTATGTTTGGGGTGCGGCAACGCGGGATAGGGGAATGAGCCAGCCTTCAAGATTTCTTCGGGAGTCTGTTCCGCGAGGCTGTCCCATGAGAGACCTTTTCCCAGTTTGGCGGTCGGGCCGACTGCGATCGGCTTACCCCGGGCCATCATCACCTCGGGGTCAAGCTTCGGCTCGAACACGTAGCGGGCGTTGAGCAATTCCTGCTGACGAGCCATCACTCCCGCCTTCGCGGCGATATCGGCTTTCATGTTGTCTTCGAAGTTTTCGTTGGGCTGTTTGGCATTTAACGGATCGCGCACGAAGTCGAACCCATTGATCTCGCCCTTCTCTGGCTGGTCCTTGAGGGCGGTCGATGACGCCGGGGCCTAGGGCGCTGAGAATCGTGACGATCGATCGTGTTCCGAGAGCTGTTGCTCGGGACGCTTGGATTCGGCCCGCGTGGGATGTTGCGCGTCCTGGATCGCATCGGGTTTCGGAGTGGTGCGCGGCGTCTTTGTCTGAGCCTGTTTCGTGGGAGCACTCGTCTTCGTGGCGGGTTTCGTCGCGGGCGCGGGCGACTCGGGGCCCTGTGCGGCGAGTGCCAGCGCAATGGAGCTGGAAGTGAGCAGACCAGCAGCCAGCAGGAGGTGGCGATTCATCATGGAACCTTTCTGGGGAATTCAACGCGGCTCAGGCAGAATATGGATATGGGGTGGAGAGCAAGCTTTCCACCCCATATCCACACGGACATTTCATCTCAGAAGGTCTAACGTGAACTGTGCGGCACGGCCGCTTCAGCTCCGGTCGAAATTGCTTCGGCATGTTCTTCAGTGAAGATTTCGCGTGCGCGTGCGGCTTCTTCGCTAGTATCCGCATGCACGGCGATCAAGATCTGCCCTTCCTTGATTTTGCCTTCGTAACGTTGAGCTTCGTATTCGGGAATCCCCATCCCGACAAGTGCACCCGACAAACCGCCCATGGCACCCCCGGCCGCTGCGCCGGACAGAGCTGCCATAATCGGGCCGGCCGCGATCAACGGGCCGACGCCGGGAATGGCAAGGGCGCCAATGCCGGCCATCCAGCCAAGTGCCCCGCCGATGAGTGCGCCAGTGCTGGCCCCCACCGCGGCACCTTCGGGGACCTTCGTGGAATTGTGAGTAGCGAAATCACGCGTTCCTGATTTATCCGGGAATATGGCCGAAATGTCGTTCGCTGAGAATCCACTGATTCGCAAACGATCTGCAATCCGGTTGGCGTGGGCATTGTCTTTCACGAGGCAATATACACTGGACATAATTTTCGTCTCCAAATCTCTTGAGGTTTATCAATCAAAATCGTGATGACTCAACGACTCGTCCGTCGCGAGCGAATTCCATTAAGGAGCAACTTCCAACTGTGACTCGACCTTGGTTTCACCCGCGACTTCGCGAGCGATCTTGTCGATGGTGTCACGTTCAGCTTCCGTTGTGACCGGACCGCGGAGCGTCACTTTGCCATCGGCCGTGATAATCTTGACGTTACGGGCATTCACCGAGAAATCGGGCTGTTCCAAAACCCTTTTGCGAATGTCTGCGGTGATCTTGATATCAACTTCATTTTCGTTCTGATCGATCGGTGTCTTTGCCACCGGAGAATCGTCGCGAGCGTTGACAGCGGTGTTGTCGGGCGGGGTTACGGTCGTGGTGTGATCCGTCGAGTCAGTCACTGGCCCACCGGCCGGTTCGACGGCCGGTGCAGTGACGGGTTTGTTGGCGTTTTGCACCTGCGAGGTCTGTTCGCAGCCTGCTGCCAACGCAATTGTCAGCAATAACAAATTCGGTAATCGCATATGCTTTCCTCCTTAGCAGAAGTTGACGGTCACGTTCGTTCGACGTGTCGTGAGATCAGATTCCCAGTGGGACCAATCAGCATCGAAGACCGCAACTGAGTCCATGAAACCTGACTGGGACCAATCTAAGAATCAGGCATTTCGCGTGCCATTCGACACCCTAATAGTCATATACATGTTCTGTTGAACAAGTGAAAAGTCCGGCTTCAGCCAGGTCGCTGAACATGCCGTTGGTGCATCAGAAGTGCCGGTTTGTCTGTGCATTGTGTGCGTTGTGTCATTCCAATCGGCGGGAGAATCGCGATGTACATCGTCAATCAATTATCGCAAGATCACGGCCATTGAACGGGGTCATTCAACTTCAGCAATTCATGAATCGCGACCGGATGCGAAATTGAAGTAAGTAATAGCGCTATGTGTATTTGGGATATCGCCGCGCACGTTGACCGCTGGTCGATCATTCGCTGTCGAATCCCGTTGACAACTTCCCACCGCAATTCGTTGAGGCTTGGCATTCTGTTTGCCATGCAGTGGGGAATCGCCGGCGCTTTCACGGGTGACCGTGATTGATTCAATGTTCACCAAGAGATTAAGGGGCCATCATGTCTGAAACGGATGCTATCTACGCGGAAGAGACTCCCGCCTCGATCCGAGTGGGGATTTTTAACTCAGTCGAGCAGGCCCGGGCGGCCGTTTTCAATTTATTGGCTGCAGGATTTACTCGTGAGCAAATCAGCGTGATTTGTTCAGACGAGGCGAAAGAACGTAGCTTTGCGGAATACGACCACCAGCATGGTCCGACCACGGGTGGGCTTTCCGCAGCCGATCTTGGCAGCAAAATTGGCTCAACACTGGGCGGAATGGTCGTCGTGGCGACGGCTTTCGCCTCGGGTGGCGTTCCGTTATTGGCGTCTGAAGGTCCCGCAGCCTGGACAGGCGGAATGGCCGGCGGATTCATCGGGTCGCTGATGGGGCGCGGCGTGCAGGATGAGCTCGCTCACTTTTACGATCATGCCGTGACAGCAGGAAAACTGCTGGTGGCAGTCGATGAGCATGGTGATAACTCATCCGATCGGCTGGCACAGGCAGCCAGGATCCTTGCCGAGGCGGGGGCGGAAACGGTCGCGTTGCCGCAGGCCTAACAGCCAAGTGCGCGTACGCTCAGAAATCAACTTCTAAGTGCCGTGCCAAGTAATCAGGTACAGTAGGCGCGTCAGACAATTCCAGGCCCAATTGCAAATCCGTGATTCAGATTCGAGGCTCGACTCATGGCTCCAGTCGCACTATCGCCGTTGCCCAGCTCGATTCCGTTTGATGATCTGGCGATCGGTCAGACTTATCTGGTCGAGTTGCGTCCGTGGGTTTCGTCCTGGAAATGTGTCCGCGCCGTCTTCGTAGAATTAAAAGCCCAGCGGGGCGAGCCGTTAGCAGTGGTCATGCTGTTGCCGGGCGGCCAGTTCATTACGTTCTGGCGAACCCAGATCCTACAGTTCTCGATCGAATCGGTGGCTTAGGGGTTCTGGGAAGACGGATGTGCACGGCTAATTCCGCCTACCGTTGGGCAATTTCCTGTATATTCTTGCCTTTTTTCTCGATTTTGGTTTGCTCAACAGGCCACGACGATCAGGCATAGCGTTTGCATTTCGATGCTCGCAGTTCAAGGAAAAACAAGCAGTCCGGGCGTCCCACGCCGTGCGAACTGGTTGATCAGCGGCCAGCCTGGCTGCTGATCGAACACTGTCGTTGTGAGTTTCAAACTCACGCCATTCCCCTCAATTCAATGAGTGAATTACTACCATGAACAGTACGCCAATGCTTGATTTGTTAGCTCCGGAGAGCAGCATCAGACAGCAGGAGTTCCATGACCGACGTGATGATTGTGAGCTGACCAGACGCATTGATAAGCTGACCTATCGTCAGGTTCGTGATTTGACCATCTCACAGACAGCGGATCGCGTTGTGCTGCATGGGCGGGCGAAATCATACTACGTGAAGCAATTGGCAACGCACGCCGTCTTGGACATGATGCCGGGAGTGTCTGTCGAAAATTCGATTTGCGTTGTTCAATAGCACAGATTTGATCAGAATTTCAGCCCGTCTCTGCCTGGGTTGTAGACCGATCTGCCGTCCTTCGCCTTGATCCAAAGGTCTCTGACTTAACGATCTGCAGTGGGCTGCGGGCGAGGGATACGGCAGATCATGACTTAGGAAACACGCGTCTTCCATCGACCGGTTACAGATCAGGAGGATGAAGGCTGCGCACGCTGTGCCGCTTCGTCCAGCAGTTCTTTCAATCGAGCGACATCGACCGGCTTGACCAGGTGATGGTCGAAACCGGCCTCCTTGGTTCGCTGCCGGTCCTCAGCCTGACCCCAACCGGTCAATGCAATGATCTCCATGGTGGTTCCCCACGCTTGCTCGCGGACGCGTCGACAGACATCGTAGCCGTTCAATTTCGGCATGCCGAGGTCGAGCAACAGCACATGGGGCCGGTAGTCCTGGGCTTGTTCGATGGCTTCTAGTCCGTCATGGGCTGTGCGGACGTCATTCCCCATGATCTTGAGCATCATGGCGAGCGTCTGAGCAGAGTCTCTATTGTCATCGACCACAAGGACCCGCTGGCGGTTGTCCGTGGCGGTCGCATTTTCATCTTTGGTTGTCAAAGGATGTTTTCCTCGTTGTGGCCCGGCAATGGGCAGTCGAACAATCAAAGTACTGCCCTGGTCGTGACCTTCACTGTGGCCTTCGACGGTCCCGTAATGCACTTCTACGGCCCAAGAGTTAGCAGCCTGTTGAAAAAGGTGTCTGGAACTCTCCGAACGTCGAACAAACGCTCGATTCCGTGTCGTTGGCAAAGTTCCAGACACCTTTTTCAACAGGCTGTTAGGAGCCGATGTCACTTTCCGAATTGTCTCCTGGTGGCGTGATTCGGATTTCATGATCCCCGCGTGGCAATGATCACATGATTAGGAGCTGGTAGTTGGCCATGCAGACATACCACCCCACTGATCGCTGAGCGACCAAAATTGCCGGGTTTGCACGTTGATTTCCGGCCTCGAACGGTGAAATGCGGTTAAAATACCGTAAGTACAAAATCCGTTCCCGGAACTGGGGATGTCACGCGATATCACCGGATTTCGACAAGAAAGACGCACCGTCATGGACAAGCGCACGGTTTAGCCGTGCGTGCGGGCAGCAGACGCCGCCAAGTAGCTTGACTCTCGAGAGTCGAGCGATCTTCTCTGGAGTGTCAATATCGTCGCTGAAAGCATCAGAAATTCGCCCGATTTTGGCGAATCAGGCTACGCCGTTAGGGGCAATTCTCCGGGCTGACGATTTGTCAGCACTACGAATACTCCGACCCGCTGACGGGCTGGGGTGCGGGAAGATCCCTTAACAGTTCCTGAAGTGCGGCCAAACTGACAGGCTTCACAAGATGGTGATCGAAGCCTGCCTCTCTGGTCCGCCGACGGTCTTCCTCTTCACCATGGCCGGTGAGTGCCACCAAGGTCAGTCCTTCCAACCCAGGCTCACGACGAATCATGCGGGCGAGTTCATAGCCATCGATAATCGGCATGGAGATATCCGAAATGACCAGATCTGGGCGTTCCCGACGAAGATGCTCCAGAGCCAGTTCGGCGGAGTCTACGGTATGGACTTTCTGCCCACTTGTTTGGAGCAATTTGCCGAGCAGATAGGCTGCGGCTCGCGTATCATCTACGATCAACACCCGCCGCGACTCCAACGGACGGTCCAGCACGGGTATCGTGGTGGCAGCAGGCTTGGGATTGACTGTCGGCTGTTTTGTCGAGAGCGGCAATCGCACGAGGAACTCACTGCCATGACCCAGGCCAGCGCTGCGGGCCTCGATCTCTCCTGCGTGCATTTCTACCAGGCGTTTGGCCAGAGTGAGTCCAATTCCCAAGCCACCCTGGGCGCGTCTCCGCGTACGGTCCACCTGGGCGAACATCTCGAAAATACGCTGCAGCATGTCCGAAGGAATTCCGAATCCCGTGTCCCGCACCGAGATCGCAACAAACGGACCTTCAACCCGGGCACTGACCCAGATCTTGCCCCCTTCGGGCGTGTACTTGGCCGCATTGTTGATGAGATTGGCAAAGACTTGAGCCAAACGGCAGGCATCCGCATCCAGGATCAAGGGATCGGACGGAATGGACACATTCAGTTGATGGCCGGACCCTTCCACCACCGGCCGACTGATCTCGACGGCACTGTTGATGACTTCTGACAGGGCAACGGGTTCCCGCCGCAATTCGATGTTGCCGCGAGTGATGCGCGAAACTTCCAGCAGATCGTCGACCAGTCGCACCATGTGGGCGACCTGGCGTTCCATGATCTCGCGGACCCCCACGACGGTCGGGTTGAGATCCTTGGACATGGCCAGGATTTGCAGTGAATTGCTGAGCGGTGCGAGCGGATTTCGCAATTCGTGAGCGAGTGTTGCCAGGAATTCATCCTTACGCTGGTCCGCCAGTCGCAGTTCGGCGTACAGCCGGGCGTTTTCAATAAAGTCCACCGCCTGTCTCGCACACAGATTGCACAGGTGAATCTCGCGGTCCGAAGGCCGGTGCTTTTGCCGGAAGTGAGTCGACAGCACGCCGATCATCTTGCCCGTCCGGGTGATCACGGGCGTGCTGTGGACGGCCTTGATTCCGGCGGCACGCGCGGCCGCGCGATACGGCTCACAGAGAGGATCCGTCTCGATATCTTCGATGATGATCCGGCGATGTTCCTGAAAACACGTGCCGCAAACACCCTGTCCGGACTCGACGAATTCAATGCTTTTCAGAAAGGCTTCATCGAATCCGATGCTGGCCCCCACCCGCAAACCATTTTGTTCCAGATCGCTCAGCGACAGCAATCCCATGTCGGTCCCCTCGACCGAAGTTGCAACTCCCAGGATTTCGTCCAGCAGCGGGTGCAGTTCGAGCGTGGCGACCAGCCGGGTACTCATCTCGTGCAGTCGACGCAAGTCGGCCAACTGCGACGCGAGTTCGTCCTTCAAGGTGACGAGCGCCTTGTCCGCGCGTTTGCGTTCCGTGATATCTCGGGCGATCTTCGAGGCCCCGATAATCTGTCCGGCACCGTTTAAAATCGGTGACACGGTCAACGAAATATCAATGCGCTGCCCACCCTTACGGACGCGCACTGTTTCCAGATGTTCGATCCGCTCGCCGTGCCGCAAGCGGTAGAGAATCGAACGTTCTTCATCCACTTTCTCCGGCGGAATGACCAGCATAATGCTGGCCCCGATGGCCTCCTCCGGCGTATACCCGAACAGTCGCTCAGCCCCCGCATTCCACGAGGAAATTCGGCCATCGAGCGACTTGCCGACGATCGCATCCGCAGAGGATTCCACGATCGCGGCCAGTTGAGACTGAATTTGCTCGGCCCGTTTGCGATCGCTGATGTCGACGATCATGTTCACAGCACAGAGAATCTTGCCAAATTCATCTCGCAAGGGACTCACATGGGCCAGCACGGTGGCCCGCGACCCATCGGGCCGTCCGATAATGATCTCACAGCCGTTGTATTGCTTGCCAGTTTGCAGAGCGAGCGCCATCCAGCACTGATCGTGGGGAATCGAGGTGCCATCCGCGGCAAACAATTTGAACGAACCACAGAAGCGATCGGCCGGATCATTCAGCTTGGGGGCGCGACCCCACAGTTGCCGGGCATGCGAATTGAAGTAGGTGATCAAACCGTCGGAATCGCAGGTGTACGCGGCAAGGGGCAAGACTTCCAACACCCGGGCGAGTTGACTTTCGCCGCCTTCCAGCCGCGGCCATTGAAACTGTGGGGGCTGTTCGAGTAGGCCTTCATCCTGCATCGTTTTCGTATTCCTTCGCCAGGCCCTCCGAATAAGCTCTGAACCGGTCGTCTCAATCGACCGCCGACCAACCGATTATATGTGGTGTAAGCGTCAGAAAAATAGGCTGAACAAATGACGAATGTCGAAATCCGAATGACGAATGAATGACAGAGTCCAGATGACGAATGTCGAAAGGACCGTGTAAGAAGGTGTTTATGGCAACGGAAGGATCACAATTCAGCGACCGAAAGGATTTTCGCACATTTGGCCATTGTCATTCGGATTTGGACATTGGTCATTCATTCGACATTCGGATTTCGTCATTCGACATGGGAGCCTGCTCCGCTTGCATCGGCCGCACAATTCGCTTTCAATCTCGGTAGGATTTCAATCGGCACGGTGTAGCCGCGTTCGCCAGAACGCGGGCAGTATTGTTGATCGCCCGCACTCTGGCGAGTGCGGTTATGACTGGCTGGTCGGACGTAATAACTCAGGCCCAGGGATGCTCCGGTGAATTTGCAGACGGAATACTTGAAAGCGTTGACGCGTCGCCACTTCTTCGGCCAACTAGGCTCGGGCATCGGCGCGGTGGCCTTGTCTGCCATACTGGCTCGGGAAGGTCGCGGGGTCGACAAGAAGGTCAAGGTCAGCGATCCGCTCGCGCCGCGCCCGCCGCATTTCGCCGCGAAGGCCAAGCATGTCATCTATCTGCACATGGCAGGTTCTCCCACGCAACTCGACTTATTCGACTACAAGCCGACGCTCGTCAAATACAACGGTCAGAAGTGCCCCGACGAGTTATTG
>CAMAVF010000321.1 GCA_945861445.1 Planctomicrobium piriforme | reverse complement strand
ACTACGACAACTTCACCGAATTCCGCCACGCCATCGATGGCTGCCTCGACAACATCCCCACAAAACACCGCCCCCAACTCGCCACCCTCATGACCCACAACTTCCAACACTTCAACCCGGCCTCATTCCTCACCGCGTGAAGTATAATGTTGGCTGCGGAGTCGCAGTATCAGATCACGGAACTGACGATCGGGCCGCCGCTGCCGCGGCACACTATGCCCGGAGCGGAGTTGCAGCCGGGCCAGTCGATCGAACTGTTGCCGCTGGTGGACCTAAAGCGGGATGTCTGGGCTCCGCCCTTCTCGCGGATCGGGAACACCTTAAAGAGCGACGCCGGCACGTACTGTTGCCGGTTCAGAGTGCCGTTCGCCGCACCGGAAGAATACGAACTGGTCGCCGATCTGGAATCCAATCTGCCTTATCGCGAATTCTTTTTGGGATTCCCCGTGCAGGATGGTTGTGGCGGGCTCACATTGGGCTGCGGTGGCGGGAATCAAAACTTCTTAATGCTCGACCGCCGAGTCGACCACTGGTTTCGAGACAGGCATTTCGACGGAGCCCAGTTCACCAAGAAACGGTCCAAGATGTCTATTGTCGTGCGGAAGAGCCGCATCATAGTCAAGTGTGAGGATCGACCGCTGTTCGACTGGCGAGGTGACCCGCGACGTCTGATCCAGACCCACGCCTGGGCCACACCAGGAAACCTGATTACGTTTGGAACGAACGTCGTTGAATTTCAGATCCATTCCCTGAAGTTGACTCGGCTGCCATCGGATCCAACTCCACCGTTTCCTCCCGTCGCGAAACCTGTTGACGGAGACTTATTGAACATCGTTCAACTAGAACGCGACACGGCCATGGGCCTGTGGGCCCAGGACAAAGATCACAAGGTTCTGTCGTCCACACCCCGCCTCGTCAACGCCATGCGATTTCCTGCCACGTTGCCGAAGGACTACGAATTTCGCATCCTGGCCGAACGCACGAAGGAGGCGAATGGTCTGTTAGAGATTTCCGTGCCAATCAATGACCAATCGGTCATGGTCGCGATCGACGGCGAAGAAGGTAAGTCAGGCGGCATCGAGTTCCTTGGGAACCGGCGATACAACAGTAACTGGTCCGTCGTCAAGTACCCCTCCTATAAACTTCCTGTGGACAAGATCGCCGTCATCCAGGGACGCGTTCAAGGCAGTCATCTGCACCTTGACATCGATGGAGCCAAATTCCTGGACGTGGACCTGGCACAGACTGATAAAATCGCCGACCGATCCTGGGAATTGCGTCCCGGCTGGTTCACCCCCGAGGAACGCCTGCAATTGGTCTTAACAACCGACTGCGAATTCAAATTCCACGACGTCCGCTTCCGGCCACTCGACGGAAAAGCACCCGCATTCCCCGCAACAAACCTGACCCCCAACAAGACACCATAACTCCACGTATTTGGTTCCTGGCACGAATGGCACCTTCCTTAACTTCCGTGGAAACTCTGCGATGACTCCGAAATTCTTGGCGTTTGATCTCGAGACTGCAACCGACGTACCCGGTGTTGATTTCAACTGAAGGCCACATCGACCGTTGGGGATCTCGTGTGCGGCGACGTTCTCGACGGAATGTCCGGCCCCACGGCTGTGGCATGGTGGCCAGGGAACTGGAGCCCCGACTGCGCGAATGGAACGCCAGGAAGCAGCCGCGCTGGTCCAATATCTGATCGACATGGTTGCCGCCGGGTTCACCGTGGTGACCTGGAACGGACTGACATTTGACTATGACATCCTTTCCGAAGAGTCCGGCCGCTTTGGGGATTGCAAACAACTGGCGATGCAGCAGATCGACATGATGTTCCACATCTTCTGTATTAAGGGCTTTCCGATCGGACTGGACAAAGCCGCCCAAGGGACCGGAATCACTGGGAAGACCGCGGAAATGTCGGGAATCAAAGCTCCACAAATGTGGCTGGAGGGGCGGCACCAGGAAGTACTCGACTATGCGGCTCAAGACGTTCGCACGACCCTGCAACTCGCCCGTGTGTGCCACCAGCGGCGATCGCTGAGTTGGGTCACCAAGAAAGGGACTGTGTCTGTGTGTCCATTGCCATCGGGCTGGTTGCCAGCACACGCGGCCCTGCGCCTTCCCAGTCCGGACACATCCTGGATGGATTCTCCCCTGCCACGTTCCCAATACACGGCCTGGCTGGATGATGTTTGGTAAGAATGAACAGTAAAAGGTGTCGGTTCGTGACTATTGTGCAACGGCAGGATTAGCCGCTGTGGTAATCATAGTCGTGGGAATCTTTAGCGTGAACTGTTCTTGGCTCCCGTCGTCAAAGGGAAGTACCGGCACTCCCAAGGTGAGCAATTTCGCGTCCTTGACTGGGGCGTCGAATAACAGAACGTCCGTCATCGACTTCCCGGGTTCGATGACGCCGCGGTTCCGCCCGACGATCTTTCCGTCGCCGAAGCTTTCAGCATACGATGTGGGACTCGTGACGTTAATGCATTCGTGGCCGCGATCGTCAATCAGAGAGGGGTCTCGAGTCCGATCAAAGTCGCTATTCTCGGCTCGTGAATGGTCGATCTTTTTCGATGTGGACAAATTGGTAATTCGAAATTCAATCAGCAGATACGGCGCATCGGGTGGTCCTGCCGAAGCACGTACTTTTGCCCGTCTGCCGTCCTGGAATACCATTTCCATTAGATCCAGCTTGGCGCTGAGGACCTCGAATCGCACAACAGCGTTCTCTGCAGAGAGCACCGACTTTTGATCGCCGCCACTCGTTGACGTCGGTCCGTTCCCCTGCCCTCCCTTCGAGCAACCGACAACAGCAATCACAACACACAGCAACCAGGCACTACGACCGATCATGCCGCATCCTTGAAAAATGTTCGGGAAATCTGCCTGGATGTTACCCGCATCAGCAACCGCAAGGGAGGAACAAGGTGTCGAGTCTCTTTGAATGCGATCAAACAGGCTTGAACCCATTAAGCTTACCCCGGATAGTCCGCGACGTAGACCGCCTTCACTTGGGTGTAGTCCAGGAATGTTTCTTCGCAGTTGACTCCGCCGCCGGGGCCGCCGGAGATGCCCTGGCCGCCGTAGGGCAGGCCGTAGGCGATCGAGTTGTGGCAGTTCACCTGGCCCGTGCCGTCGCGGAATTGCTTGGCAAGAGTGATGCCGCGGTCGATGTCCTTCGTCCACACGCTGGAGCCCAGCCCGTAGGGCGAACTGTTCGCCAGCTTGAGTGCTTCCTCAGGGGACGAGACGGGGCAGATCGTGGCGTAAGTGTGGAAGACTTCCAGCGGATTCACGTTCAAGTTGGGCTCGGTGCGGTAGAGGGACGGCTTAATATAGAAACCGCTCTTGCCGGCAACCGTGGCCTCGCCGCCGGCCAGCAGCGGTTGGGCTCCGCGGGCGATCGTCTCCTGCTGGGCCGCCAGGATGCGGCTGCGTTGTGTCGGGTTGATGACGGCACCGAGTTGTGTGCCCGCGTCGGCTTGGTAGCCGATCTTCAGGCCCTTGAAGAATTCGGTCTGGGCGTCGATGAAGTCGTCCGCGATCTTCTTGTCGACGAAGACGCGGTGAATTGTGCAGCACGTTTGGCCGTAGTGTTGATTCGTGTACTTACCCACCATTCGAGCCACCAGTTCGGGATCGGCGTCGGCCAGCACGATCGCCGAGCCGTTGCCGCCGAGCTCGCGCTTCATCCGCGTGCCGTGCCGATCACACGTCCGCAGAATCGCCTGGCCGACACCAGGAGATCCGGTGAACGCGATGTACCGCACGCCAGGATGTTCGGCGATGCAGTGGCCGGTGATCTCGCCGCGACCGGTCAGGACGTTGATCACGCCCGGTGGGAAACCGGCTTCCTGAGCCAGCTTGGCAATGTACAGGGCCGACAGCGGCGTGTCTTCGGCCGGCTTGATGAGGATCGTGTTGCCCGACAACAGGGCCGGGAACATGAACCACGACGTCAGGACGATGGGATAGTTCCAGGGGATGATGCCCGCGACGACACCCCACGGCTCGCGATAGGTGAAGCCCTTCACGCCCTCGGCGACCTTCATCGCCGGACCGTCACCCATCTCGATCCGCCGCGCGACCCCGCTGAAGTACTGGGCACACTCGCGGATCTGGGTGAAGTCACCTTCGGCCAGTTCCGATACCTTGCCGCCGTCGCGGATTTCACACGCGAGCAGCACGTCGCGGTCTCGATCACACAGTTCAACGAGTTTGTTGACCAGCTTGATCCGCTCTTCGACGCCGATGTTCCGCCACGACTTCGGACCGGCTCCATCAAACGCCCGCTGGGCCGCCGTGACGGCCTGCGCGACTTCCGCTTCACCCATTTCACAAATCGTCGCGAGGACCTCCTGCGAACCGGGATCGATGGTCTCGAACGTCACGTTCATCGAGCCGCGAACCTGTTCGCCATTGATGATACCACCGAGTGGTTTTCCCCCGTTGCGACAGAATTCGGTGAACTTCGCTGGGGTCTGGAAGGCGGCAGCGGTGAGGGCGCGGATCTCGGAGGTTGCAGTGGCCATGTTGGATTTTCTCGTCAGATGTGCCAGAATTGCGAAACATCGATCCGCTCACGCTGCGGACAGATGGCAAGCACCAAGGTTATGTGAATTTTCAGTCCGATTGTACGCCGCCTCCGTTTGATCAACAAGTTGCGGAGGCTTGTAAAGGTCACCAGCAACCATGCCGTTTACGCCGTTTCATTTTGGACTGGGACTCCTGGTCGATGTGCATTGAAAACCTGTTTGTCTCGATACCACAGCCAGACGAGTACGGGAATCAGGACGATGGCTGTCCATTGATAGCCGGTTAAGCCTGCGATCAGCGGGACTTCGGGGCGGATGAACTCCGAAAGGATGCGGTAGATGCAGTAGGCGAGAAAATACAGCTTGAGCCGCTGGGTGGGAAACACGTTGCGGCGCTCCATCAGCCACAACACCACCGCAGCCGACAGATGGAAAGCCGTCTCATACAGTTGGGCCGGATGGCGATGCAGGCCGTCGCCGAAATTTACTCCCCAGGGTAGTGACGTGGGGATTCCGTAACAGCAGCCGGCCACATAGCAGCCGATCCGACCGATGCCGATCGCGACGGCCAGGGGAATGGCGAAGGAGTCTCCGGTTTTCGTCTGCACGTCTACCAGGACCTTGGCGAATTCCACCCCCAGGTAGCCTCCCACCAGGCCAAACAGAATGGTCTTACCGTCACTGATCCACGCCTGAGTACAAAACACGCCCTGCGGATCGGACAGAGCAAACGGGATCTTGCTGCCCAGCATGCCGCCGCAGAAGGCTCCCAGCCCGATCGCCAGGCGCTGCCGGGCGGTCAGGCCAAGACGCTTCTGTCGCGGGCGAGACAGAGCGATGCCGGCCGCCAGTGAGGCCAACATGATCACCGGATAGAGTGCTGGTACGTTCATTAACGTCCCAGCCCCATCATCAGACCACAGGCGACAAATGCGAATAATATGAGGGCGACACCCAGCACGGCAGGGGCCACAATCATCAACAAAAACGCCATCCAGGCCGTGCGGAGCGTGGTATTCCCGAGCTGACTCCAAGTCATTGGTTTGCCACGAATGCGAAACAGCACGGCTTTGCCGAAGATATAGGCCAGCGGAATTCCAATCAATCCTGCCAACCCGGCAGCCATATCCGGATCACGCTGGGACACCAGCGTAATGGTCACGACGAATGTCAACAGGATGGCCAACCAGATCAACGACCGCATGACCAGATCGTCGCCCGGCCTGAGACGCAATCCGCAATAGGGACAGACCAACCAGTTCGCATCAAGATCCTTGCGGCAACCGGGGCAGCTCTTCAAGGAGACTGGGGAATCGATGGGTTCGATCATGAACGTGACTCCAGGCTAAACTTGGTAGCTCGTACTAACTGTGTGTACGCTTCACCGCTGGACCGTGGTCAACGGCGGCAACGGCACAATTCCTGGTCGATACAATGTATTATACGCACAGAACGGCACCACATGGCCGCTCGGCAGAATGTTATGGACACAGCACTTCATCACGCGACGCACATCAAAGTTATAGGGATCCAGGAACGACGTGATCGTAATGCGGAAGACATCTTCCGGGTCGAGTTGTTCCACCAGCGCTCGAGAGAAAAACTCCTGTGCGGCCTGGGCCACATCGCCAGTTGCCTGAGTCGTGTCAGCCCCGGGTTGAGCCGCGGAAGAAATCGCCAGGTCCACAAGTGACGGGGTATCGCAACTACCCCCGGCACAACAGCCCATGCGGCCGAGATACCGTTCGATCAACTGGCGGGCTCGGGGCCGCGTGAACGTAATGCCGTTGGCCAACAGATCGAGGTTCTCCGCCGCATTAATAAATCGCAGCAACGGGACGACCTGCCCGCCCGAGCGATAGGCATAAGTCAACTGGTGACAATTGGGATGGGCACACGGCAGAGGCATGAAATCGCTGGTTTCGAAAATTCCGCCTGTTTGTTCGGCAATCGCCCGGATGACGTCCGGATAGGTGATGCGTCGCTCCAGGGATTCCGGCAGTTCGGTCCGACCCGAGTAGGTCGCCGGCTGAAAGCTGACTCCCGTGATCCAGGGCCGGTCGAGTCCAAACTTGACGATGTCACCGATTTCACCGTCATTCACCGCAGTCTGCAGCGTTGAGACCAGGATCGTGCGAATGCCAGCCTGCCCGAGTGCGGCAACCGCTTTCAGCTTCGTCTGCGCGAGCGGTTCGCCACGTAGAGCGGTATAAGTTTCATCCTTTAACCCATCGAACTGCAGGTAGACTTCGATCCGAGTGCGGAATCGGGCCAGACACGCAACGAGTTCTGGATCGTGAGCGATCCGAATGCCGTTGGTGTTGACCATGACAATGTCGATGGGCCGACTGCAGGCATACTCCAGAATCCGCGCGAACTCGGGATGAATGGTCGGTTCGCCACCCGAAAGCTGCAGAACTTCGGGGCGGCCTTCCACGGTAATCAACCGCTCGATCGCCGCGACACATTCCTCATAGGTGAGATGCCGACCGCCCGGGCCGCTGGAGGAATAGCACAACGGGCACTTCAGATTGCACGATTCGGTCAGTTCCACCAGCCCAATGCAGGTGTGCTGTTCGTGTTCGGTACACAACCCGCAGTCGAGCGGACAGCCCTGACTGGGCTCCACGCCAAACTCGCGCGGCACCTTGCCGGGGACGCTGAATTCCATCCGGTCATACTGGCTGGCGTCACTACAGATAAAGTCTTCGCGGATGCCGTGAGTGGGACACGTCTTGCGAAAATAGACCCGATTGTCGCGGACCAGAATCTTTGCCGGCACGACAGCGAGACATTCCGGACAGAGTGATTGCGTCAGCCCCAGGAACGTGTAATCGGACAATGGCAGCGTCGTCGACGGCAGAGCGGTTGTCATGAAAGGCGTCCCTGTTTTGTGAGGTCAGATGAGATCATTCTGGTCACGTGGCCACACGCTGACAATCCTCAACCCACGCGAATTGCGTGCAGTACATCGACACCGCTCCATTTTCATTTGGCGACTGTGAAGAATTTGCTGAGACATTTTTGCTGGAAAATGGTTCCCACGTGCTTTACGATGGCGATCGGGGCGTTACATCCGGGGCGAACCAACATACGAATCCAGGGGAGAAGATGATGGCGTTTTTTTTATGGGCGAATTGTTACCAGGCATGGGGTCTGATGAATGTTGAACCGCGACGGCGAATCGCCCGGTCGCGCGGGAATTGCGGAGTCGAAACCGAACGCCTGGAGAGTCGAGCGCTGTTGTCGGCGACTGGCAGGTCGCGTGCGCAGTGTCCTGTTGCAGCGGATGTTGCGGTTGCGGTACCCAAAGCCGCCAATTTCGCTTATCCGAACGTGGACGGCATCTGGGATGTCACCGGAAACGCGATCAGTGGAGTCGCCACATTGGTCCAAAAAAACAATAAGGTCACGGCCACGATCGTCGGGCCAAACGGAACGTTCAAGCTGGTCGACAAGTTCACGGAGGAAACCCCGCACGAACTCTTTGACTTCGTAAAAGTGCCGAACCCGATAACGGGCAAGGGTAAGCTGAAGGTCGATATTCACATCAATTTTGGCACCAATAGCACACCCACGAGCTTTACTGGGGAAGCAACGGTTGCGGCGTTGGAAATTACTCTCCCCATTAACGGAACCCGGCGGTCCAGTTCGAATACCTAGCGGGAATTCGCCGCAGGCGAATAGAGAGTCGAGGGGAGAAAGTAGAGAGTAGAACTAGACCAATTCCGCTCCGCACTTTCTCCACCTCGACTCGGTCGACTTGCTATTCTTTTCTTCTGGATATTGTTCCCGTCGATTTCTTCGCTCCCTTCGAATTCTTTGGCCCCTTTGATTGCCTGTAAGATGGGCACTCTTGCCCGTCTCCGATTTCAACCCGACCAATCCAGACGGGCCAGAGTCCACGTCCTCCGGTCGAATGCACACGCTCGATTTTCTTGCTCCCTTCGATTTC
>CAMAVF010000320.1 GCA_945861445.1 Planctomicrobium piriforme | reverse complement strand
GGCACATCCCTTCAATTGGACCTACAGCGGCAAACCACTCGAAAAGAAGCGTCGTCCGATGTTCGTTCCACCCCATCGCCGGGGCAAACCACACAAGCCGCGAACAAATGCGGGACCATGCACTGCCATTTGAGAGTTGCGGCACTAGTTCCATCGACTGTGCCCGGTAACCGGATGAGATGATCCATCAGCAGGCGAAACAGCCCACGCAACCGACAAAGTCGATAATTAAGACATTAAGGTTCCCGCTATTCCTGAGTCAGTACCTCAGCGGCCCAAATAAGAAGGTGTCAACGAAGGCGAGATATTGCCTTCGTCCCGTCAGGGACGCTCGACAATAGCCCACCGTTTTAACGGTGGGTCACCAGATGCGATGACAAGGCAAGTCCCGATAGGGACGAAAGAGTTATGACAATGTTTACGGCTCAGCAACCCATGCCCGGGAAATGTCTTTCGCCCCTTCCGGGACTTCTTTTGGGTTGGCCGCTCGAACCCACCGATGAATCGGTGGGCTATTGTCGCGTGTCCCTACGGGACAAACACCAACTTGGAGTCGCGTCTTGCATTCTTGAATGGAAACGCCGCAAGCGCTACTTCGCGGCAGTCAGCGGCGACGTTGCTGGGACAGTGGCAAACTCCACTGAAGTCGGCTGATCGATATCGCGCAGCATCACCAGCACCGGTCGCGACTGCAGTCCGAAGACCACTGTCACAATCGCGCACAGGGTCACGGCGGCCATCGCCGGACGGCCTCCGCGCGGCTGCGGTGTCGACAGCGGATCGTGCAGGAACATCAACGCGATGATCCGCAGATAGTACACACCGCCAATCGCCGCATTCACCATGCCCACGATTGCCAAAGCCACGAACGACGGATTCGGGTAGGGGATCGCACCCGACAAATCGCCACGCACGCTCAATGCACCACCGAACAGGGCCAGCTTGCCCCAGAACCCCGGCAGTGGCGGGATTCCGGCCATGCTGAACAGGAAGATCGCGGCCGCAATGGCCAGCCAGGGTTGTGACTTCCAGAGACCCGTCAGATCCTCGATATGCTCCACCTCTTTGCCTGGTCGAGCCAGGAAGACCAGCACGGCGAAGAACCCCGCCGAGGCGATGCTGTAGGCAATCAGGTAAAACACCGAAGCCTGGATCCCGACCGGCAGGCCATAAAACGGATCCAGCCGGAACGAAGGGTTCCAACTGTCCCAGAACCCGACCGCAATTCCCACCAGCATATAACCCGCGTGTGCCACACCCGAGTAAGCCAGCATGCGGCGGACATTGGTTTGCAGCAGGGCCAGTACGTTGCCAGCCGTCATCGTGACGAGGGCCAGGATCAAGGCCACCGTCTGGCCAAATCCCTCGTACCCCACCATCGTGTGCGAGACGATGCGAATCAATGCGATCAGGCCCGCCACCTTGGGGATGATCGACAGCAATCCGGCGTTCCAGGCATTCGTCCCCTGATACACATCGGGGGCATAGAAGTGAAACGGCACGGCCGCCAGCTTGAAACCCAGTCCGGCGAAGATCAACACCAGTGCGACAATCCCCAGCTTCGAAACCGAAGCCGCCTGCGTCACCCCGTTGGTCACGCCATACGTTTGCTGCAGCACGCTGCGGATTGTCGTCAAGTTCGTGGAACCGGTCATCCCGTACAGGAAACTCAGACCGTACAACAACACCGCCGCCGACAGGACGCTCAACAGAAAATACTTGGCCGCCGCTTCCTGGCACCGCGTGTCGCGCTTGCCCAGATAGATCAGGATGTAGGCCGGGATGCTGATCAGTTCCAGACCCATGAACAGCAGAATGAGGTCATTGGCGGCCGAGACAATCAACAGTCCCGAGATCATGGTCAGCAGCAATCCGTAGAACTCGGGAGCGGCGTCGTCTTCGGCCTGCTGGCGGAAGGCCATGCCGGCGAACAACGTGCCGATGATCAGCGTGAGGAATTGAGCGATGCGGGCGAGAGGGTCCAGGATGACGACGTGATCCACATTCGATCCCGGCAGAGAACCCGACAGGATTTGAGGCATCGCGCACAAGGCAATCGCCGCCACAGCCAGCGACAACAGGCTGAACGGACCCCAGACCAGCTTGCTGGTCTTCATCGTTCCGCCCATGAAGCAGACGAGTGCCCCCACAATCAACACACAGGCGGGCAAGAGGATCTTAAACGTTTCCAGCACAATCGGCCTCAATCTTGATTCTGTTTACCGACCACCGACAACTCATCACAGACAACTCACCGATTCTCCGGTCGAGCCGCTTCCAAACCCTTCACCACCTGCGCAATCGACGGTTCCATCTTGCTGACGAAGTATTGCGGGGCGACGCCAATCCAGACGATCAATATCAACAACGGAGCCAAAGCGGCCAGCTCACGGAGATTCAAATCAGTATGCGTCGTGGCAAACACCGGGGCCGCATGGGAATGCACGGCATGGCCGTGGGAATCAACAGCATGTCCATGCCCATGATCGGCATGAGCGTGCGACGCAGTCGCATGAGCTGCACCGGGGGCATGCCCATGACCTTCGCTGATCGGCTCTTTTACGGGGCCGTACATCGTGTTGCGAACCAGTTGCAACATGTACCAGGCCCCAAAGATGATCCCCGACAAGCTCAGGATCGCATACACCGGTCGGGTCTTGAACATCCCCAGCAGCGCCGTCACTTCACCTGTGAACCCATTCAAGCCGGGTAACCCGATGCTCGAGAACGCCACCAGAATGAAGCAGAATGCCATCACCGGAAAACGGGTCGCCAGACCACCGAAGGCGTCGATCTCGCGAGTGTGATATCGCTCGTAAAGCATGCCGACCAGGGCAAACAGAGCCCCCGTCGACAGACCGTGGTTGATCATCGTCAGCATGCCGCCGGTAATGCCGATGTTGTTGAAGGCGAACAGCCCCAACATGCAGAATCCCATGTGGCTGACCGACGAATAGGCCACCAGCTTCTTAATGTCATCCTGGGCCAGCGCCAGCAGCGCCCCGTAGATGATGCCGATCACGCACAGGATGGCGACAAAGTCCAGGGCCAACCAGCAGGCACCGGGAATCATCGACAGCGCGAACCGCAGGAATCCGTAGGAACCGATCTTCAGCAACACACCCGCCAGCAAGACTGAACCCGCCGTCGGGGCCTCCACGTGAGCCAGCGGCAACCACGTGTGGAACGGAAACAGCGGAACCTTAATGGCAAACCCGGCAAACAGCGCCGCGAAGATCCACGGACTGACGTTCGCCCAGTACATGGCGTTCTGCGGATCGGCCAGCAAGCGTGGGAAGTGCTCGATCAAGTGCGGAATCGAAAACACCAGCGGCGATGACCGGCCGGTCACCGCTTCCAGCATCCACGAATGCGACAGAACGATGAAAATCAGACCCAGGAACGTCAGCAGACTTCCCGCCAGCGTAAAGATAAAGAATTTTCGGGCCGCCCAGCGCCGGTCATAACCGCCCCACAGGCCGATCATGAAGAACAACGGGATCAAGGTGAACTCGAAGAAGATGTAGAACAGGATGATGTCCAGCGACGCAAACACGCCGATCATCCCTGCTTCCAACACCAGCATCAGCGCGTAGTAGCTCGCCGCCCGGTCCTGAATCGCCTCCCAGCTTACGAGTACAGCGGGAATCATCAACAGCGCCGTCAACGCGATCAACCACAAGCTGATCCCATCCACACCCAGGCTGATCCGAATATCGGGCCCTAGAATCTTGGGAGACGACGGACCGGCATCTTCCGCGGGCGAGCCCAGCCACAAAACCTCGGACTTGAACTGCAGCAGTTGCGGTTGACCGTCCGCTGTGGTTTTCGTGGGATCGTAGCCCGCGACCAGCCCCAGGGACAGCACGAACGTGAAGAGTACGTTCACCATCACCAGCCGTCGGATGAAGTCCAGGCCAACGCCCAGCCGCGACGCCGCGATCACACTCGCTGCGCCCAGCAGCGGCAGGACCACCATCGCCTGGAGAATAAACGGATCCGACGTCATCGATACCTCACACGCTCATCAACGAATCAGGTGACCGCGATCTCCGAGCGGAAAAACCACGCTCCGGGCCGCGATCAGCTTGAAAACTCACCACCCGGGTCGAACCAACAGGGCCCATAACAGCATGGCGGTCGCCAGCATCATGGACAACGCGTAAAACTGAACCAGCCCGTTCTGAATCGGTCGCGCCAGCTTCGCGACGGCCCCCGGAACCCGACTGACGAATCCCACGAATCCGTCGATGCCGATCCAGTCAAAGAACCGCGAGAACTGCGCCAGGCACATCACCGGCACGACGAGAAAGACGTAATACAACTCGTCGAAGTAAAACTTGTTCAGGCTAAGACGGTACAACGGCTTGACCGACTGCGCGATCGACGCCGGCACACCGGATCGTTCGGCATACATCACCCACGCCAGGCCAATGCCACCAATCGCGGCGGCCGTGCTGAGACCAATCACCAACCAGTCAGCCGCATGATGGACTTCCGGCGCGTGAAGGGTCTTATTGAGGAAGTCGTCGAAGATGCTCGTCATATGCCCCAGCGCCAATCCCAGGAAGGCGGCACCGACGGCCAGGATGATCAGGGGCGTCGTCATCGCCGAAGGCGATTCATGAGCATGATGCCCCGCTTCGGGTGGAATTCGCTCTTCACCGTGGAACGTCATAAAGACGGCCCGGAACGAATAGAACGCCGTCAGGAACGCCGTGAACGAACCAGCCCAGAACAGGATCTCGTACCACGCTGTGGCGCGGATCCCGAACAATGTCACTTGGGTCTTATCAACCGCGGAGAGTGTCGGATGAACTTCCACACGAGCAGCCTGGGTCGCATGAGTATCGTGACTCGCCGCGGCGACAACATGACTGTCAGTCGCATGTGCCTCGGGATGAGCCGCCATGCGGACCGACGCCAGGATCGTATCCTTACTCCAAAACCCGGAGAGAGGGAACAGCCCGGCGAGGGCCAGCGAACCGATCAGGAAGGTCGCGTAGGTCTTCGGCATCAGCTTTCGCAAGCCGCCGAAATGTCGCATATCGATCACGCCACCCATCGCGTGCATCACACTACCGGCCCCCAGGAACAGCAACGCCTTGAAGAAGGCGTGCGTCACCAGGTGGAACATGGCCCCGCCAATCCCCAGGAACGTCCCCGTCCCCAAGCCCAGGAACATGTATCCCAACTGACTCACAGTCGAATACGCGAGCACTCGCTTGAGGTCTGTCTGCGTCAATCCGATCAACGCCGCAATCAGCGCTGTCAGGCCGCCGATCACCGACACGACCAGTTGAGCGTGCGGCGCGTACATATACAGGTTGGTGCAACGAGCAACCATGTAGACACCGGCGGTGACCATCGTCGCCGCGTGGATCAGGGCGCTGACCGGGGTCGGGCCTTCCATCGCATCGGGCAACCACACATGCAGCGGGAACTGGGCACTCTTACCCACTGCCCCGGTGAACAGACACAGGCAGATCGTTTCCAGCAACCCCGGGTTCTCGGCCGCGACTTTCGCCAGGGCGTCCGGATTGAAGATCGTATCGGCGTAGTTGATCGAGCCGAATGTCGTCCAGATCAGAAAGATGCCGATCGCAAAGCCAAAGTCACCGACACGGTTGACCAGGAACGCCTTCATACCGGCCGCCGAGGCCGATGGTTTTTCGTACCAGAAGCCGATCAACAGATAGCTACACAGGCCGACCGCCTCCCAGAACATGAACAACTGCAAAAAGTTGCCCGACAGGACCAGCATGATCATCGAAAACGTAAACAGCGACACGCAGGCGAAGAACCGCGGATAACCCGGATCACCGTGCATATAACTCGAGGCATAAATCGCCACCAGCGTCGCCACGAACGTCAGCATTGTCAGCATGATGGCTGACATCGAATCAAGATGCAGCGTGATGGCGATGTCCAGCGCCCCGGTATCACCCGAAGCCGGCAACGACATCCATTTGTAAAGTTCGAACGTCCGGTGCCCCTGCGGGATCAGGCTGGTTGACGTCAGGCCAATCAAGGCCAGCAACGCGCAGACGAACGCGGCCCCGTTGCCCAGGATGGTCAGCCAGTGGCTCTTTTCCTTCAGCACCGTGGGGCCCAGCACGGCGATGGCCAGACAGGCCAGCAGCGGGCAGAGTGGAATCAGCGTCACAAGAAACTCAGGCATGCGGCACCTCGACCGGTTCGTGACGCTGTTCGTCGATGGCTTCATCGATTGTGCGATGATGATGTCCGGGCTCGCGTCCCTGACCCGGCAGCAATCCCGAACGAGTCAGCTCGGGATAAACCGGCTCCACGTCAGCGACGGCCGCTTCGAATTCATCCAGCACGGGGGGTTGATCGGCTTCACGCAGATCCTGCCACAACGAAATATCCAGCGTCTCGTTCCGGCGGAACAAGACGACAATCAGGGCGAGAGCAACAGCGGCTTCCGCACCCGCCAGGGCCAGGCTGAAGATCGTGAAGACCTGCCCGCCCCAGCTTCCATGAAACGTACTGAACCCCACGAAAGTCAGCGAGACTCCCTGAAGCATCAGCTCGGCACAGAGGAACATGACAATCAAGTTCCGCCGCGAGAGAAAGCCAATCAACCCCAGCGCAAACAGGATCGCCCCGACGCTGAGATAGTTATTTAAAAGTGGAAGGTTGCCCATAAAGTGACCGCGAAGAAGTATTTCAAATTCAGTTACGTCCAAGACTCTACGCCGCCGTGAGCTTGGCGGGATCTCGATTTACAATCAACACTGCCCCGACCACCGCCACCAGCAATAACATGCCCACCACTTCAATGGCGACATAATGTTCCAAGAACAAGGTCCGCCCCAGGCTGTCCACGTGAGCTTTGCCTTCACGAATCACCGATTCGGGATGACCCGCCAGCGACTTCGCCACCAGCGACGGACTCGGCAACGCGGCAGATGACGCCCCGGCCGGACGCTGATTGAGCGGCTTGGCTTCTTCATTGCAGGCGTAATGCAATGTGCCGAGCAACGTCCACGCGAGGATCACTCCCGCCGTACAACTCAGTAACGGTTCGCGGCTGTGCAGATCATACGGTGCCGCGCCATTCGGCTGCGCCAGCATGATCACAAACAGAAACGTCACGATGATTGCCCCGGCATAGATGATAATCGTCGCTGCCGACAGGAACTCAGCACCCTGCAGCAGATACAAACCCGAATTCGACAGCAGGACCAACGCGAACCACAACGCCGAAATCACCGGGTTGTGGCTGGCAATCATCAAGACCGCCGACACGATGCTCACCGCAGCCAGAATGTAAAAAGTCAGTTCGTTCGTCTTGTTCGGCAACACGTCGCCAAAGTTTGACGCAATCAGCACCAATGAAATCGTGGTCAGCACACAGCCCACGATGCGGGCAATTCGATCGGAGGGATTGGTGCCGCGCGGCAGCAGCAGGTAGACACCGAACCCGCCCAGTACGACCACAATCAGCGTCGATAATGTCAGTTCAAACTCGCCCATCGGTCAGGCCCCTTTCCCTGCGGCGTGACCGCTGCGACTCTTCATCGGTTCCGCGGCGATTGTCTGGTCATAGACCGACAACAGCTTCTCCTTATCGAAGATCATCTCTTCGCGACTGGCCCCGGTCAGGTCGAACATCGAGGTCAACTCGATGGCATCCACCGGGCAGGCTTCTTCGCACATCCCGCAGAAGATGCACCGCAACTCGTCGATGACGAAGCTTTGCGGATACTTCTCACGATCTTCCCACGGTGCCTGAGCCCCCACGATGTCGATGCAATGCGCCGGACAAGCCGTCGCACACATGAAGCAGGCCACGCATTTGACGCGACCTGCGTCGTCCTTATTAAGACGATGCACGCCGCGGTAAATCAACGGGTTGCCAAACTTCGGCCGCTCTTCCGGAAACTGCACGGTGAACGTGTCACCCTTGGCAGCCTTGAAAAAGTGGCCCAGCGTAATAGTCAGACCATCAATAATGGGGGTCAAATACATCCGCCCGGTCCACCCGAGAGTCGGCTCTTCTACCCATTGAATGTTTGGATCGTTCGCTTGCACGCTAGTGCCCTTATCTAAACTTTAGCCAGTGCATGCTGTGAGGGCGCACCCTGGGGACTGACTTTCAACATTCCATACACAAAACAGGCGGCCAACACCAACCACGCCACCACGGCCTTGGCCAGATACGCATTCTCGGGCAAAAACTCCTGCGAGATCGCCGAGGCCAGCAGATTCACCAGTCCCAGCGGAATCATGATCTTCCAGCCAATGGCCATCAACTGATCGTAGCGGAAGCGCGGGAAGCTCCAGCGAACCCACATGAAGAAGAAGACCAGCGCCAGGACTTTGAGCTGCAGAATCCCGATCCGCAGGAGTGCTCCAAGCAGCGTGAGCTGATCGGGGGCCACGTCCGGAGCGATGTACCACAGATGCCAGCCGCCAAAATAGATGATCACCGCCAGAAACGCGACCGTGATCATGTGCATGTATTCGGCCATGGCAAACATGCCGAACTTCATGGCGGTATATTCCGTGTGATAACCGGCCACCAGTTCCTGTTCGCA
>CAMAVF010000319.1 GCA_945861445.1 Planctomicrobium piriforme | reverse complement strand
CGCGGATTCGCTGCGCTCACTCGCGTTGGGCTGCTCCCCACACTCGGGAAAGAGAACCTGGCTGGCGCCAGGAATAGTTTAAGAAAGCATGTTTTCTGTCTGGACTTTGGGGTCCACCTCAAGTCATCCACAGATTTCGCAGATTTTTGCGATAGCGCAACTTCACATATGCGAGATCGAGTGCATCAATATTGGATCGTCAATGAAATGCACTCGCTTGCGCTTCGAGCTTGTATTCATCAAGATGTCACTTTTTTCTTATGTTTGTTGACTCTACTCTTAGCGAATGTGAAATCATGAAGGAGATTGCGCTGTCCATTGCGCGAGATATTCACCACAGGGCGGTTTCAGGAGAAAGGTAACTTCCGTGGCGTCTCGCAATTTCATCGGCTCTGGAACACCTCGGATGACCGACATCGCGGCGCGCGCCGGAGTTTCGCGGATGGCGGTTTCGGCCGTGCTGATGGGGACGGGCAACGGACGGATCGGGGTCAGTGCCCAGACGGCAGACCGCATTCGCCAGATTGCCGACGAACTGGGGTATCGACCCAACGCTGCGGCCCAGCAATTGGCGGGCAAACGCAGCGGTGTGATCGCCATCGTCGCTCATGACTGGAAGAATTTCCTGGCCCAGCGCGTGCTGACCTGGCTGCACGAAGCGGCGGAAAAGCAAGGTTTCCGAATTCTGGCGACCCGCTCGCTCGGCAACCTGGAACCGATCGAACAATTGCTGCGCGACTCGCGATCAGGGTGGGTGGATGGTGTCGTTTATCTCGCTCACGAAAATGAATCGCAGTGGCCGTCCGTGGCGGAATTGCTGCCGCAGATTTCCAATGTAGTGACCGTGGTCGGCGATTTACGGATCCCCGGCGTCACCGCGGTCGTCAGCGACGTCACCTCCGGGGCTCGTTCGTCGATGGCCCACTTGCAGAGTCGCGGACGAAAGCGTCCCATGTTCATTACAGAGGAGCTGGAAACGCCTGCCATCCAGGCTCGGATTGAGGCTTATTGCCATGCGGCAGTGGACTTGGGAATTCAATTTGACCGAAGCCACGTTTACCAGGAAACGCGAGGCTGGTCGATCAGTACCCCGGATGATTATCCGCGGTTCGACGATTTGGCGCGGATGATTCTCAACGAAAAGAAAGCGGACAGCGTCCTCTGTGACACCGATTTTACCGCAGTCGGCCTGTTGCGAGCATTTCGCAGGCTGGGCCGGCGCGTGCCCGATGACATCTCCGTGATCGGCTGGGGCGACCTGCAATTCGCGGCCGTGTTTGATCCTCGGATCACGACGGTGACGCATGAACTCTCGGATCTGTTGACGCTGGCCGTGGCCAAGCTGCAGCGTCAAATCGCCGCCGGCACGGATGTCGGTGAAAACGAATTCGTCCAGACGACGCTGGTCATTCGTGAAACGTCGTGAATTGGACAATGTTAAGGCTGCTTGACACTTCGTCGCGCCAGTCTGATTCTTTTCCAGGTTCTGCACAACTGACATCGTTTCCGGTAAACTCACCGAGTATCGTGGTAGTAGGGTACTGCTAGTGGGATAGGCTTCCAGCCTGTCATTCTTGCATGAAAATGACAGGCTGGAAGCCTATCCCACGTGGCTGCACTCGAGGAGTGCAGCACATCACAATCGCTGAGTACTGGGAACTCGATTTGAAATCGCGTGATTCGCAATCTCGCCGTCGACGGTTGATCAATCGCGGTCTGCTGGGGAATGCTGCCTCGCCGTCCAAGCGTCCGGTCCATCCTGCAGTCGCTGAGCCTCAGGGTAATCCCGTCGGTTGGGAGGCCGCCCAGGCCGTTGTCGCGTCGGCTTTGATGCGGATTGAAAAGGTCAGGGACGACACGGTTCCGAACGATGAAATTGCGACCGAGCTGGAGAGCGACAGCGCTGCCGGATTGGCGGCCATCCTGTCTCTGCTGCAGGGGCAGCGGCCTGTGACCTGGCTGTTCACGGGGGACAATATCGTTCAGGGAACCGGTTCCACTGCTGGCCAGCGGAGCTGTGTCGAGATTTTTGCAGAACGGGTGCGAGGTGAACTGCGGCGGGCGGGCGATGTGGTCATCAACACCGGAGTGAGTGGCGATTCGGCAGCTCAATTGCTGGAGACCTTTCGACGCCGCGTAAGTCGCTATCGTCCGGATGTCGTCGCGATCAGCCTGGGAATTAATGATTGCAAGGCGGGAGTTGCGGGCCGCGACGCGTTTCGTCGCACGATCCGCGATCTCCTCGACAGTGTCCGTATGGCAGGCGGAATTCCATTGGTCATCCTGCCTCATCCGGTTTACATCCCGGCGACTAGAAAACGGGCGGACCTGCGGCAATACGTGGAAATCCTGCGGCAAGAGATTGTGCGCGACGAAGTCCCGTGTGTCGACCAGTGGGACGATTGGCTGCAACACTGGCCCGATCCGTCAGCGACGAAAGCCCGGCTGGCGGACGGACGAATTCAACTGAATGCAGCGGCCCATCAGCATCTGGCGGGCCTGATCTTTCGGAAGCTGCAGATTTTCGATCCGCAAAGCAGCGCGTGTGTCGGGCCGTCCTGACCGCAAGGGAGTAATCTTGGACACTTGCGACGTGCTCATCATCGGTGGCGGTCCGGCCGGTTCTTCATGTGCCTGGCAATTGAGCCAGTCAGGTCGCCATGTCGTCATTCTCGATAAAGCACAGTTTCCACGGCACAAAGTCTGTGCGGGCTGGATCACGCCCCCGGTTCTCGACGAACTGCAAATCGAGGTCGTGGACTATGAGCAACGATCCGTGATCCAGCCGATCACACGGTTTTTGACCGGGATGATCGGCGGTCGCGAAGTGGAAACAGTCTATGACCGCGCGGTCAGCTACGGAATTCGGCGGTTTGAATTCGACGATTATCTGCTGCGCCGTTCGGGGGCACGGCTACGGCTGGGGGAACCGTTTCGCACGATTCGCCAGGACGGGACAGACTGGGTTGTGAACGAATCGATTCGGGCTCCGCTGGTCATCGGGGCCGGGGGACATTTTTGCCCCGTCGCCCGGCATTTCTCGCCGTCGAGCGACGCGGATTCCAGCACCGCGGCTGAACCGCAGCCGGAATTACGGGTGGTCGTGGCGCAGGAAATCGAATTCGAAATGACGGCCGCACAGCGGGAACACTGCACCGTCCTGCCTGAACGTCCGGAGCTGTTGTTCTGCCCGGATCTGAAGGGCTACGGCTGGATCTTTCGCAAACGGGACTGGTTGAATATCGGTCTGGGACGCGAGCAGGAGGGTCGCTTGTCGTCGCACGTGGCTGACTTCGTCGCCCGCATGCAGCAGCAAGGCAAAATTCCGCACGATCTGCCGGGGCCCTTTCACGGGCATGCTTACAAGCTGCGAACCAGCCTCCCCCGGCCATCATTCAATCCGCCCGGGATCTTGTTGATTGGCGACGCCGCCGGCCTGGCCGACCGGCAAAGTGGTGAGGGAATCCGGCCCGCGATCGAATCGGGCTTGCTGGCCGCCGCGACGATCCGGGAACTCAGCGGCCACAATCTGGTCAATTTGACCACAATCTATTGCGGCAAGCTGCAGGCTCGATTTGGTGATTCACCCTCAGCGATGACGGGTATTTCGGGCTGCATCCCGCAATCTGCTCGGCAATTCGTCGCCGGCTGGCTCATGACTTCCTCCTGGTTCAGCCGCCGAGTGCTGCTGGATCGCTGGTTTTTGCATGCCGAAGTTCCCGTGCTTCGAGTTTAGCTGGGGCACAGATTCCAGAGAATCATGCCTTTCAAACTGGTCGCTGGGCAGCCAGTTAGGCAGGTGTGCGGTCACACTGTGTGGCAATTCGACCCGTAATGTGCCCACGCGTACAAGCGCCCTGTCACTTTGTGTATTGTATTGCAACACTAGTCAGGCGATTATGAAGTTCAATTTTGCAGGTGTTCGTCTAGGCTGAGCACTGTTGGAGCTCTTCGTCAAGCCATTTCAGGCCGTTTTTGCCGAATTTGTCACGGAAACGACTCGTCATTGAAAGAATTTCAAGATACGGCGCGCAATCTGCACTATCTGCTGGTATTCGGCGTTCTGGTCCCGCAGGTTCAGACCCACAGTGCGGGAAGTTGGTAATTCTCGGAGAGGATTGCGACAGCGCCCCTCAGGATTCAGCACCAAGCTCAGGGAGGAAACGTCATGTTGGTACTCAGTCGGAAATCGAACGAAGAAATCGTCATTGGCAGTAACATTCGCGTGAAGGTTCTCGAAATCAGCGGGAACCGCGTGCGGCTGGGGATTTCTGCTCCGAACCACGTCCCTGTTCTGCGTGAGGAAATTTTTGCGCGGATGGAAGCGAATCGCGACGGGGAAGTCGAATTCGAGTTGGTCGGATCAGCGGTCTGACTGACACCGGGACCTGAGCAGGCTGAGCTAACGCCCTGCTCTTTCATTCGCGATGACCGTCGACACGGGGCACGGATAAAGTCCGTTTGCTAGATCACCATCAAACAGGGCGGATAAGCCTAGATCCGCCCAGGTTTGATGTTCTGCTGGTCGCTCGTCGCCATCTCATGTGTGGCTGTCGAATTCTCCCTCGGTCGTCAGGCGGACTTGATCGTCAGTCATACCTGTGGTCATCGCGCTGGTGATCCGCAGCCCCCGATTTCACTCAGGGTGTCGACCATTTGCTGATTTGCGTCGTTTCGTTTATCATACTGGTTGATGTTTCGAGCGGGTGTTAGCAGCCTGTTGAAAAAGGTGTCTGGAACTCTCCGAACGTCGAAAAAACGCTCGATTCCAAATGGTTGGCAAAGTTCCAGACACCTTTTTCAACGGGCTGTCACCCGTGGATTGTCGCAGACTTGTGAAACAGGAGACGTAGTCCCGTCATGGCACGGAAAACTCAGAATCGCATGGACTTGCGGAAGCAAGCGGAAGCCGCGGATGCACAGAATTCGGACGAGAGCGATGAAGTCGAACTCGAAGATGACGATGCGGACCTAGACGCTGAGCTTGAACTGGAAGTGGATGATGACGACTCCGGGGATGAAGCCCCGAAACGCAAGAAGCGGGCTCCCAAGAAGAAGCCAGCCGCGGCTCGTCCCAAACGGACCAAGACCAAGGCCGTCGTCCGCAAACGCATGTTGTGGGGTGTCTTCAGCTCCAGCATGAAGGAAGAAGGGCGCTTCCCGTACGCAGAAAAGGAACAGGCGGAAGCCCGGGCCGAAGCTCTGCACCAGAAGAACAAGAAGGAATACTTCGTCCAGCCGATCAAGGAGCCGATCGCCGAGCCGCCGTCGATGACGAAGGCCGAGAAGGCGGAGATCGATAAAGCACAGAAGGCCGCAGACAAAGCCGAAAAAGCCGCTGCCGCTGCTGCAGAAAAGGCGTAGGGCTGACCAAGGCACAATGCAAAAGCAACATCCCAGTCTGGCGCCTGTTGCGCCTGGCTGGGATTTTTTTTTGGTGTCATGACCGTTGGATAGGCTTCCAGCTTGTCATTCTGGACAAAGCTGACAGGCTGGAAGCCTATCCCATGTCTATCGCAACCACCGAGCAGCATCCTTCGCGAAGTAAGTCAGAATCATGTCCGCCCCGGCGCGTTTGATTGAGGTCAAGACTTCGAGCGCCACGCGTTGCTCGTCAATCCAGCCATTCGCGGCGGCCGCTTTGATCATGGCGTACTCGCCACTCACGTTATAGGCGGCCAGCGGCACTTCAGGATGGGCCTGCTTTACGCGGTGAATGACATCCAGGTAACTGAGGGCCGGCTTGACCATCAGGATGTCTGCTCCCTCGGCGAGATCGAGCGCGACTTCGCGGAGTGCTTCATTCCCGTTCGCGGGATCCATCTGATAAGTGCGTCGGTCGCCAAATTTCGGAGCACTCTCGGCCGCGTCACGGAACGGACCATAGAACGCCGAGCAATACTTCGCGGCATAGCTCATGATCGGCAGGTGTGTGAAGCCCGCGGCATCCAGACCCTGCCGCAACGCCTGGATCATGCCGTCCATCATGCCGCTGGGAGCAATTAAATCGGCCCCCGCCTGGGCATGGCTGACTGCCTCTTTGACGAGGATCTGAAGGGTCTGATCATTATCCACATCGGGCTGGCCGTGACGGTGGCTGATGATGCCGCAATGGCCGTGATCCGTAAACTCGCAGAAGCAGACGTCCGTCATCACCAACAGTTTGGAACCCGAGCGTTTAATCTCGCGCACCGCCTGTTGAATGATTCCGGTGTCGGAATAGGCGTCGCTGCCCACGGCGTCTTTCTGCTCGGGAATTCCAAACAGAATGACCGCTGGAATACCGAGCGCTTCGATTTCAGCAATTTCGTCTTTCAACAAGTCCACAGTCAGTTGCGATTGACCGGGCATCGAGCCGATGGGAATGCGTTGTCCGCGCCCATGCTTGATGAACAACGGCAGAATGAAATCGCCCGCGTCGAGCTTCGTTTCGCGTACCAGTTCGCGCAGTTGCGAATGCGACCGTAAGCGCCGCAGTCGAACTGACGGAAATTGTCCTGAAGCATCAGCGGACATGGAGGATCCAAATCGAAAAGCGATCATCGGCCGCAGGGCGCTAGCCCGCGGTTCATAACAACGTCGAATCAATTTCCGAACCGGACGCTAGCGCGTTCCGGCTGATGGCAGGGAATACCAAGCCTACCGATACGCGGCGATCGCTCCCGCGACTCCTGCTCCGGCGGCAGGCTTCTGGCCTTGATCCAGCAGGCATTTTTCCAAGGCGGCCAGGCAGACCAGGACGTTTCGCTGGCTGCTGGTTTCGCCCATCAGGCCAATGCGCCAGACCTTGCCCTTCATCGATCCCAGACCGCCGCCGATCTCGATGCCAAACTCGTTGAGCAATTGCGAACGGACCGCTGCGTCGTTGACTCCGTCGGGAATCTGAATCGCATTCAGCATGGGCAGGCAATGACTGGCGGGGACGGCATACTTCAGTCCCATCGCTTCAATACCGGCCTTCAGTGCCAGGTGATTCTTCTTGTGCCGGGCGTGGCGATTTTCCAATCCCTCTTCCAGCACCAGCCGTAAGGCTTCACGTAACGCGTAGTTCATGTTGATGGGTGCGGTGTGGTGATAGGCTCGCTGCTGGCCCCAATAGTTGCGGACCATCGACATGTCCAGATACCAACTGGCGACCTTCGTCTTGCGGGCATCCATCGCCGCCAGGGCCTTGGGACTGAAGGTCACCGGGGACAATCCGGGCGGGCAACTGAGGCATTTCTGCGTGCCACTGTAGACGGCGTCCAGTTCCCAGGCATCAACTTCCAGGGGCACGCCGCCCAGTGACGTCACCGTATCGACCAGCATCAATGCACCGGCGTCATGGACGATTTTCGAGATCTCCGGCAACGGTTGCCAGGCCCCTGTCGATGTTTCGGCGTGAATGATTCCGAAGACTTTCGGCGAGACCTTCTTTACCACTGCCGCGACTTCATCGGCGGGGATAATCTCGCCGTAGGGGCGTTCGATCTTGGTCACGATCGCGCCGGCCCGTTCGGCCACATCGGCCATGCGTCCGCCGAAGACCCCGTTGACACACACCACCATGCGATCGCCCGGTTCGATCAGATTCACCACACACGCTTCCATGCCGCTGCTACCCGTGCCGCTGACGGCCAGGGTGAGTTCATTCTTTGTCCGGAAGACCTCGCGCAGCATCTTCTGGCTGTCGTCCATGACCTGCAGGAAGTAGGGATCCAGATGGCCGACCGTCGGGGCGCCCAGGGCGGCCAGAACTCGGGGATGAGTATCACTGGGACCTGGCCCCATCAAAATGCGGCGCGGCGGATCCAGAGCAGGAGGAACGGGCATCGACATGCTGCACATCTTTCATTCTTAGCGCTACAAGTTTTTCGGTTTCACGATCGCGACAAACTGTTTGAATTCGGGGGCCTCGGCCGTTTCGCACCATTCGAACAAGACCGATTCCGTGGTGACGATCGTTGCTCCCGCTGCGGCCAGCCGGTCGAGGGCAATCTTCCAGTCGAGTTGCCGGCGACTGCCCACCGCGTCTGCGGCGAGAAAGACTTGATATCCGGCCGCCAGCAAGTCGAATGCCGTCTGCAGGACGCAAACGTGGGCTTCGATCCCACACAAGACCACTTGAAAACGATCGTCCGTCCGTTCTGCCGCCGGGGGCCAGTTCAGAACTTCCGCACAACTGAACCGCAGCTTGGCAGGACGATCGGGCAAATGTTCCGCCAATGCGGGAACGGTCGGCCCCAGGCCCTGGGGATATTGCTCGGTGCAAAACGTGGGCAGATCGAACAACTTGGCCGACTGCACGAGCTTCGAACAATTGACGAGCAGACGTTCGGTCTCGCAGATCAACGGGGCCAGTTTTTCCTGGACATCGATGACGACCAGCAGGCTCGATTGACGGGACAGCAACTCGCGGCTGCGCAGATAGTGAACGGCGTGATTTGGCATACCGCGATGCTACGTCTGGGGCGAAACAGTGTCAAGGAGGGCAGTCACGCCGGGTTGATGAAGGGTCGGGCCTAGTCTGATGAAAAGTCGATGATTTTGGTTCGAATTGCCCTTGTCTGAAATCGCGAAATTTGT
>CAMAVF010000318.1 GCA_945861445.1 Planctomicrobium piriforme | reverse complement strand
CATCTGTGACACTCAGCGAGCCAGAGATGCGGGGGTCGGTGGTGATCAAGTCTCCGGGAGTCCCGGTATCATTTACCAATCCCAAAGACCCCACCACAGGCAAGGCGAAAACAGGCGCGATGTAGGTAAACGTGAAGTCCGACCAAGCTCCGTAGGTGGGGTTCACGGACCCATTCAAGGAACGCCCACCCCTGACGGAAATCGTGTAGTCGCCCCCAGCCAGATTGGAGTCTCGCAGGTCGATCGTGAACTGTCCCATCACGTCGGTCTGGGTTGCCCCGTCGATCACTCCGTCCTCATCAAGATCATATTGCACTGGAAGGTATGCCGCCGACATTTCGGCCACGGTCAACAAGCCCGACACGCGTGCATCGGTCGTGATCAAATCCTCGGGTGTGCCCGTGTCAGCGACCAACGAGAGGTCCGAAACGATCGGCAATGCGACCGCATAGGTAAAAGTGAATGTCGCCCAGCTCCCATATTGCGTGCTGATCGGTACCCCAACAGACTCGCCGGCGCGCACTCGCAACACGACACTGCCTGGAGAGGGATGGGAATTCGCGAGATCAATGGTGAATTCGCCCACCTGATTCGTGTACGCGGTCCCTTCGGCAATTCCGTCCCCGTTCAGGTCATACTGCACCGGAAGTGACGCGATGCTGCCATCGACATGGGTGACACTGCCGGAAACTTGCAAATCGGATGTGACCAGATCATTCGCGATTTCGGTGTCTGATACCAGGTGCAGATCTTCTACTTCCGGCCGAGGCTGAGGAACCGGAGCGTATGTAAATGTGAATTCGGACCAGTCTCCGTATTGGACCGACATCGGACCATTGACATTGCGCCCGCCACGGATGGAGATTGTCTGTATTCCAGCCGTCAGATTCGAGTTGTTCAGATCAATGGCGAAATGACCGTTGATGTCTGTTTGGGCAGATCCATCCGCAATACCGTCGCCATTCAGATCAAACTGCAGGGGCAGATGCGCCACGGAAAGATTGGACAGGACCAGATTGCCCGTGACGCGAGCGTCCGCCGTAACCATGTCATCTGGAGTTCCAGTGTCGTTCGCCAGCGCCAGTCCAGACACGGCAGGGAGTGGAACGGTATAAGCAAACGAAAACGTCGACCAGCTTCCATACGCCGTATTCATCGGCATCGAACCGTATTCACCGGCTCTGACGCTTAAATTCACCGCCCCCGCGCTGACGTTGAAATTGGCCAGATTCACCATGAAGTTGCCAAGTGGATCCGTAGATCCAGATCCGTCAGCAAATCCGTCGCCATTCAGGTCGTACTGCAACGGGAGATAGGCAACGGGACCGTCCGCGTGTGTCACCGAGCCAGCGACACGCAAGTCAGTTGTGATCAGATCTGCGGGTATTTCCGTGTCTGACACAAGGTGCAGGTTGCCAACTTCTGGGCGGACCTGGGCCACAACCTCATCGGCGATCATGACCGTCGCACTGTTGTTCTTGGATTCGTAGGTGTACTCTCCCTTGTTCGTGGGGTCAGCAATACTCAACACGACCGTTTCAGGTCCCTCGGAGTTGTTTGCATCCTGAACTGGAGAAATCGTGATCGTGGCCGATTTGCTGGTGGGAGAAAACGACACCGTTTCCATCACTTCCGCGTAATCGACCTTGTTCGTCGCCGAGCCGGAAATCGACAGATTGACGGTCATTGTCGTGGTCGGATAACTGCTCAAGCTGATGGTAAACGCCCCGCTATTGGATCCGCTTTCGGAAGCGTCAGCGTCGTCCGCGGTGATGGTGACGGTCGGCACCGACCCGGCACCGTCGGTGATCGTCACCGTGCCCCCATTGGACATCTTGTCGATGTTGTAGCCTTTGCCTTCCGCGAGACTCAGGGTGACTGTTTCAGAGCCCTCGGCGGTATTTGCGTCCTGGATCGGAATAATGACGATGGAGGCGCTCTTGTTGCCATCCAGAATGGTCACATACCCGCTGATCTGTTGAAAATCGCCGCCGTTTGTCGCCGCACCGCCAAGCGAGTAATTGACGACCAGATCTCCCGTCAATTCGTCCATCCGCATGACGCTAAACGTCCCCGAATCGGGTCCCGCTTCCGACGCGTCGGGGTCGCTGGCCGTCAGCGTCACGGTCGGCGTCAACAGCGCTCGTTCTTCCAAGCGTTCGACATGCTGACTGGTGGTCTTGGAGCAATCGAGACTTCTCCCACTCGATCGACGCCGCACGGGATCCGTTCGACGAAGTAAATCGCCGACACGCGAGCGCAAGACGACACGTCTGACGGAATCGAGCCAATGGCTGACGACCATACAAGATCCTTTTTGTGAAATGCGACTTTTCAGCAGCAATCTGAATCGATTGGATGGGATATGAAACGACGTGCGCTCAACATAAGACACTGTGCCTGTATGTCACCTGCTCACGCCGTCAGGTGTACGTTCTACCCAAGTGGTCGAACCGCGTCAATCGTCACAGACGGATTATTCTGAAATTGTGATCATCACCTGTTCGCTCGCTTGCGAACTAGTTGACAGAGAACTCATCGCGTACACTTCTCGAATGTGAATGTCGATTGCATTCCTGAGAAAGGGTTTGAAGAGGGAGGGCGACGCTGCTGCGGAGCCTGACACGACCATTCGCTCGGCGTCCTCCGGAGGCTTCGAAGGTTGCCTCCGGCGGTCGCCGACCTGTGGTCGTATGAGGCTCGGCAGGAGCCTCGCCCTCCCACATCTCCGTTTTTCAAACTACCAATGACGAGGAACCTTCGTGAACAGCGTCCCGGCCATCAACAGCTATGATCAGGTTCCGTATCCCAGCCATCCGTTTGCGGCGTCGCATCCGGATCGCCTGGCCACGATCGGGACCCTGTTCGGAATGAGCCCTCGATCTGTGGATGACTGCCGGGTGTTAGAGATCGGTTGCGCGTCTGGTGGCAACATCATTCCTATGGCCGTGTCCGTTCCGGGCAGCGAATTCCTGGGGATTGACCTGTCACGTCAACAGATCATGACCGGCCAAAAGGTGGTCGCAGATCTCGGGCTGCGAAGTCTGCGCCTGGAAGTTCAGGACTGTATGGATTTCGTTCCGGGTGCTGAGAAGTTCGATTACATCATCTGCCACGGAGTCTTTTCCTGGGTGCCCCAAGAGGTACAGGACCGGATCCTGGCTCTGAGTGTACAGGCTCTAAATCCGCAGGGTATTGTATATATCAGTTATAACACCCGGCCGGGCTGGAATATGCGCGAGACGATCCGCGATATGATGCAGTATCATGTCGCGAATTTGGAGGAACCTCAGGCACGAGTCGGCCAGGCTCGGGCGATCCTGGAGTTCCTGGCGAGCTCGGTTCCGGCAGATGGCAATGCTTATGGAATGCACTTGAAATCTGAACTTGCTCAACTACAGAAGCAGTCGGATGGCTATCTGTTGCATGAGCATCTGGAAGTGGTGAATGAACCGATCTATTTTCATGAGTTTATGACACGAGCACGCAGCGCGGGCCTGGATTATGTGGGCGAAGCGGACCTGGGTGTCATGTGGCTGGGAAACGTGGCTCCCAAGGCGGCGGAGGTCCTGCGCGGTGCGGCCAGCAATGTCATCAAAATGGAACAGTACATGGACTTTCTGCGAAATCGGATGTTCCGCCGGACATTGCTGTGTCATTCGGGAGTCACAATTCACCGCAACATGTCCGTTCACAGTTTGGAAGGGCGATTCCTGTCGGCCAATTTGACGCTGCTGGATTCTCCATCAGACCTGAAGTCGGCATCTGTCGCAAGATTTCAGAACGGCCGACAACAGATTGTGTCTACGAGTGCGCCGGTAACGAAAATGGCCATGCAGATACTCGGATCGAGCTGGCCTCTCGCCGTTCGGTTCGAAGAATTAGCGAACCAGGCAATCAGTGCCGTCAATCCAAACAATGCGTTACCAGGGCAGCCAGCCGCCAGTGACATGACGACGTTGGGGAACGATTTGCTGACGCTGTGTGCGTCGGATCAGGTCGAGATTTCCATCGCTCCTTCCCGGTTCACAACCCACGTCAGCGACCTGCCCACTGCCAGTCCACTGGCGCGGTATCAGGCACAGTCCGGCAACACCGTCACCAATCTCAGACACGAATTGATTCGACTCGATGGCGTTGATCAGCAATTGCTGCAGCGACTCGACGGCCATCATCAGCGCGATCAACTCGATGACTTCCTGGAGGAACTGGCCGCGACTGGGAAACTGAGTGTGAATCAGCGTCAGACGGATGATCCGAGCGGCCCGTCCCTGCGGAGATCGCTGCAACAGGCGGTCGACGTGGCACTCCAGCGGATGGCACGCCTGGCATTACTCGTCCAGCAGTCGCCAGCATGACCGCGGCCGAGCAACGATACTCGGTGGAATCAGTTGGATTCTTAGCCGAGAGTTCAACTAATTCCCGAGCACCTGCGGATTGACGACATTCTCGGGCCGCTTGCCGGTCAGGGCGGCGGCGATTTGTGTTGCGGTTCGATGTCGCAAATCGCTCAAGGATTCTTGCGACACGAACGCCGCGTGGGGCGTCACGATGACTCGTTCATCGCGATACAACGGCTGGCTGAGATCGGGGGGTTCCGGGGAAAACACATCCAGTGCGGCACCCGCAATCTGGTTCTTCTGGAGTGCGGTCCACAACGCGGCGGTATCAATCAAGGGACCGCGCGACGTGTTGATCAGCCAGGCCGTCGGACGCATCATGTCCAACTGCGGCGCACCGATCATCCCGCGGGTGGCAGGGGTCAGTGGGGCATGCAGCGAGACGTAATCACTGGCTCGCAACAGTTCTTCGAGCGACACCATCTGGACGCCAGGATCGCGCGACAATCCGGACGAAGTATGGGCGAGGACCTGCATTCCAAACGCCGCGGCACGGGCTGCGACCGCCGATCCGATGCGCCCCAATCCGACCAGCCCCAGCGTCTGCCCCGAGATGCGTCGCATCGGCGGGGCGGAGGTCAGCGAGTATTCCCCGGCCTTCGTGCGGAGCTGGAAGAATCCCACGTTTCGGGCCGCCGCGAGCAACAATGCCAACGTATGTTCGGCGACTTCCGTGACGCAATAATCGGGGACATTGGTCACCGGGATCCCCTGCTGCGTCGCAGTATCGACCGCAATGTTATCGAGGCCGATTCCAAACCGGGCCACGATTTTACATTTGGGACAGGCTTCGATGACGCGCGACGTCACCTGGGCCCAATTCGTGCCGATGGCGTCGACCGTGGCGGCTAGCTTGGCCAGCGTTGCTTCGTCCGTCGCGGGAGGTTCGACAATCTCGGCCCCGATGGATTCCAGGATTGCGCGCTCAATCGAGGAATCAGGCCAGGCCCGATCTGTCAGCAAGACGCGCCAGCGTGCGGCCATTCTGGACTCCCATAATCATTCAATTCAGCGACTGGCAGGCTTAGCGCAAGTTTGAAAATGAAAGATTCGGGAGGGCGAGGCTCCCGCCGAGCCTAGACGACCGCAGGTCGGCGACCGCCGGAGGCCGCGATAAAAGCCTCCGGCGGACGCCGAGCTAAAGCTCGTCTTCGGCTCGGCGGGAGCCTCGCCCTCCCTTTTCAAACATGCTCTTAGCGCAACACCGGCAGTGGCTGAGGGATTTTTTCGAGACAACCCGCCGCGACCAATTCCACGGCGGCCTCTTTTAAATGAGCATTCACAAAATCGATCAACACTTGATCGCGGTTCGGATTCCAGCCATAGCGTCGCAGTTCACCAATGACAAATTCCGGCGAACGGCCCTCCAGCAGTAACCGATAGGCAGCCACCACGCCACCCGTCCGTTGTGCCCCGGCATGGCAATGAATCAGAACCGGCTCACCTTGTTTCGCATTCTTGGCCAATGCCGTCACGGCACCGGTAAAGTGTTCGACCTTCCCGACACCGCGACCATTCAACGGCAAGAACTTGTAGTCAATCCCCAATTCCTTTGCGGCAGCCAGTTCGGCCTGCTGATCCGCATCCAGCGAATCGGGGGACGTCATGCATATAATATGCTTGATGCGATGTTGTTGCAGCGTCGGCAAGATTAAAAATCTGGAAATCTGGCCGCTGCGAAACACGACGCCCGGCGTCACGGTGCCCCAGCGTTTCACAATCAGACGATCTCGCAGGACATACGTCCACAATCCTACGCCCACGCCAATCAGCATCAACCCCAGGCCACACCAGGCCGCGATGCGCGACCTTGGCGAGTTCCCGGCGACGTGCGTCTTCGGTCGGCTGCGATCGAGTACGGAATTGCGACTCGGCCACCTGAATGGGGGTGCGACTCGCGTGTACTCGCGCAGGGACTCGGGACGTTCGCCGCGAACAGCGCCGGCAGAGCCATCGGCATTGTCGATTGTCTGGGACACGATTGACCTTCCGTGGTGGTGTCGCGATCGTCTCTGATCACTCCCTGATCAGAGACAAGGATCGCCGTCGGGCGCTTATAGAAGTGCCCTCTAAACGGGTCAAGATCGGATTGGTCTTCCGCCCGCGGCAATCATCAACATAATACGCCGCAAGTGTGGATGGGAATCGAATTGACCTTCGCAGGGACGCGAAATGGCAGAGTCATCGACAGGCAGCAAGTCGACTGCGGGCTGGAGTCGCTACTTCGAGCGTGAGCTCGGCTGGTTGCTGATCCTGGTCCTGGGATTGTACGCCACGCGGTTGACCGATCTGTCGATCCGCGGAGAGGAATCGCGGCGCGGCCGCATTGCGTGGGAAATGATCCACGGCGGTGACTGGCTGGTCCCTCGCGTGCAGGGCCTGCCACGGCTCAGTCGGCCCCCCATGCAGTATTGGGTGGTGGCCATGGTCGGAGAATTCCGCGGCCGGGTCGATGCCGTCGCCGTCCGGCTGCCCAGCGTGGTCGCCACGCTGCTGACCGTCCTCTTGATCTACGCCTATGGACGCTGCTGGATGTCGCGGACCGGGGCCTTTACGGCCGGAGCCATGTACGCCACCTTCGCGCAAGTGCTGCAATTGGGACGTCTCGGCGAAACCGAGGCCTTGTTCACATTTCTGCTGAGCGCTGCGTTGCTGGTCTGGCACATGGGAGTTCTACTCCGCTGGAATCATTGGTGCTTGTGGATTGTCGCCTATAGCCTGGCGGCTGCGGCGACGCTGACCAAAGGCCCCCAAGCCCCCGTGTATTTCGTAGGCGGCATTGGCCTGTTCTTGCTGCTGACCCGCAACTGGCGCTGGGTTGTCAGTTGGTCGCACGCCACGGGAATAGGAGTGTTGCTCGCGCTGGTGGGTGCCTGGCAGATTCCCTTTTCGATGGCCCTGGGCCAGCAGAAAGTCTCGTACGTGTACTTGTCGGAAGTCGCTAAGCGGTTTGAAAACACCCATTGGGCGACGATCGTTTCGCATATCACCCTGTTTCCGATCGAGATCGTTGCGGGCTGTCTGTTCCCCTGGTCGCTGTTGTTGCTGGCTTATCGCTACCAGGCGTTCCGCGATCACATTCAGACGGCGAAGCTGCCGTTGATCTATCTGGCAGGTTGCATCGCGATTGCCTTTCCTTCGGTGTGGATTCCCCCGGAAGCCCGGTCGCGGTACTTCATGCCGTTGTTCCCCTGCTTTGCCCTGTTGTGTGGCTATGTGATCGAACAAGGCGCACAGACTGCCGGTGCGGGCCTGCCCCGCTGGTTGAGCTTCTGGAAGACTCGGCCGCAGCAGTGTGTGGCCGGATTGGCCTGCCTGATTGGGATCCTCTATATCGGTCCGATCATGTCGTATCAGGTGGCCCACAGTCGCGACGCGGCGAGCGACGTCGAACGAGCCAAACAGTTGTTGCCTCATCCCCAGGCTCTGGCGAGCTTCGGCGTGGTGCATCATCTGTTTTCGTATCATTTCGACGAACACATCGCGCATCACGCCTGGCCCACAGTTGCCGACGAGGTGGATGAGAATCTCGAATACTTCTGCATGGATGCGTTCCATTCGCGGCCCAAGCCGTTGCCCTTCGCCTGGACCGAAGTCGCCCGCGTCAACTGCGACCGAAACCAACGGCCGCAGCCCGAGTGCGAAGTCATCATCGGCAGGCGCCTGCGGCCAGACGAAGCGGTGGCCGATCATACGCCGGATCATCGGAAGGCGACCGGGTCCGTGAGCATCGGGCAATCCGAATCAACAGTGCCACGTCGGTAAGGCGGTCCCGGTCGTGAAGTGACAGCGCATACAAGCTCGAAGCGCAAGCGAGTGCATTCCGCGCCACCCCGTAATGAATGCTCTCGCTGGCACGTTTTGAAACTGCTCAGTTTCGTAACCCATCCACAGATTTCGCAGATTTCACAGATCAGAATCCCCTCTGCGTCCTCTGCAAAATCTGTGGATAAAAAATCCCCATTCGTATCATTCGGGTGATTCGTGGTTCCCGAAGGGGACATCTTTGAACCCTGCGGAGGGCCGACTTCCAAGCCCGCCGCGAACTGACATATCACGTGAAATGACTCTGGGAAAACTCTTAGAGCGTGTTTTAAAAGTAGGTCAATGTCTACCAACTGAGTCGATTGCGAGTGATCCGTCGCAACATCAAATGTGTCATGGCGATTTTGATATGAGCCTCGCTACTCGCGGTCAGAGTTTCGTAGTCTTTGCTGTGCCGACGGTAG
>CAMAVF010000317.1 GCA_945861445.1 Planctomicrobium piriforme | reverse complement strand
GGCGCTAGCCCACGGTTCGGGCAACAATCGACTCGAATTTCCAAACGAACCGGACGCTAGCGCGTTCCGGCTGATTTGCGCGGTGTTTTGGGCAAGATGATCCTAACTCCTTTATCGCGCCGATACTTGTGTATGATGCAGATCGACCCTTGAATAATCCGGGTTAGGATTGTGGCCGGAGTGTGCTGGCGAATTCTTCGAGGTGTTGCATGGTGTCGCAGAAGGCCGAATAGCGCATCTGCTGGCGGAGGACTCCGTCGAGAGCAAACCCGCCGACTGTGATTGCCGTGCCAGCTTCGGCTGCGGCTGCGTTCAAGAGTTGAAAATCTTGTAGAAAACGTGTCGGATCAGCGACATGAGAAACGCTCAACCAGAAGAGTTGGGGTTGGTGCTCGCGAATGGCGACGGCCAGCGAGGCGAATGGGATCGAACTTCCCAATGAGTGGGCCTGCCAGCCGGAGTCTCTTAGTACGAGTTCCGCTGCGGTTGTCGGAATGATGTATTGATCCCCTTCGGCGGTGCCACCGAGTGCCACGAATTGGGGGTCACCGGGGGGGATGGCGCTCCGCAGTTCATGCAGCGCGCGGATCACGATCTCACACGCGCGCCGCTCCTGATAAACCTCCGCCTCGTGGCAGGCCCACTTGTCGCCGATGTCCGCGAAGGCCCCGGCGATGACGCGGTCGCAAATCTCGCTCAAACGCTGACCAGCCAGCCACAGATCGAAGATTGTCTGGCGGCATGCTGCTTCGTCGCCGACTAACAACGCCTCTCGCAGGACGTCCCTGGCTCGGCTGGTCACCCAATCGGTCTTGCCACTGGTCGCCGGAAGCCCCAGGATCTCGGGGGCCACCAAGTTCTGTTTGGTTTCGCGCAGGAACGCAAGCACGCCGCTGATGGGCAGTCGCCGGTGTCCACCCGCCGTCCGCACTGTCGGGATCAGTCCGCGGTCGCACCACCGCTTCAACGACGATTCGCTGACCCCCATCGCTCGGGCGACCTGCTTGGGTGAGAGAAGATCTTTCAAAATGGCCTTACGTTTCAAACAGGAGCGTTTGCTTGTTTTGAACGAATGTAGGTTCGCGACTGGCCGCAATTCAGGGCCATCATCTGCCTTTGCTGGTGTCATCCACATCATAGTCAGATGGCTGTTCGCTTTCCAATTAAGCAGTGTACTACCTTGACATAAAACAAGTTACGTCAATTTCGAATAATTTGAACGATTTGAACGAATTTACTGTTATGGTGCCGCTTGCCGGGCGGTATAGTAGTAGAACGATTTGAACGAATTTACTGGCGGGCTAGTCGATCGGTCTACAGCGTGTCGGTCAGCGGGAGTCGGGATTCTCAGGAGTCACAGCGATGAATCGAGTTCTGAATAATGTGTGTGGCGATCCTTCGACCTCTCGCCGAAGTTCGGCGAAGCCGGCTGCGGCAACGCTGACAAATAAGTCACAGCGCGGGATGAATTCTGTTGTCGCTGCCGACGCACGAACACAGCTCCAAACGCGGATCCACGACATCCTTTGTCGCGAGATCGCATTCATTCATAATCCCGAATTTAATCGCCGTGGTGTGCATCGGAAGGTATTGGAAGAGGCAGCAGTGCCAACGGGTCGAATCCGACCTCCGCTGGTTCCCCAAGAGCCCGGCCAGAAGGGAGCGACGGCCTACTTCGCGAAACTCCACGAACATGAGCTACTCACTCTAGATCAGCAAACCACTCTGTTCCGGCGGATGAACTATCTCAAATTCAGGGCCAACGCCTTGCGTTCCGCCCTCACTTCCCAGTCCGCTGACGAGTCAGTCATCAACGAAATTGAACGGTTGCTCGCTGAAGCACGGAAAGCCAGAGACCAGATCATTACGGCGAATTTGCGATTGGTGGTCTCAATAGCCAAGAAGTACGCCAGCAACCACCACACGTTAGAAGACCTGTTAAGTGACGGACACCTGTCGCTGATGCGTGCGACCGAAAAATTCGATTACAGCCGTGGCTACCGCTTCAGCACCTACGCGACTTATGCCATCCGAAATGACTTTTTTCGGGTACTCAAGCGTCAGCAACAGGACAGCGAGCGATTGGAATCGGGAGTCGACGAACTCGCGGCCGTCGGAGAAGACGATGCCGACGAGGACATGCGTGCCGCGGAAGAGTATCGAAAATACCAATTGCTGCTGCAGGCGATGCAGGGCAACCTCGACGATCGCGACCGGCGAATTGTCATGCTGCGTTTCGGCATCGACCAGCAGGACGGACCACAGACGCTCCTGGCCGTGGGCCAAGACCTGGGACTCAGCAAGGAGCGAATCCGGCAGTTGGAGGCTCGGGCGATTGCCAAGTTGAAGCAGTACGTGGAAGGCCAGCAATGAAGATCGCCATCATCGGTTCGGGGATCTCCGGACTTACTGCAGCGCACTATCTGCGAGAGCGCCACGACATCACAGTGTTTGAGGCGAATGCTTACATCGGCGGCCACACGAACACGCTGGACGTCGAACTTGACTGTGAGCGGCACCGCATCGACACGGGTTTCATTGTCTTTAATGACTGGACATATCCTAATTTCATTCGCCTGCTCGACGAAATCGGAGTTCCGTCGCAGCCGACGGACATGAGCTTCAGTGTGCGATGTGATCTCACCGGATTGGAATACAACGGCAGCAATCTGAACGGTTTGTTTGCCCAACGCCGGAATCTGTTGAGGCCACGCTTTTACCTGATGTTACGCGACATTCTGCGATTTAATCGCGAATCGCTCGCGTTGCTGGAGTCAGACAACGAGGAACTCACGATTGGCGAATACCTCCGGGAAGCGAAATATTCCCGAGAATTCGTGGACCACTATTTGTTTCCGATGGGATCTGCCATCTGGTCCTGTCCCCCCGACACGTTCTCACAGTTCCCCATACGATTCGTGGTCGAGTTCTATCGCAACCATGGATTGCTGAGCGTCACGAAACGTCCCGTCTGGCGGGTGATTCAGAATGGCTCGCGGACTTATGTTGAGGCTTTAACGCGTCCGTTTCGGGATCGCATCATTTTGAATTGTCCCGTGCAGTCAGTCCGGCGGACGCCGGAGGGTATCGAGGTACATTCAGCAACGCGCGGCTACGAGCAGTTTGAGCATGTGGTCTTCGCCTGTCATAGCGATCAGGCACTCCAGCTATTGGCCGACCCGACAGCGACGGAATCTGAACTGCTGGGGGCCTTCCCCTACGAAGCCAATACTGCGGTGCTGCATACGGATAGCAGTGTGCTGCCGCGCCGGCGTCGTGCCTGGGCCGCTTGGAATTATCACATTCAAAGCGCTGCATCGGATAAGGCCACGGTCACTTACAACATGAACATTCTGCAAGGGCTGCGTTCGCAGAATGTTTTCTGTGTGACGTTGAATGGAGCAGACCACATCAAACCTCAGCGGATCATCCAGCAGATTGCCTACCACCATCCCATCTACACGACTCGCCGGGCGGCCGCGCAACGGCGGCACAATGAACTGATTGATGCGAACGACACGTCATTTTGCGGGGCCTATTGGGGCAACGGCTTTCACGAGGATGGCGTCAACAGTGCCCTGGCCGTGTGCCAGTTGCTGAATGCCAGGCCGTGCACGGTGGCCCTGCCGTCCGAGACATAGAGAGATGGGCTGGCGCCCGGCCCTGCAGAGTTGTGATTTCGAGTAACACGCGGATTTTAAAAGGCAAAGTCATGCAGAGCGGGATCTACGAAGGGCGAGTGCTGCATCGGCGGTATGCGCCGCTGCCGCACGCCTTTCGATATCCGCTGTACCTGCTGTATCTCGATCTGGATGAGCTGGATCACGTTTTTCGTGGACGCTGGCTGTGGTCGACGCACCGCTGGGCGTTCGCCAGATTTCGACGTGCCGACCACATGGGCGATCCAGACCGGTCGCTCGATAGTGAGGTGCGAGATCTGGTTGAATTGCAAACGGGCCACCGCCCCACGGGCCCGATTCGGCTGCTCACTCAGTTGCGGCACTTGGGGTTCCTGATGAACCCCGTCAGCTTCTATTACTGTTTTGATGCGGCGGATCAATCGGTCGAGTTCGTCGTCGCTGAAGTGACCAACACGCCGTGGGGCGAGCAACACTGTTATGTCCTGACGTTCGAGGGGGCTCGCCATCGAGTACTGCGTTGCCGGCAAGATAAGGAATTTCACGTTTCCCCGTTCATGGGAATGAATCAGACCTACGCCTGGCGGGTGGACATGCCCGGTGCTCATTTGAGCGTCCTGATCGAGAGCATTCAAAACGGTTACAAACTGTTCGCTGCAGCTCTGGTGCTGAGGCGCTGCGAGATCGGCGGGTATCAACTCGCCCGGGTGCTATGCCAGTACCCCCTCATCACAGCTCGAGTCTGGGCCGGGATCTACTGGCAGGCCCTGCTGTTGTGGTTGAAGAAATGTCCCGTGTTCCCACATCCCCAAACCAATCCTGTGAAGGAAGCAGCCACCCGATGAATTCCGAGAATCGCACGACGCTCACGAGAGGTTCGGTTAACGGTACGTTTATGGACCGCATGGCGCGATCGACAGTGGAAAAAATGCTCGCTCAGATTGAGGGCGGCCCGATTACAGTGCGCGACTCGGGAACCGAGCGTACCTATGGGACTAGCACGTCTGGCGAGCCAGGTGTCAGCGTCGACGTGCTGCATCCCCGGTTTTATCGGCGGATCCTGACTGGCGGCAGTTTGGGAGCCGCTGAAGCGTATCTCGCCGGCGACTGGACTTGCGATGATCTGACCGCCGTAATTCGTATCCTCATTCGTAATCAGAATGTGGCGCGTGAAATGGATCGGGGGCTCGCGAGACTGACGGGACTGGGGGCTCGAGCCCTGCATTGGATGCGCCGCAACTCACGCTCGGGAAGTCGCCGCAATATTGAAGCGCACTATGACCTGGGGAACGACTTTTTCCAGCTATTTCTGGATGACACACTACTGTATTCAGCCGGCATCTTCGAGAATTCCGACAGCACGCTGGAAGACGCATCCATCGCGAAAATGGAACGCATCTGCCGGCGACTCGATTTACGAACAACTGATCACTTATTGGAGATCGGTACCGGATGGGGAGGCTTCGCGATTCACGCGGCCAGGAAGTACGGCTGCCGAATCACGACAGCCACGATTTCCCGCGAACAGTTTGATCTGGCTCGGCAGCGCGTCAAAGCAGCCGGCTTGGAGCAGCGCGTCGAAGTCATCCTTTGTGATTACCGCGATCTGCAGGGGCAATATGACAAACTGGTATCGATCGAGATGATCGAAGCCGTGGGCCACCAGTTCTTCGACACCTTCTTTCGCAAATGTGGCACGTTACTGAAGCCGGAAGGACTGATGTTGCTGCAGGCGATTGTGTCGAACGAACAAGGCTATGCCGAGTACTTGCGTTCGACCGATTTCATCCAGAGATACATCTTTCCCGGCGGCTGTTTGCCATCCGTGCTGGCCATGGGACAAGCGATCGCCAGGACGACGAACATGCGCCTGCTGCAGATCGAAGATTTCGCTCCGCACTATGCCCAGACGTTACGTTGCTGGCGCGAACGATTCTGGGGGGCGATCGACCGAGTCCGCGAGCTGGGTTTCACTGAGCGTTTCATCCGGATGTGGCATTACTACTTCTGCTATTGCGAAGCCGCGTTCGAAGAACGGTCGGTGGGTGTGGTGCAGATGCTGCTGGCTCAGCGCGGGAATCGCCGCGATTTGCAGTCACACCACGTCCCCGTTGCCACGAGTCTGCCCTTGTCACCAGCGTCGATGCGGAGCACACCATGAATTCCTGGCAGGTAATCCTGAGCGGCTGGGCCTGCATGGTGGTCGTGATGGCCACCCTGTGGGGAGTGCAGCGGGTGCGCGGCGATGCGGGCATCGTCGATGTGGCGTGGGGACTGGGCGTGGGATTTTTAGGTGCGCAGTTCTCAGCGTTGTCTGCCGTCGGCGACCCCGCCCGCCGCTTGTTGATTGCGGCCATGGCCGTGCTGTGGGCCTTGCGGCTGAGCGCTCACATCGCGGTTCGACTGACGAGGTTGCCGGAAGACGGCCGGTACCAATCGTTGAAGGAACACTGGGGTGCTCGGGCACAATGGAATCTGTTTCTATTCTTTCAACTGCAGGCCTTCTGGAGCATGCTGTTCGCGCTCCCGATGTGGCTGGCGGCTCAGAACCCACTTCCGATGTGGCAGCTTCTGGATGGAGTCGCCGTCGTGATTTGGTTGATCGCGGTCAGCGGAGAGGCGCTGGCTGATCGGGAGTTGTCGGCCTTTCGACACAACCCGGCTCATGCGGGCCAAGTCTGCCAGCGGGGATTGTGGCGTTACTCGCGGCATCCTAACTATTTTTTTGAATGGCTGCATTGGTGGGCTTACGTCTGCCTGGCAGCAGGCAGTCCGTGGGGCGGATTGGCGTTGGCGGGGCCGGCGGCCATGTTGTACTTCCTGTTGAAAGTCACCGGCGTACCACCCACGGAGGCCCAGGCTCTCAAGAGTCGAGGTGACGCCTATCGGCAATACCAGAGGACGACGAGCGTCTTCTTCCCCTGGCCGCCACAGCGAGGAGCAAGCGAGTGAGCCTGATGACATGGGGTGTCGAAGCTGCCGAACGGGGCTGGATTCCGGATCCGCTGATCCGTTCGCAAATCCGTCGGTTATGCGACCAGCGTGCCAAACAGGCAAGCCGCGGTAATGCCGAGGCCAATCAACAGTCGCTACAAGACTTCGTTCAGCAATTGCGACAAAGTCCCATCGCACTCATGCCGGACAAGGCGAATCAGCAACACTATGAGGTTCCGGCCGAGTTCTTTCGCCACGTTCTGGGGCCGCATCGTAAATATAGCTGCTGTCTGTGGGCGGACACGACAGGCAGTCTCGAGGCGGCCGAACACGCGGCCCTGGCGGAGACCTGTCAGCGTGCCGATCTGCGTGACGATCAGGACATCCTGGAACTCGGTTGCGGTTGGGGATCGCTGACCTTATGGATGGCGGAACATTATCCGCAGAGTCGGATCACAGCGGTTTCCAACTCGGGATCGCAAAGAAAGTCGATTTGCGATCTGGCCCGAGAACGCGGACTGCACAACATCTCGGTCATTACGTCCGATATGAACGACTTCCAGACCCACCAACAGTTTGACCGCGTGGTCTCAGTCGAGATGTTCGAACACATGCGCAACTACGAGCAACTTCTCGCACGGATTGCCGGGTGGTTGAAGCCAGACGGCAGGCTGTTCGTCCACATCTTCAGTCATCGCGAACTGGCTTACCCATTTGAATGTGACGGCGACAACGACTGGATGGCGCGGCACTTCTTCACGGGCGGCATCATGCCCAGTGACGGGCTGTTGCTGCACTTTCAGCGCGACCTGTCTCTGATCAACCGGTGGCGGTGGAGTGGACGTCATTACGAGAAAACGTCGAATGCCTGGCTTGCAAATTTGGATGCCCGGCGGTCACAAGTCTTGCCGATTCTGTGCCGCGCGTATGGCGAGCGGAATGCCACCCGCTGGCTCCATCGCTGGCGACTCTTCTTTCTCGCCTGCGCGGAGTTGTTCGCCTATGGTCAAGGCGAGGAATGGGGAGTATCGCACTATCTTTTCCAGCGGCGATAATTCCACTCCGGCCATCTGCCATGAGTGATGACACGACAATCATTGGTTCGAAGTTTCGCAAGCAAGCAGAATATCTGAGTGTGCCCGTTCGTCGCAGCGCCATGCCACTGTCTCCATTCAATCTGCCGATTCACGATGGCACAAGATGGCGCAGGGAGAGCCCGAACGCACACAGCGAGCCTTTCCGCGCAGTTAACAGCCCCGTTTCAAGTCAAGAGTATTGACGGCGGCGAGGGATTGGCCATGCGATGGCCCAGCAGAGTTTGGCACAAACATTGCAATGTGTGTTCGTGTCGAGATTCGTTCAATCCCGGCTGCCTGCAGATACCCTGACCCACCGTCCGGCTCAGTAAAGGGATCTCCAGCGTGGAGGCCAAGGTGTCCAGCCAGCCTCGGCGATCTCCAGCAAATGTTCGATCTACTAAACCATCTTAGCCAGGAGTTACGATCATGAACTGGGATCAAATCCAAGGTAACTGGAAGCAACTGACCGGTCAGGTCAAAGAGAAATGGGGCAAGCTGACCGACGACGATCTGACGATGATCGCCGGAAAACGGGACCAGTTGGCCGGCATCCTGCAGGAGCGTTACGGCTACGCCAAAGAGCATGTGGAAAAAGCTCTCGACGAGTTTACGAATGGCCTGAAGCCCTGATTCTTTTTCGTAGCCGAATTCGTGAGAATTCGGACTCTTTCACCACGCTTCCGAAGATTCACGACTTCCGCTGCGACGAAGTGTGCAGTCATTAGTCGCCGCGCTCGTTAGCGTGGGTGAGCTGCATTTTAACTTACGCTGTGGTGAGCGTGGCTACGGCGCTGATTGATACGCCAATCCTGAAACGAAAATATCATGATGTGGACAATTTTCGGTTCATCCGACTAATGCGTGTTGAGACTTGTGTGCGCCAAGGATCTTGAGCGTCAAGAAGTTAAGATCGCGATAGCCATAAGCGCGTCGTTGCATGAGTTTGATTTTATTGTTGGTTCCTTCAAGGGGCCCGGTGGAAATGGGA
>CAMAVF010000316.1 GCA_945861445.1 Planctomicrobium piriforme | reverse complement strand
ACTACGACAACTTCACCGAATTCCGCCACGCCATCGATGGCTGCCTCGACAACATCCCCACAAAACACCGCCCCCAACTCGCCACCCTCATGACCCACAACTTCCAACACTTCAACCCGGCCTCATTCCTCACCGCGTGAAGTATATCTCGGTCTTGATCAACGCGTTGCGATCGAACGGTACGGCACGCATCTTGACCGAACCGAATCTGACCGTGTTAAGCGGCCATGACGCCACCGTGCTGTCCGGTGGTGAATTTGCAGTCCCCACCATCGTTGGCATCAACGGTGTGGGTGGCCAGCAGACCGTCTTCCGCGGTTTCGGCGTCTCGATGCTCGTGACCCCGACCATCATCGATAAAGACTTGATCCGGATGCGAATTCGGCCTGAATACAGCGAACTGAGCGGTCAGTCATCGGGCGGCGTCCCCGGTTTGAGCACGCGACGTGTCGACACCACCGTCCAGTTGCGGGAAGGCCAAACCATCGTGCTGGCCGGTTTGCTGTCCTATCGTGCTCGGACGGAAGTGGCGGGACTCCCTTTTCTGGGTGGCCTGCCGCTGATTGGACCGCTGCTGTTTCAGGCCAAGCGAGCCACCGAAGATGAGAACGAATTGTTGATCATGGTCTCGCCCGAGATTGTCCGTCCGATGGATGCCGACGATGTGCCTCCGATGCCAGGCTTCGAAGTGATCCAGCCCAATGACAAGATGCTGTATCACTATGGTTTCACACAAGGCAACAACGACCCCAACGTGTACCAGTTGGCCCCCTACGGCCACGGTTCTGGTGTCGGCGTGCCGATTGGTTATGGTCAATTCAATCCGCAAGCGGCCTCACCCAGCTATACACCGGCTCCCGGTGGGATGGGTGCGGGGGGTGCCTCGAATGCGATGCCGGGAGTGGCCCCCAGTTGGGACACCTCATCCGGTGGACGCTACCCCGCTGCTCCCGTGCAATCGGGTGGACGGCCGGGAATGCCGCAAAACAACTATAGTCCGCCGCCAGGTTATGCTCCGCCGGCTGGTGGCAATGGACAGCCGGGCTACAACGCTCCGGGACCCAGTGCGAGTCGGACCAGTGCCCAGAGTGAAGCGCCCCGGCGAATCCTGACGATTCCACAAATGTTGCGTGGCGGAGGCCAGTCCAGTCAAACGCAGGCCACGCCCGCCGGATACGCGACTCAAGGTGGACGCTACCGCTAAATCAACAATCATGTCGCGAATTCCAACCCGGAATTCGCGGAGTGACGAAACCAGGACAGTGCTGCAAACCGATCAACGAGACAGAACATCGACCGGCATTCCGGCCACAGTCTGACGAGCGCGCTGCGTGTCGCGCTCGCCGAGACTGCAGGAATTCCGCAGGACCTTGATTTCGGGGACCAACTGAGGTTGGCAGCCTGAGGTCGAAATGCCCGCGTCACAACGCGAACTGAGGCTCAGCATGACAGCAGAACGCTCGAAAAATCCCCGCTATGCCACCGCTGCGCTGCTGATGGCCTCGCTGGCTGGTGGATGCTGCTGCCCGCATCCCACCTGCTGCAGCGGTCTGGCTTTGCCCTCGTGCAGCATCGCCAATCATTCGCGGAACATGATTCCGCAAGTGTATCCGCTGGGCAGCGTGCTGCGGGCTCATCTCCATACCGAACAAACGAATGCCGAGGCGACAGACTTCGTCTTTAACCTGGTGCATTTCCATGGCGAGACGGCCCATTTGACGCCCGACGGCAAGGATCATTTGATGGAAGTGGCGGCACGCATGCGGAGTGCGCCCTTTCCCGTGCTGATTGAACGCACGCCGAACAACGCCAACCCGACACTCGATGCCGAACGTCGCGTGGTCGTGGCACGCTCTCTCGCCGATTTGGGCAACCCCGATTCCGATCAACGGACCATCGTGGCGGTGCCTTATGACCGCGGCTTCAATTCGTTCGAAGGGGAAGCCGACTATTACACGAACTTCAACTTCCGCGGCAACAACAACGGCTTCGGCAACAACAGCGGCGCCACGGGATTCGGCGGCTCAGGCCTGGGCAACGGCGGCGGCGGCGGATTTTATTAGGGGTTGGTCCTTTGTCATTGGTCCTTTGCAGAAGGACCTGTCCCTGATGTCGTTTTCGTCCCTTGTATTTCAAAGGACCAAGGACCAAGGACAAATCCTCCTATTTCTCTGCTGGTAACATTCCGAATTCCAACGGCTTGGCGTTGGGATTCAGTCCCCACAGAGGAATGTGGCCGAACTTCTTCTTGCACTTCGGGCATGTCGCCTTGGCGATCGACGCCTCGTTCTTGCCGCCGATCTTTTCTTTCTTCCGTGAGTCTTCGCTGACAATCAGGCCGCAGCCCGCGCACTTGTAGCCCAAGATGACCGGCTTCAACGCCGGATCAGGCAGATAGAAATCGGCATTGTCCAGCGTCGCCAACTCGTTCTCGGAGTAGTGGCACTTGTAGGTCGAAATCGAATCGGTCAGCGGAATTCCCAACTCCTGACCGAAGTTGACGATGCTGAAGACCTTGTCTAACAGCCGGGCAAACTCACGAAATTCCGCCAGCGAGAACGATAAATAGACGCGTGAGCCGCCGTCGAGGACCGCTGGCAGTCGCACGACAATGCGACCGGGTCCGAACACGGGAATTCCCGCGAAGATGGATTCTTCTCCCGGAACTGCCGGCTGCACGATTTTCAACTGGCTGGCGTCGCTGGAGTTGACCAGCGTCTGGAAGGGAACGGGCAGCCCCGAGACCGGTTTTTTCGTCTGCAGATAATCGGCGACGGCGATCCGAGTGAGGGGCTTCTTCTTCTTTTCCTGCATCGCGGCGAAGGTACCGGCGCGTTTGAAGACCATCGCGACCAACATGTCCTCAGCGGAGAACGCGACGTCCGCAACATCGAATTCGGCCGCCATCGCACCGGCCTTCAGTTTCAGCTTCAGCGGGCTGACGGTGTGCAGACGGAGTTCGAACATCCAGTCGGTATAGTCTCCGGCTTCGAATCGCTGGGGGCCGGTCGGTGCTGCGGCGGCTTCTGCCGCTCCTTCGGGAGGGGCGACAATCAGCGGCACGAAGAAGACCGCCTTGCAACTGGGGCAGCGTCCGGCCCGACCGCGGTGGCGTTCGTGAACTTGGACGCGATGGCCGTTCGGGCAGTAGATGACGAAGGACCCCGGAGGGGGGGCGTCCGCATTCGCAGTTGCTCGCCGCCGCCCGCCGGCCTTGCGGAGCTTCGCGTAATCCTTTTCTTCCTCGATCGCGGCTGCCAGCAAAGCATCGCCACCCGTGCTCACAGAGTGCGCGACGTCTGGCGGAGCGGGCAGTTCGGCTCCAGTACGGGGACCAGAGGCCGGGGTCGACCCAGCGCCCGGCGGCACATCGGCAGCCGCTTCGGAGACGGCGTAACCTTCCGCCGCAGCGCCCTGCTGGTCGGCACTTTGACCGGCGTAGGGATCGTAATAGCCGGGCTCGCCGGGAGCCGCATTCGGATCGTAGCCTGCCGCCTCCCAGGCTTCGTAGTCGATTTCGTAGGCAGTCCCATCCGCAGACAGCTTGTAGCCCCACGGTGTCTGGTACTGTTGATCATAGGCCGCTTGATCCGCCAGCGCCTGGTCGTAAGCCGCCTGATCAAACTCCTGAGCGACTTCACCGGTGGGAATGGTAACGGGATACGGAGCTTCCGGTTGCGTGTCCGTCGAGAAGTCATCGTCATCAGCGACGGCGGGTTCGTCTGACGGGGGCGGCGGAGCGGGCGTTTTCTTCGCGACCGGGGCCGGCGAAGCTTTGCGGGTGGGTTCCGGCAGGATGGGGACGTCTTCAATGGACGTTTTGATTCCGTAGCTGACATCCAGTTCGAATCCGCCGTCGTCATCTGCTGAGTTAAACGTCGGTGCGGTTTCCGGTGCATGGTCGACATCCGCGTTGGTGATGTCGCTGTACATGATCGGGGTCGGGCTGGCCTGCATCCGCTGGTAGGTGGCTTCGATGTCAGGATTGGTGAAGGCGCCGCAGTGCCAGCAACGGACCAGTCCGACCCGGACCATTTCGCCACATTGCTTGCAGGCTTGCTCGTCATCACCTTCAGACAGGGCCAATTCCGCGGAGGGAATCAGATCCAGGAATTCTGATGCGGCCCGCGCTGCATCCAGCACATGACCACAATGGGGACAGCTCGGCGAATCGCCGATCAGCATGGCACTACAGGCCGGGCAACCATGGATCGATACTGACATACGTTCACACCGCCAGTGTTTAGATGACTGATTTCGTGCCTGGCTGCCAGCGTCGTGCCCCGACGTGGAAGGACAAGAATGAGCACCTTCCAGCCCTCAGCCGATGACTCCTCACCCAGTGTTCTCGATCAGGCAGCCCTGTCAACCTGTTTTGCCAGGTTTTGGGGCTCCTGAGTGACTTATTTCACTTCCAGAACTTCCACATCGAATATCAGAGTTGCGCGGGGGGGGATGACAGGTGCCCGGCCACGCTCGCCATAGGCCAATTCAAATGGGATGACCAATTTCCGGCGCCCGCCAACCTTCATACCGGCCACGCCTTCTGTCCACCCGGCAATGACTCCGTTCAACGGGAACGAGATCGACTCGCCACGATCACGGCTGCTGTCAAATTTCTTCCCATTGGTCAACCAGCCCGTGTAATGCACCGTTACGGTGGCATCTGGCGGCACGACCTCACCGTCGCCCGCCTTCAGATCGTAATACTGTAGACCCGTCTTGGATTGTTTTGTCAGCTCCTGAACTTCGATATTGCGGAAATCCACGCGTGAGCCGTGACTCTGCAGGGCAATGGCACCCACCTGCGGGCGATCAGCCAGCGGCGTATATTCCTTCGGGGATTCCGCCTCGGTGAATTTGTCCAATTGAACATCGTTAATCACCTGGCCATTCAGCACGATCTTGACGTGATGACCCGCACATGTGATTTCCAACGTATTCCACTCGCCCGTGGGCTTCGGGGCTCCCTTTTTCGCGGGGGCCTGGTAATAGATGCTGCCTGTATATTGAGCAGCCTTCAGGTCCTTGTGCATCGGTGCGTCGTCATCCAGGATCTGGATTTCCATCCCCGCCTGATGGACGGCGCCTTCGGGCGGAACTCGAATTCCGACCCCGCTGTTGCCACCTGCGGGGATCTTATATTCCAGCCTGAGCACGTAGTCGCTGTAGACTTTTTTCGTCTTCAGCCACCCGCCCCCTTCTTTCACGCAGCTCAGTAATTCGCCCTTGGCCTCCCAGGCCCCAATGTCGCCTTGAAACACTTCCCAGCCATCCAAGTTGGTGCCGTTGTAGAGTTTCTGGAATGCGGGCCCTTCCGTTTTGGGCTCATCTTTGGCAGGAATCGAAGACATGGCGGCGAGTACCAGGCTGCAGGTCAACAGGAATGAAAATAACGAGCGTCCAAAACGAGATCGCATGCGTGACTCCTGGCTGTCAATCAAATTGCTTGACCCATCGGCGTGATCTCTCGTCACAAGACACTCCGGCAGGTCGGGTTGTGGACCTGTTCCACAACCTACGTCACAAAAGTAAAGATGCGTGAATTCGAACTCGCATCGCAAGAAAAATCAGCGACAGGTAGACGAAACAGAATACCACAGTTTCGGCTGCCGCTACAGCCAGAAAGCGATTCCGGGACACTTCTTAGACAAATTGGCTGCCCGGTCTGATCCTTTAAAATGTAGGTACCATCGTTTGTTCTTTGTCCTTAGCCAAAGCACCACAGCGACCAAACCAACATGTTTCCACGACATCTGACCGACAATTTGACTCGCTCGAAAACCCGCACGGGCGCGGTTTCGATCTGGGCGAGATCGCCTGCCTGATCCTGGTCACCGCCTTGACTGCCTCATTGGGGAACCTAGTCCTGGCTGGTATCGAGACACATGGCACCCTGCGAAATTCCGGTGTGACGATCAATGCCGACCTTAACGCGAATGGGCTTCCCGGCCAGATGAATAATGGTGCGGGCGGCGCGGGATGTGCCTCTGCTGGCGAGGAACCCGCTGGCGCCGGTGGCGCGAATCCGGCATTGCTGAAGGTGGGCGGATTCAGCAGCACGCACGTCGGTGGCTGTCAATTCGCCATGGGTGATGGATCGATTAAATTCATCAGCGAAAACGTCAACATGCAGACTCTGAAAGGCTCTTTAACCGAGCGGATGGAAATCTGTCCGGTGAGTTTTAGCCGCCGGTAGCCGCACTCACCAGAGTGCGGGCGATCGACCGCACAGCCCGCGTTCTGGCGAACGCGGCTACACCGTTTAATAACCCTACTTATGCGGGTGGCCGGAAGTTGCAGTCGAAGAGATCGCCGATTGCCTGGATGGCGGCTGTGGCGTCGGCTCCGCGAGCGATCAGCACCAACTGCGCGCCGTGTTCGGCCATCAGCGTCATCAAGTCGTACATGCTCTTGGCGTCGACCGCGCGGTCGCCCTTGTGAATGGCGATCTCGCACGCAAACTGTTGCGCCAATGCCGCCACGGCCTGCATGGGGGTCATGTGAAACCCTTCGGGCAGGCCTACGACAACTTCGCGACTGGTGGTACTCGAGTCCATAATGGCGGTGGCCATGGCAAACGTCAGCTCAGTTGGTTGTTATCTGCTTCTTCGAGTAACTCGATGACCCCCGCTGCATCCTTGCATTGACGCAGGAAGTTGCAGAAGTGGTCGTTTCGCAGGTGCCGAGAGATGTTTTCCAACGCTCGCAGGTGATCGCCGGGCCGATCGGGTGGCGACACGAGCAGGAACAGAATATAGACGTCTTCACCGTCCAGGCTGGCGAAATCGACTCCATTGGGAGCGATGGCGACAGTGGCGATCAGGCGATCCACTGAGGAATGTTTGGTGTGCGGCACGGCCACGCCACGGCCGATGCCCGTGGAGCCCAGTTCTTCGCGCTTCAGAATTGCGGCGACGATCCCGTCTGCATCACCCGACTTGATGTTCCCGGTCTGGACCAGGCTATCGACCATCCCGCGGATGGCGGCTTCTTTGTTGCTGACCTGCAAACTCGGGATTACGGCTCCCGATACCACGAAGTCGGTTAACTTCATTGACGGCTCCTTTAACACTCCGGATGGATCCTGGGCGACCACGCCCGGGCCGGAATACTGATCTGGTCTCTCCAGTGATTCGATGCTTCAGTCGTCCGACGGATTACTCGGCGGGGGCCGCACCACGAATGGTGACGTCGCCGCGATGATCCTGGACCTTTTCCTTGTACTTCCTGATCTGCTGCTCCATCTTGTGCAGCGCGCTGTCGAACGCGGCCGTCACATTGTCCCCTTCGTCATGAGCGACGAAATCATGCTTGTGTTCCGCATCCACGAGGATTTCGACCTTGCAGCGTGTGTTTTCAAAGGACACTGTCACGCCAATGGCGGTGACGCGTTCGAAGAAATTCAGCAGCTTTTCAGACTTGCTACGGAGATGTTCCTGAACATCAGAGGAAATCGTCCCGTGCTTGCACGTGACTGCGACTTGCATGTCAACCTTTCCTGTCACCGGCGAAGGCATCCGGTGAGTTACTAAGTAATCGACTGGCAGTTTTCGTTCGCTGTCGAAGTCATCCTGCGATTTTACGAGACTGTCTAGTGTCCAGCATATCTCAGAATCGTTGCACAGCGCTCGCAAGGAGCCTCAAAAGCAAATAAACTCCAAAGCCTCAATCCCTGCGTCTGTGAGGCCGGAGTTCTGGTGCAGCCGCAGAATTCACCGAGATCGCCGGGCAAATTCCCTTCGATTTCGGCCTGTTGAGCAGGCTGGATTTGTATGACGCGCGTTCGGGTCAGCCTGATCGGCTGCGGATCGAACGTCACGACGTCCTCAATTCTAGCTCGCGCGCTTGGCAGACGCCAGTCTGATGACAATCCCGGCACGACCACGAACTGATCGGATTTGGTTGATCTCCGGATGAGGTCATTTGCCGAGGTGACAATCGGTCGGTGACCGTCGGTATGATCTGTCGGGCTCGGCGGTGCCAAATCCAGGTCGTAGTCCGTGCGTTTGCCCGCACCGGGCTCTATTCCTGTTCCACGGAACCGGTCGCGAGGGCGGATTTGTCTGGTATCGTCGGCATTTCGCGTCGTTGGCGCGTGCCGTCTCTATAGACAATATCGTAGACCGTCAATCCACTTGTGTCTCGACTGAGATCCGGCGGAACGAAATTGGCCGGTGGTGGCGAGATGACTACGAAGCGGGTCATCGACGAGGTTTTGAACGTCTGAAAGGGAACATGACTGGTCTTGAGTTGTTTTTGACCGTTGGGGCCAGGCACGGCCTCCCTGCTAATACAGTTCATCAACTTCACGCCTTCCGGTCCGCCCGACAGGAATGTTCCTTCGTAGGTAACACCGAAATTGCCGACTGAGACCCGGGATCCGGGGGAAGCATCGGCGATCATCTGTCCAACCAATTCGCGGTCGATACCGCTGAGTACCTACTGGACTTCGGCGGGATCATCAAAGTTGAAGTCGCTTGTCGACCCCGGTTCGGCACTCAAATCCCGCGCAGAGGAGCCGGTTGAGACGGCAATTGGAGGGGCGGCCATGCATCCATGCAGGAAGCTGCACGCTACCAGCAGAATCGGATTGAGCAGACGACGCATATCGCTCCCTTGGTGAGTTTTCCCGAACGCGCGGATCGCGATTCAGGCACTATATTGATGTCCAAATCACCGTCA
>CAMAVF010000315.1 GCA_945861445.1 Planctomicrobium piriforme | reverse complement strand
CTCGCCGCGCAGTCGCCATGTGGGGGGCGTGCATATCCTCCTGGGTGATGGCGCCGTACGTTTCGTCAGCTCGAACATCAATCTGACAACGTGGCGGAACCTGGCATGGGTGGCCGATGGCTCAGTTCTGGGTGACTTCTAATCCGACGGTAGATCACATGACCATGCGGGATGCCGGGAACATCCACCCACCCGGCATCCCGTTTGCCGCATTGGCAGATCGCATTCAAATCGGGCATGCGGATTGATAAGGAATTGAAGTTGCTTACGCATTGGCAGCGATTCATCAGGTGTTGTATTCACCAGACCTCCCTCGGCCGACGCCTGTTGGTGTGCCTTGTGTTCCTCGGGTGCCTGACAGGCTGTGGCAGCGATGGGCCGGCGCTGCACGGCGTCTCGGGAATCGTATCGTTGGATGCCGTCGCACTCGAGCAGGGATCCATTACGTTTCTACCCTTGGAAGGGACCAGCGGTCCTAACGCTGGCTCAGAGATTGTGAAAGGCGTGTACTCAATCCCCAAAGAAAAGGGCCTGGTCGAGGGCAAGTACCGCGTCGAAGTCCGAGCCCAAAAGAAAACGGGCAAGCGGATCGAAGTCGGATCGCCCACACCGCCCGGCACCATGATGGACGAAGTGGTCGAAGCCGTCGCACCACGCTTCAACAGCCAGAGCACGCTGGAAGCAGAAATCCCGCCCACCCAGGAATCGCTGGACTTCGACGTCTCGTCCAAGTAACTGCTGTGCTGCTTCGCCGCCAACCGGCCACAGCGATATACCGCCTCTTCCGGACACATCGTTCCTGACTTCATGCGGAGCCTGCAGGCTACTATGATGCGCTGATCCCTTTTCCGGCAGCGTATTCATGACTTGGAGCCCGGTCCCTATGAGCACCGCTACCCCGCAGGCCGCGCGGTCATCCGTCCAACGGTTCCTGGATGTCGTCGAATGGGCCGGAAATCGATTGCCCGATCCGGCTCTGTTGTTTGTCTGGGCGCTGCTGATCACCTGGGGAGCCTCCTGGTATCTCTCGACGATCCAGTTCACCGAGATCGATCCGCGGACCATGGCCGTCGATGCCCAGGGCAAAGCGGGCGAACCCAAACCGATCACCGTCGTGAATCAACTCGAAGGCAAGGCCCTCACGACATTTCTGACGAAGATCGTCAAGACGTTCATCGAATTCCCGCCACTGGGGATCGTGCTCGTCGCGCTGCTGGGAGTGGGCGTCGCCGAACACACGGGGCTGGTCAACGCACTCATCAAGTCACTCTTGAGCATCACGCCGGGCCGCTTGTTGACGCCCATGTTGCTGTTCGTGGCGATCCTCAGTCATTCCGCGGGCGATACCGGATATGTCCTGGTGATCCCGCTGGGGGGGATCATCTTCGCCACGGCGGGGCGTCATCCGCTGTTGGGGATTGTGGCCGCGTTTGCCGGGGTCTCGGGCGGATTCAGTGCGAGTATCCTCCCCTCGTCGCTAGACCCGCTGCTGCAGGGGTTCACGCAATCGGCGGCGCAGATTATCGATCCCTCCCGGACGGTGAACCCGTTATGCAACTATTACTTTACAAGTGCCTCGGCCTTGATGGTGATCCTGGTCGGTTGGTGGATCACCGATTGTATCGTGGAACCGCGATTGAAGGGGGTCGATCTGGACGGTGACGCCGCTGGTCAACCGGTCCTCGAACCGCTCACGGCTGCTGAGCGTCTGGGGCTGACGGGTGCGTCGACGGCATTGCTGGTTGCCTGCGGATTGCTGGCGGCTGCGGCCTGGCCGGAAACATCTCCGTTGCGAGATATCAAACACCATCAACTGTTCAACCATGATTCGCCCCTGATGCAGGCGATCGTGCCGTTGATCTTCTTGTTTTTCCTGATCCCCGGAGTGGTATTTGGATACCTGTCGGGCACGGTGAAAACGCACCGCGACATCGTGGCCGGCATGATCAAATCGATGGGGACGATGAACTATTACCTGGTGCTGGCATTCTTCGCCGCTCAGTTCACAGCCGCCTTCCGCGATTCCAACGTCGGAGTGCTGCTGGCGGTGAAGGGGGCGGACGGTCTGCAAACCCTGCAATTGCCGCCGCAGGTGACGATCATTGGCATCATTGTGATCAGCGCGGTCCTCGACCTGGTCGTCGGCTCGGCCTCCGCAAAATGGGCATTGCTGGGCCCGATCTTCGTGCCCATGCTGATGCGCGTCGGAATCTCGCCGGAACTCACGCAGGCCGCCTACCGCGTGGGCGATTCGTGCATGAACATTGTGACGCCGCTGATGCCGTATTTCCCGCTGGTGGTAGTCTACTGCCAGCGATACGTCAAGAAGACGGGAATCGGCACCTTGATCTCGTTGATGCTGCCGTATTCGATGACGTTCATGGTCGCGTGGATAGCGTTGCTGCTCACGTTCTGGACGTGCGGCGTGCCGCTGGGGATCAATGGTGGATACACCTATCCCGGGGCGAATTGAGAAACGCCAACAAAACCGTGGCGTCACGTCAATTTCAGGAAGAGTTTTTAGCCACGGATGCACACGGATTGAACACGGATTGAACACGGATTAAGAAGGATTGATTTCACCCCGGCAGGCAACACCGTAAAGAATTTTCGGCCTATGGGAGGGTGAGGCTCCTGCCGAACCGCGTAGTCTGGCGACACTCGATAGACATCCGCGGCTCGGCAGGAGCCTCGCCCTCCCAGCGACTTGAGTCACCAATCGGACAGAAAACTCCCGCTAACGATGATCCAATCCGTGTTTCATCCGTGTTCATCCGTGGCTAAAACTCTTCTGAATCTACTCCAGACAGCAAACCCGATCGCTTTGAGTCCGAATCATTCGTCGCAGTCCGCAAATACCCAGAACTAGTCTTGATCGGGCTTCTAAAGCATGTTTACTTGAGATCGGGCGGCGGGGGGAGTTCGATGTATCCCAGGCCCGGTGGATGCGGAGCCCGGCGTTCGGTGCGGACTGGTCGAGCCTGTTCATCGTCTCCGCGGTAACCGGTGCGGTGCGAAACTCCCTGCACGGGTGGCGTCAACGTTGATGATTCCGGATCCGACATCTGCGCGTCGGCAAACGGGTCCACTTCGTCGTCGGCAAAGAATGCGGCCTCATCGGTGGCTGCCACGGACGGCGGACGCGACCCGCTCCGGCCGCGATACACCGTGTCCGGCCGATGCCAACTGGCACACCCGGAGATCACCAGCGCCAGGCCGACGCACAACAACTGACAGACTCGCATCGGCGACTCCCTGATCCCGACCTCCGCGCAGCCGCCGACTCAATCTATGAATGAGGTATGACATCTGGCAGTGAGGCCGGCATCGAATCTGGTAGGGGACCACAGGTTCGAAGCAACTCTCCAGCAAGCCCGTGGCCTATTCGTCATCCAGTCCCAGTCGATACTGCAACTGTTGGAACCGGCGTTGAAACTCGTCGCTCGAGGAATGCACATGTTCGGCTTCGGTGATGAACTTCAACTTCTCTTCACACCGCAGGCCGGCATCTTCCAGAATGGCTTCGAATTCCGAGAGATCCTGGCCGTACATGATGATCATCTTGTGCTCATCAAACTGGACTTCCAGTGGAATATTGGGGTTCAGCACCGCAATTCCGGTACAACCGTCATCGAGCAACATGTCTTCAAAATCGTACAGCGTGCTCTTCAATACGGGCAGATCGATATGCTCGCGATACAGATCTTCGTGCCCCTTCTTATCTGTTTCGTGACTGGTTTCCAGAACCACGTCGACTTCGAAGCCCAGCGGTTCCAGCAAGTCCAGGAACAAGTCGAAGACGAGTTCTTTGGAAGCCGAAGCCATCAACACCGGAATTCTGACGCCGGTATCCGAATCACGATAGGCGTCATGACGGAAGCCAGCTTTGGGCACAACCTGCAGATCGAATGAAGGGCGGATCGCATCGGTCAGTGTGAAATTGCCATACCGCGCAACCTGCAGATGTGCTTCAAGCTGGTCTTCCGACAGATTTTCGAAACTACTCTGGCCCGTGTGCTGCTGGCCGTCTCGAAAAACATTCTTCAAAAATCGTTTAATGAATCCCATGATCCCGTAATCCCCTCGTCACCCCACGCTTGGCGTGGACGTATGTCTGATCTGCTGTGATTGCCTGGCGGACATCGCCGGCGAATTGGGAACACTTCGTTTGGAACGCACCCTCTGAGGAAGAGAGTCATCCCGATCGCTGTCCGTCCTGCACAGCTTCACTGACATGTGGGGCAACCAGGGTTCGTCACTTGCGGCCCAAGTCTGCGGCCGGTTGCCTGTTCGACTTTGCTGATCACCGTGACATTCCCGATTGAGAGCACGATCGCTCGGCATCAGGAACACAGCCAACTCTAGCATGCGATTTTGGATCGCAGCGGCCAGAGTGGGCCTGTTATGTCGTTTTTTGCACCAGAGAGTTTGATCGCTAAACCGCGCGTGCCATCTGGGTTAACTCTGCCTGAACCGCGGAACACAGCAGCCACGAACACTGCCCTCGAGTTTCCTCAAGTTCAACGCTCTCGACACCGGTGACATCCAGCACAACACAATGGGTGCCAGGAATGCCCTCGATAACGAATGCTCTGTATTCAACGATTCAAGCAACCCTGCGGGTGCGCATCCCCCACTCTCGGTCCTCGGCTTTGAGGAAACTTATCCCGTTTCAATAGGTGACAAAACAACCGGAACAGCTCTCTGCAGCGTCGCGAATCTTTCGCGAGATCCGCAGTTGAGGAGCCTCTTACCAGGGATCATCGACTGCGAAGTCTGGAGATTTTTCAAAGCAAGCCGGATGCCAATCGACCACCCGTTGCCTTTATTTTTCCAACGATGTCCTGCCGACGACCGTCAGCAGAGCAGCCGCTCGAATCAGCTCGCTCATTGACTGCCAAGTGCAAGTCATGAGCATGACGTGAGTTATAAGAAGAAGCAATCCTGCTGGGGACAGGCGCGATGACACTCGGACATTTTGAACGAGTCAGCGGGGAGAGGAAGAGACCACTCGCCCATCGCGAGCATGGCGGTCAAAGTCGCCGCCCGCGATGAAACTGCGACACCCGCAGATTGTTGTTTCTATAAAATGCAGGCGAGAAGCACTGCACTGTCGCCAGACTGATCACACCAGGCGGCAAACTGCTCGGCCGGGCAACCCCGTGATTGAATTCGGCCCATGGGAGGGTGAGGCTCCTGCCGAACCGCGTAGTCTTGCGGCGCTCGATAAAACATCCGCGGCTCGGCAGGAGCCTCGCCCTCCCAGCGACCTGAATCACAATTCGAACTATTTACCTTGACAATTGGCCGCCGAAAATCCTTCACGGCGTAGCCGGCCGGGCCGCGCGGTTGCGACTGCAATTATTTGACCGGCGGCTTCTTGAGATCAATCGCGAACTTGATCGTGATAAAGTGCAATCGCTGGCACAAGTCGTAGACCCGGATCACATCACCAAACGGGACCGGACCGTCAATATCCAGGATGACGGGCACTTCGGGGCCAACCGCCGCCAGGGCTTTCAATTGAGTCTCCAGGAGCTCAATGGTGGCATATTCGGTATCGTTGATTTCCGCGACAGTGCCACCCTCGCGATGCTTCAGCTTCACAAACGCCTGATCGATCTGGACCGGGACCGCGGTCACGGCCGCTTCAATCGATCCACTCGGCAGATTGGCGGCGAGCAGTGCTTCGCGGGATTGTCGGGCGGAGGCGCAAATGAAAAAGATCAGCAACAGAAACACGACGTCAATCATGGGCGTCATGCTGCTGTTATCAGGTCCCTGAGCACTCCGATGGACACGAGGAATTCGCATATCACCTCCTCTCTGGGGGAGTGTATCTTTCCCAATGGGTGCATACAATAAGGGATCAGAGACCCAGCCGCGATCACGCCCTTGACGTTGATCCTGCCATTCGAGGTCTCCTTATTGACTTTCCAGGTAGCCTGCTACGCCCATGACGACCTCAGATCCCCAGCCGAACTCTGACATCCCGACCATCACGTATCACGCCATTGATGAAGCGCTGGCCGCGCTGCGTGAAGGCCGCGTGATCATTGTGGTGGACGCTCAAGAGCGGGAAAACGAGGGTGACCTGGTCGTCGCCGCGGAAAAGATCACGCCGGAAATCGTCGCCTTCATGCTGCGGCATGGCGGCGGGACGTTGTGTGCCGCCATGAGTCGCGAGCGGGCCGAGCACCTGCAGATCAATCCGCTCGTGGAACGAAACACGACGCCGCACCAGACGAATTTTCTGATGCCGGTCGACCATCGCGATGCGGGGACGGGAGTCAGCACCGAGAACCGTGCCAGGACGATCTCCGCACTGGCAGATCCTCATACCCGCGCTGAGGACTTCGTACGTCCGGGCCACATCAATCCCCTGCAGGCCAAAGACGCCGGCGTCCTGCGACGAGCGGGCCACACCGAAGCCACGGTAGATTTGTTGAAGATGGCCGGCATGCAGCCGGTGGGAGGTCTGATTGAAATCCTCAGCCCAACCGGCCGCGGCATGGCCAATCATCTGGAACTGCAGGCTCTGTCCACCGACTTCAACCTGCCCATCATCAACATTGACGAAATCATTCGCCACCGCCGCCTGCGCGAGCGACTGGTGACCCGCGAAGTCGAAACTCGAATGCCGACCAAATACGGCAATGCCACCGTCATTGCCTACAAGGTGGAACATGAAGAGCAGATACCGCTCGCCATCGTTTTCGGCGATCTCGCCCGGGATCCTGCGCCCATGGTCCGCATGCATTCATCCTGTTTCACGGGGGACTTGTTGGCATCGCTCCGTTGCGATTGCGGCGACCAGTTGCACCTGGCCCTGGAAATGATCAGCAAGGACGGAGTCGGTGCGCTGGTCTACCTGCCGCAAGAAGGTCGCGGCATCGGCCTGGTCGCTAAAATGAAAGCCTACAACCTGCAGGACGAAGGCTACGACACGGTCGAAGCCAATCACAAGCTGGGCTTCAAAGCCGACCAGCGAGACTACATGGTGGGACTGCAGATCCTGAAAGATCTCGGCCTGACCAAAGTTCGCCTCTTAACGAACAACCCCAAGAAGACTAAGGCCTCTGTCTACACGGGAGTCGACCTGGAAGTGGTCGAGCAAATCCCCATCATCGCCCCACCGGAAAAGCAGCGCGAACGCTACATGGCCACCAAACGCGACAAGATGGGCCATATCCTGCCAGACGAGCCCCCCCCGCCGGAATCTCCGGGCTGAGCGGACTGGGGGCGACGCCGGCTCGACAAATCGATTCGTGTGTCGAGTCAACGGGAGGGCGAGGTTGACACATTGGGAGCCTGCGTCCGTCGAGGCCAACCTATAACGATTCCCATTGGATTCAGAGAATGTGGTGAGATTAAGCCTCGAGGGCACCCACGGGTCGCGAGGAAGACCACGAAGTAAGACGACAACGAGATCTGCCCGTGCCTTCCTCCTATTGGACTCTGGATTGCAATCAACATCAGTTATTTTGACGGGGTGCCTAAGGCGCCGATGGCCTCCATCATTTTCAAACCAACAAAGCGGTTGCCCAACTCGTTGAGATGCACACCGTCGGTCGTCAGGATCCCTTTTTCTTCGTTTTGCAGATTTTTCTTTTTCAGGTATTCGATAAAGGCCTTACGCAAATCCAGGAGCTGTGACTTTGTATCGGCCGCCACTTTGCGGTTGATCTCGCAGTAGACTTCCAGCATCTCATCGAGCGGATTGGTCCCATCCACCTTTTCGCCAAGTGTCGCTGGCGTGCAAAGTATGACTCGCGCGCCGCCGGCGGTGATACGTCTGACGATCCGCCGCAGGCCGTCTTCGTAAATGTCTTTCTTGGTGCCCATGCCACTCTTGGGATGCCAAACATCGTTGGCTCCGATAAAGACCACCACCACAGACGGCTTGATGCTGATCACATCCTTTTCAAGACGGCTTTCCAGATCGGGTACTTTATCGCCCTTGACCCCCGCCCCAATAATTGTCACTTTGTTGAACTTTTCGGTCTTCGCCAGTTCGCCCTTCATCAGTGATAAAAAGCCGTTGGGGGCCTCACCATTTTGCGTGATGGCATCTCCCAGAAAGAGGATTCGCTCGTTCGGCTTAAGTGGCGTATCAGCGGCCAGGACGTGGGGCAGCATTCCAAACGCCAAGCATGTGATGCTGATTGAGGTAAACAGAAAAAGGCGGCGACACAGTGAGTGCATGGCATTTTCCTTTATCGAGTTGTGAGTGGAATTTCGGCGACTACAACAGAAGTGACCGAAGCCGAATTGAGCGAGTCATACGAGAGACGCCAATTGCAGTTCATCTCGGTAGAAAACGCACTTGTCGGCCGACACATTTCATTTTGAAATGTGTGGCAGGATACTGCAAGGATCAGCAAGTGCCTCCGCACGGCGAGTGAAAGAAAAGGAAAGAAAACGGAGGGAAAGAAAACGGGTCAGGTCTCGTTGTTCTCTTCTTTCCGTGGCCTTCCTCGTGGTCTGAGGGTGCTTTCCAGGCTCAATCGCACCGCACTGCTTTGGAGGAGGAAAGAAAAGGGGTCAGAGAAAAGGGGTCAGGTCTTGTTGTTCTCTTCGTTCCGTGGGTAACAGTTTAGTCCGAAGTGGGCCAATTGCGGAAGGGGTCGGTACGGGTGAGCACTATCGTGGGCTCCGTCTGTTCGGTTGGTGGTGACCGCCGCGCAGCAGCGAACGAAGTCGGTTCCCAGGGATCGACTGGCCGGCTTCGAGGG
>CAMAVF010000314.1 GCA_945861445.1 Planctomicrobium piriforme | reverse complement strand
GTGTTGACGCGGAAGAACAGATCTTCGCGGAATTTGCCTTCTTCGACCATTTCCTGCAAGTCGCGATTCGTGGCACACACGATCCGGACATCGACCAGGAAGGCTTCGTTTTCACCCACCCGTCGCACTTCCCCCGATTCCAGGAATCTGAGAAGCTTGACCTGCATGGATTTGTCCAATTCCCCCAATTCATCAAGGAATAACGTGCCGCCATTGGCGACTTCAATGAGTCCCTTCCGCGGCGCGTCGGCACCGGTGAAGGCACCCTTGCGGTGTCCGAACAGTTCGCTTTCGACAAGGTTCTCCGGCAACGCTCCACAGTTGACCGCGACAAACGGCATGTTCGCTCGATTGCTGAGATCGTGGACGCGGCGAGCGACCAGCTCTTTGCCTGTCCCAGTCTCGCCGAGAATCAGGACGCTCGATTCCGTGGGGGCAATCCGTTCAATCAGTTTCTTGACGCGTTGCATGGCCGCCGTGCTGCCCACCAGGTCCCGGGCTCCCTGCACGGAAGACAGTTGGACTTCGAGGGCGATCTTCTGATTGATCATGGACCGCTTTTCGGCCACCCGTTGCAGGACGTTGGAAATCGTCACCAGCTTGACTGGCTTGGGCAGAAAGTCGTACGCACCGCTTCTCAGGGCACGAATGGCGTCGTCGATGTTGCCGTGCCCGGTGCTGATGATGATCTCTGTCTCGGGAGCCACGCGTTTGATGTGTTCGACGACATCCCAACCGCTCAGGCCGTGCATCTTCAGATCGATGATCGCGGCATCGAAGGTGTGTTTTTCGAGAACTTCCAGGGCTGCCCGCCCGTCTTCGCAAATCGTGGCGTCGTGGCCCATGCGGGGCAGTTCATTCTTCATGACTTCGCGGATCGGTGCCTCGTCATCGACGAACAGCACACGCAATTTATTGACCGCTGGGGTACTCATGTCGCATTCTCCTTTGCTTGATTGTGCTGACAGATCGTCCGGCGACTGGTCGGTCGGATGACCGAAACCAGCGCTCTACCGGCTTGTCGAGCAGCTTCCCCACATCTTCCGCGCTGTCAGTGTCTGGCAGCACGAGGCCGAATGCTCCGCATTCAGCCCGGAACTTCAATCGCGGCACTGGCGGTACGATGCACGCTCCGCAGCTTCGCTCTGGATTCACCGTGTGCGGACGAGAAATGGGAGTGACCAATGCAAATTTGGGAACTGATTCATTCATCGGCCGCAGCGCGGGCGGTCTTGTAGCAGAAACTACAAATCAGGTCGATGCGAGTTTGCAAAAATTGCAAGGTGACGACAGTGCTGGTTGCAGTTGTTGGTTTGTCGCGACAAAGTGACATTTCCAACGGAAGGACGCAACTTCCTTTAGGTCCATGTGGTCCTTTGCATCCTTCGAAATTCAAGGGACCGAAAGGACGTAAGGGACCAACGGGACCTCAGACAGCACGCGGCAGCACGGGTCACGCGGCGGCACCCTGTGACTGGGCCCGCCGCGGCAGACGCACCAGGAAGGTGCTGCCAGAACCGGGGCCATCGCTTTTGGCTTCCAACGTGCCTCCATGGTCATGCACGATGCGATTGCTGATCGACAGTCCCAGCCCCGTTCCCTGGCCGCCTCGCCGTTGCGTGAAAAATGGCTGAAACAGATTGTCGCGAACCTCGGGCGTCATCCCACAACCGTCGTCGTGGAAAATGATCGTCACCTGATCGGTTTGCTCGAACAGGCCAATGCTGAGGGTTCCCCCAGGGTCCATCGATTCCAGGGCATTGGCGACCAGGTTGAGAAACACTTGCTTGATCTCGGCCCCATTGATTTCCAGGTAACAAGGCTCGTTGCGGTCGTACAGGATTTGCTTGCCCCGATGCTTGCTCAGCAGTTGAATCATGTCGCGAACTTCAAAGATCAGGCTGCTGACGTCGGTTCGTGAGCGGGTCCCGTCCTGACCACGGGCGAAGTCCAGCAGTTTGCTGGTGATCTGGCGGCAGCGATCGGCTTCGTTCTGGATCAAGTGAAAATACTGTTTGACGACGGTGGCATCCGCGGGATCCATCGCGCGTTCGACCGCTCCCACGCGATCTTGCAACGAATCCGCTGCCATTTGAATGGCCGACAGCGGGTTGTTGATTTCATGAGCGACCCCAGCCGCCAGGAAGCCCACCCCCGCCAGTCGTTCAGAACGCACCAGTTGAGCCACTCGCTGACGCACCTGATCGTCCAGGCCAAACTTGGTCTCCTGGAACCGGGCCGTCATTTTGTTGAAGGCGTCGGCGAGTTCCGACATTTCATCCTTGGTGTTGATATCCACGCGATAGTCAAAGTCACCGCGTGCCACCCGGATGGCCCCCGAGTGTAGTTTTTTCAAAGGGCTGAAGATCGCGGTATAGCCGGTGAAAATCAGTCCGAGGAACATCAACAGACCCACGATCGAGGTCGTGATCAGAATGGTCCACGTCGTGCGGTAGACTCCGCGGGCGTGTTCGAGTTCGCGACGCAATCCGGCGGCGGGATCGGGTAGTTGATTGGCATCGGTGACCAGATAGGCGATGGCATGGCTGAGCACCGGTTCGATGCTGTCTCGCTTATCGAGCTGCCGCAGCAGCGGTTGATAATGCTGAATTTCCTTGAGGCGCAGGGCCATCCCATTGAGGATGGGTTGAGTCACTGCGCGCCGGCCGGAAATGAATTCCGCCGCGGGCAGGTTTTCAGTCCGGCGCCAGAAGTTATCATGTGCCGCGACCGCTTTTTTCAGTGCGGCTTCGAATTCCTGCTGCTGCCGGTTCGCAATTTGTTGCCGTTTGGCGGGCGCCAATTTTCGATCGATCGGAACTCGCAACGGGACGAACAAGTCGCCGACCGCCTGGATCAGTTCGGTCTTGTGCGGCGCAACATTCAAGCCGAGATCGAGGTTGAAGATGACGTTTTTATACGACACCAACCCCACGATCCCGCTGGCGGTCATGGTCGCGGACAAACACAATACCAAGACCAGCCCGAACACCAACTTGCGTTTGATGGTGCCGTTCATAAGGCCCAACCTCCTTGTCGCGTCACTCCCCCGAACTCGTCCCGCGAATCGGCCGACCCCAACGGCCTCCCCCTCATATTCGCAGAACTGCAGGTTCCCCCCCACGCGCTCGGCTCGAACTCCAATCGTGGCCGCAGCTTATCACGCAAATCAAGTGATCAGCAAGAGGGGCTGCGGCAATCGGTCGGAATTGTGAGATAAAACAGTTTGCAATTACTGTGCCGATTATTGAGTCTGGCTGAGATGGGGGGAAATGACTAATGTCTAATGTCTAAAAGGATGGCGGATCGCTGTCGTTTACCCAATCGGCAACCAACTGGATCTCGATATGCACCTCTTCCTTTTAGACATTAGACATTAGACATTAGTCATTTCCCCACGGGGGTTGCGGTGAAGCTGGTCTGTGCCGTCCTGGCAGGGTTTCTGCTGATCTGGTGTTCGTCCATTCCCTTGGGTATTCCCGGGGAATGGACCTGGGTTCGCAGCCCCGTTGCCGATGACTTCTGGTTCAGCCTGCTGCCGGCTTGTGCGTGGGCGGCACTCTTGGGCGCTGGCGTATGGATCGGCAGCCGACGAGTTGAAGGTTGCTCGCGTGTGGAACGGATCGCTTGGCTTGGCGGATTGTTTGTCGTCAGCTTTGGGATGCTGGGGGCGTTGCGAGAAGCGGCTCCGCCCGAGTTCCGAGCGGCGAAGATCGCATGGGTGCTCTACTTCCCCGGTTCCTCCGGGTACTTCACCGAAGCCCGCAAGGTACGCGATACCGGCGAGTTTCTCGCCCACTACGTCGATGAGCTAAAGAATGGAGACGTGCTGCATCAGGGGACCCATCCGCCGGGCTTGATCGTCGGCTATCGCGGACTGATGTGGGCCTGCAGCCATTCCACTTGGCTGCGCCAGGGCTTGCTCGCGACTCAGCCGGAAGACCTGCGTGAGGCATTCCGCATCATTCAACGATCCAGTCTGCAGTCGCCCACTCCATTGACCGAGCACGATCGTTGCGTACTTTGGCTGGCGGCCATCTTGATGCAGGCGTGTGCCGCGGCGACGGTGATCCCGCTGTACCAATTGCTGCGCTTGCATTCGCGACGCAGCACCAGTTGGCAGTTGGCGGCGTTCTGGCCTCTCGTCCCGGCCGTGACGCTGTTTTCGCCCAAGTCGGATACGTGCTTTCCGTTTGTCGGTTGCCTGGTTCTCGTCCTGTGGCTGCAGGGTCTCAAAAAGAATTCACTGTTGTTGTACTTGATGGCAGGGTGTGTCTTCTGGCTGGGAATGACGCTCAGCCTGGCACTGCTGCCGGTCGCCTGCCTGGCCGGCTTGCTGACGGCTTGGGATTTGTGGCTGTGCCGGCCTGAGGACCGAATTCCCCAACCGGTAACGCGACTGCTGCGTGGACTGGCAGCCGGCGGGGCCGGTTTCATTGCACTGACGCTAGTCACGGCGCTGGGGACCGGCTGCAACTTGCTCGAAGTCTGGCTGTGGAACTATCGAAACCACGCTGGTTTCTACGTGCAATTTCCCCGCACCTACTGGAAGTGGCTGTTGGTCAATCCTGTGGAGTTAAGTGTGGCCGTGGGTTTGCCCCTGGTGGTGCTGGCGTTGTCGAGTGCTGCAGTGGTCTGGAAGAATCCGCGAGCCGCCGCTGCGGGACCATTTTGGATGTGTCTACTTACGTGGTCGTTACTCTGGCTGACCGGCAAGAACATGGGCGAAGCGGCGCGGCTCTGGATTTTTCTGATGCCGTGGATCGTTTGGGCAGCGGGCCCAGCCTGGGAGGCAAAGATGGGCCAGGGCGATTACGGAATCCGGGATCTTCGTCGGCGATGGCTGTTCTGCTGGATCGGTCAACTGCTGGCGGCATTGACGATCATTACGCGCGTCGCGGGATTCCACAATCACGGGTGAGATGAATCGATAATGGCACCTTCTGCGAACGAACCTCTCGCCTGGCTGAATGGCCAGTTTATACCGGCGTCACAGGCGAAACTGCCGGTGACCGATCTGGGACTGGTCCACGGCGCGTCGGTCACCGAGATGACCCGTTCCTTTCAGCAAGCCTGGTTTCGCCTGGATGATCACCTGCGGAGGTTGGAAACATCGTTGACGGGGACAGGCTGGAACATTCCCTACACGCTGCCAGAACTGTCGATCATCGCCGAGAAATTGCTGGCCCACAACGCGCCCCTGTTGCCGGCGGGACATGAGTTGGGTCTGATCCAGTTCGTCACGGCCGGCCAAAATGTGACCTACCTGGGGGCCGCTCGTCGCGAGGAATGTCGGCGGCCGACCGTCTGCTGCCACACGTTTCCGTTGCCCTGCGAACTGTGGGCCGAGAAGTACACGGTTGGACAACATTTACTGGTACCGACGATGCGGCAAATCCCGGTCGAATGCCTGTCACCAGCCATTAAACACCGTAGTCGACTGCACTGGTTGCTGGCGGACGCCCAGGTGCGGGAACGCGACCCTCAAGGGACGGCCATTCTGCTCGACGCCAAGGGGGATCTGACAGAAACGTCGGCAGGGAACTTTTTCCTGGTGAATGACGGCTCGATTCTGACCCCGCGGCCGAAATCGATCCTGGGTGGAATCAGCCGGTATATGGTCTTCCTGTTAGCGGAAGAACTGGGAATTCCCGTTTCTGTGACCGATATCCAGTCGCTGGAAGTCCGCCGGGCCAGCGAAGCCTTTACCTCTTCGACACCGTATTGCTTGTTACCAGTGACCCGCTTTGAAGGTCAGCCGATCGGCAATGGTCAACCCGGGCCGATCTATCAACGCCTGTTGGCGGCGTGGGGGCAGCGAGTGGGCTGCGACATTGCCGCACAGATGCGGCAGATCGCTGAGGAACGGATGGGTTGAGCGGAGTTACGAATACAAGCTCGCAGCGCAAGCGAGTGCATTCGACTGGTTTGCGAGAGAAATGCACTCGCTTGCGCTGCGAGCTTGTATTACGTCACTTGCACCACCGAACAGATTCGCGGACCGACAATTCCGGCGAGGGTTGTGTCTGTGCGGAGGGTTTGCTTAGATAGGGGTTCGATTTCAACCGGGTCGGCGGATTCGATGATCCTGCTGGAGACGGTTTGCGTTAGAATCGATATGAGACCGCTGCCAGATTGGGCAGCGGTTGGCATTTGAACGCCGCTGGTCGCGCGGGCCTCAGCGTCACTGGCAATCTGGATGACTGCGAAGTCCCTCCGGCGGTTGCTTCGCAAGGATTATTTGGGATGACATTTTCGCACGAAGTCATTGCTTGGTCAGCATTTGCGATTTTTATAGTCGTCATGTTGCTGCTCGATCTGGGTGTCTTGAACCGCAAGGAAAAAGACGTCTCGATGAAGAACGCGCTGATGTGGACCTTCATCTGGATTCTGAGCGCACTGGTTTTCGCGGGGGCGATCTACTTCGAAGTCATCGACGCAGGTGGTAGCCTGAGCGACATTCGTCACGTCCAGGCGGTACTCGAGACGGGCGTGCACGGCCCTCATCCGGCCCCCGAAGTGGCCGCGCCAGTCGATGCCCCTCTGCCGAAACTGACTCCCGCCGAAAAAACAGAGCTGGCCCACGAAAATGCGCTGCTCTTTGTCACCGGTTACCTCGTTGAAGAGATGCTGAGCGTCGATAATCTGTTCGTGTTTGTGCTGATCTTTCAGTTCTTCCGTGTCCCGAGTGCTTATCAGCGTACGGTGTTGTACTGGGGCATTCTGGGGGCGATCGTCTTCCGTGGCATCTTTATCGCCGCGGGCCTGAAGCTGATTGAAGATTTCCCGGTTTTGCAGTACCTGTTCGGCGGGTTCTTGATTTACACCGGCATCAAGTTGTTCTTCAAAAAGGAAGACGATGAAATCAAGCCGGAAAAAAACATCATCTTCCGCCTGTTCCATCGGTTTTTCCGGATGACGCCGGAGTATCACGGCAAAAGCTTCTTCGCACGCATTGACGGGAAATGGCATGCCACGCCGTTGTGCTTGGTCATCTTCATCGTGGAGACCACGGACATCGTCTTCGCGGTGGACTCGATCCCCGCCATCTTCAGCGTGACTCGCAATCCGTTTATCGTCTACACGTCCAATGTCTTCGCCATCATGGGGCTGCGGTCGATGTATTTCGCCCTGGCGGGACTGATGCAGCAATTCCATTATCTCAAGTACGGCCTGGCGGTCATCCTGGCGTTCGTCGGAGCCAAAATGGTTCTCGAACACTACGACCATGCCTGGAAGATTCCACCGGTGTGGTCGTTACTGATCATCATTTCGATGCTGGCGAGTTGCGTCATCGCCTCGTGGATCTACCCACCCAAGATCGAGCACGGTGCGGAACCGCCAGTGGTTTGAGCCGAGAGTCGCAGACCCACGGGAGCCTGTCTTGTGCGCTGGCCGATTCGCAATCAGATTCTGGTGCCGGTGGCCGCGCTGCTGACGGCGGCGGTGACTCTGATTGCAGTCTTCTCGGCAGTGCTGGCGACGCGTCGCAGCGAAGAACAAACGCTGCGTCATTTGCAGGAAGTGATCGCCACCTTGGGCGAGTCCAGCTTCCCATTGGCTCCGAACGTCCTCGATAAGATGCGAGGGCTGTCCGGAGCCGACTTCGTGGTCCGCGATGCACGGGGGAAGCTCGTTGCCGCGACTTTCGGCAACACCGCCGAGTTGCACGCCGCACTGGAGCAAATCCCCCCTTCCGAAGAATTCGCCTCGCTGCGGAAATATCCCGCAGTCACTGTGCTGGGGCAGCGTTATCTCGTATCGGCGGTTCGCAATCCGGGTGCTGGCGAGACAACCCTGATTGTCCTCTATCCGGAGCACAGCCTGCGACAAGCTCGCTGGGAAGCGGCCCTGCCGCCGTTGGCCGTCGGAGCGGCGACGATCCTGCTGATGGTGCTGTTGTCTGCCTGGCTGGCTCAACGTCTCAGTCGCCGGATCCAATCGGTACAAACGCAAGTGGCCGCGATCGCCGGGGGCGAGTTCATCGAAATCGAGACCGGACAACGCCAGGACGAAATCCGCGAGCTGGCCCTGTCCGTCAATGAAATGAGCCGCCAGCTCCGGCAAATGCAGCAGACAATCCGGCAGGCCGAACGATCGCGGTTGCTCGGCCAATTAGCAGGCGGCCTGGCACACCAGCTGCGCAACGCCGTGACGGGCGCCAGGCTGGCCGTCCAGATCCATCTGCGACGCTGCACGAGCACCAATCCAACGGACGACAGTCTGACAGTTGCGTTACGTCAACTCTCCCTGACCGAAGAACAAATCAAAGGATTCCTGTCGCTCGGACGGCAGGAGCAAAAGCCGGCCGAACCGTGCGACATCGCGAAATTAATCGCCGAAATCGCCGTGCTGGTTGGCCCGACGTGTGAGCATGCTCAAGTGCGGTTCCAGCATCATGCGCCCACAGAGCTTCCCAGTTTGATGGCCGACATCCAGGGACTCCGCGGAGCTGTCCTCAATCTCACCCTGAACGCCATTGAAGCCGCCGGACCAGCGGGGGAGGTTCGTCTGCAGGCGAGCGAACAAAACGATGCGAACGCTGTCTTAATAGAAGTCCGCGATAACGGACCAGGACCGCCACGGGAACTGGCAGACGCCCTGGGAGAACCCTTCGTGACAGGCAAGGCCGAAGGAGTCGGATTGGGATTGGCCTTGGCCAAACAAGTCGCAATCGACCACGGAGGAATGTTAACCTGGGAGCGAGAAGGTCAACAGACCTGCTTCCGACTTAGCCTCCCATTAATGCGACGCGTGTCGTAGCCCAATTGACAAAGGGTCGGGGGGGG
>CAMAVF010000313.1 GCA_945861445.1 Planctomicrobium piriforme | reverse complement strand
CGAATCTTGGGAAAATCGAATGACAATCCCGTGACAGACTGTAAACTCATAGCTGGCCTCCGTGCGTGCGTTGAAGTTTGTTGTGGTTAACAACTTATACGCCACACGAGGCCATTTTTGTTGAACAATGGTGAATAATCCGGGCTAGTGACAGGAGAGACGAGAAAGTCTGTCGTGTTAGCTCGACGCAGCAGATGACGCCAAGTTCCTGGCGAGAACATCGCGACGCACAGATCGAAGAAGGGATCAGGGGTGCCACCCTCTGCATTGTGGCGTCCGATGGTTACCAGACCTTCTCACGGTGGATATCCGGGTAACCGACCGCGAGTACCACTAGGATTTGTGGTGGGGACGGTTACAGAGGGTTGTGCTCGGGGAGGCTGTATCCGATCTTCGAGCGACTGTATTTGCATTAGCAGCCTGGTGAAAAAGGTGTCTGGAACTCTCCGAACGTCGAAAAAACGCTCGATTCCGTGTGCTTGGCAAAGTTCCAGACACCTTTTTCACCAGGCTGCTAGATGGCAGATCTTGGACACGCTGATGACAGCACATTCGTCTGAGTTGCTCTCCAGACAAAAGCAAAAACTCCAGCACAGGTGCGCGACATGATTCGGGGCTCTCAAACCTGTCTACCATCAATGAAGACACAAATGTGGGTTTATTCGGTGTGTTTCCCATACTCGTACGAGTGTGACGACTGCCTCAAACTGACTGAATAGGAACTGGGTTTGTTGGTCAATTCCGCATCACGGTTTCGTCCAGGTTCAGGACCAGATTGGCGAGCAGCGTGTACGCCGCCAACTCGGGTGCCGGGCGGTCCGATTTTGGTTTCGATTCGCCGACGGAGACCACTTTCTTCGCGGCTTCGGGATCGTTGGAAAAACGGCTGAGATAGCTGTCGAGAGCCTGCTTGACAATCGCCAGTTCCTCCGGTTTGGGTTGCCGACTGAGGACCACCCGGTAGGCAAAGGCGATCCGTTCTTCAGCAGTGCTGCCCCCTTCGAGAACGATCCGTTCGCCGAAGGCGCGGGCGGCTTCGAAGTGCTGGGTATCGTTCATTAACTGCAGGGCCTGCAACGGCGTGTTGCTGCGTTCGCGGCGGGCACACGCCTGTTCGCGATTGGGGGCGTCGAAGTTGCTCATGAACGGGGGCGGAGCCGTCCGCTTCAGGAACGCATAGATGCTGCGACGATAGAGACTCGCCCCATGATCCTGCAGATAGAACCGGGTGTTGCTGTCGGCATAACCGACCGGTTCCCAAATGTTCGGCGGCTGATAACCCTTCACCCCGCGCCCACCCATCTGCAGATTGATCAATCCGCTGACATACAGCACATTATCGCGGATCTGTTCGGCATCCAGCCGGAACCGGGGACCGCGGGCGTAAAGGCGATTCTCGGGATCGATTCGCAAGAGGTCTGGCGTGACGGACACATCCTGCCGGAAGGTGGCCGAGGTGATGACCAACTTGACGAGCGCCTTGGTGTCCCAGCCATTCTCGCGATACCAGACGGCCAGCCAGTCCAGCAATTCCGGATGACTGGGGACTTCCCCTTGTGAGCCAAAGTCAGAGCTGGTCTTCACCAGTCCGGTCCCCATAAACTGTTGCCACACGCGATTCACCGTCACGCGAGCCGTCAGGGGATGCTCAGGAGCGAGCAACCATTTCGCGAGATCGAGACGCGACGCGCGTGCCTCGGGCGAGACCTTGTTTAGCCTGGGAAGGATGGCTGGAACGGACGGTTCGACTTTCTCACCCGGCTTGTCGTATTGACCGCGAAGCATGACGAATGCCTCGCGCGGCTGGTCGAGGTTCTTGAAGATGAACGTACCCGGGACTGATTCCTCAACCGCGGCACGGAGTGCCTGGGCGGTCAGCCAGGCGGTTTGCCGCTGTTGGAGATCGGGGTTGGCGGGACGAGCGATGTAGGCCAGATAGAAGCGGAGTAACTTTTCGCGGAGTTCGGCCGTGGGGTTCTTCTCGGGGCCGTCTTTCAGCACCGGGACCAGTTCGGCCGGCAATCCTGCGGTCTCCTTGCCCGTGCGGTCCTTCCACCAGGCCGCGAACGAAGAACGCAGATCGGTGGCCGGCGTGACTTCACCCGTTACGGTCAAGCCATCCCACCAGGCGATGCCGCCGAACTGCGCCAGGGCGATGCTGCGAATCTCTTCGCCCGGCTTGAGGTCCAGTTTTTCCACGGGGATTTCCAGGCGCGTCCATTTGCCGGCAGGGGGCAGTTCGCCCAGCCAGTTCTTGTCTGTCCGAGCGGCACCGAAGCGTTCGGGATCACCCCAGATGGCCTTGCGGGTGCCGGCGGCAGCGACCAGTTCAACCATGATGGCATCGGGCATTTCCGCCGTGTCGAGTCGCACCCAGACAAACACCTTGTGCGCTTCGGGAATGCGTAAGGGCTGAGTGGGACCTTCGAACTTGTCCTGATAGTTGGCGGCGCCGGCCTGCTGGAGGGCCCGGCGACCGACAGGCGGTTCCGCGTCTGGTGCGGTGACCCAGATTGAGGCGTTGCGTGATGTGCAACTGGCCTTGGCACCCAGCGGCGGCAGATCATCCAGCCAGACTTCCTCAATCGCCCGTCGCTCGGGGGCTGGTTGCACGGTGGACGGATCCTGGTAGTCGATCTTGCTGACCGCTTCTTCGAACAGCCGTTTCGCGTCCGCTTCGGCCGCCTGGGCTTTAGTTAATTCCGAGGTCGCTTCATCCGTGAACAGTTTGTAGAAGGGGTCGGTCGTCGTGACATTCTTATCCATCGCCGGATCGGCTGCGGAGTAGAAGAACGAATACAGCGAATAGAACTCGCGTTGCGACAGCGGATCGTACTTGTGGTCATGGCAGACGGCACATCCACCCGTCAGGCCCATCCAGGTTTCGATCATCGTGCTCGTGCGTTCGACGGCGTAACGGTAGGTGAATTCGGCCTCGATCGAACCCCCTTCGCTGGTCGTCACATTGCAGCGGTTGAAGCCGGTCGCCACCAATTGGTCTCGAGTGGGATTGGGTAGCAAGTCCCCCGCCAGTTGCTCGATGGTAAATCGGTCGAACGGTTTGTTGTCATTGAAGGACTTGATGACCCAGTCGCGGTACGCCCACATGGACCGTTCGTTGTCGAGATGCATGCCATGCGTGTCGGCGTAGCGCGCCACATCCAACCAGGACCGGGCCATTTCTTCACCGTACCGTGGCGACTGCAGATAGCGATCGACCATGTTCTCGTAGGCTTGCGGGGTCTGGTCGGCTTCGAAAGCGGAGATCTCGGCCAGACTCGGTGGGAGCCCGGTAAGGGAGAAGGCTACGCGACGAATCAACGTGGGCCGACTGGCTTCAGGACGGGGTGCCAGGCCGGCCGATTCCAGGCGGGCGAGGATAAACCGGTCGACAGCGTTTTGCGCCCAGGCCGCGTTCTTCATGGTCGGTTCGGTCGGCTTCACGGGAACTTCGAACGCCCAGTGCTTCTGATACTTCGCCCCTTGCTCGATCCATTTGCGGAGTGTTGCCTTGTGCTCAGCCGTCAGTTTTTTCTTGGTGACGGGCGGAGGCATGACTTCTTCGGGATTGTCCGATATCACGCGGACCCAGACTTCGCTCTGCATGAGATCGCCCGGCTTCAGCGGCGTGTCGCCATCCCGCTCGGCGTAGGCTCCTTCGGCCACATCGAGCCGCAGATCGGCCTTACGCTGCTTGGCATCAAACCCGTGGCAGGCGAAGCAGTATTCGGACAGGATGGGCCTGACATCGCGATTGAAGCTGATGTCGTCCGCACGAACGGAAGAAGACAGGTAGATGATGGCAGCGGCGACGAGAAACAAGTTCTTGGTGAACATCGAGGAGTTGACTCCTGGTACAACGGGCAGTAGGTGATCACGTTCTCATAATCTGGTGGACGACGTTGCCTTCGACGTCTGTCAGTCGGAAATCACGGCCGGCGTAACGGTAGGTCAGTTTTTCGTGGTTAAGACCGAGCAAATGCAGAATCGTCGCGTGCAAGTCGTGGATGTGGACTTTGTCCTGTGAAGCGAAGTAGCCGTAATCGTCGGTCGCGCCGTGATGATATCCCGGCTTCACACCGCCGCCCGCCAGCCACATGGTGAAACCCTCCGGGTTGTGATCGCGGCCGTTGCCCCCTTCGACCGTTGGCGTGCGGCCGAACTCACCACCCCACCAGACCAGCGTGTCTTCCAGCAATCCCCGGGCCTTGAGATCCTGCAGCAGGCCAGCGATCGGACGATCCACTTCGCGCGCGTTCTTCGTATGCCCATTCTTGAGATCCGAGTGTTGATCCCATTGCACATTGCTGTCGCTGTGCGTGACTTGAATGAAGCGGACCCCACGCTCGGCAAACCGACGGGCCATCAGGCACATCCGGCCGAAATTGGCATTGATGGGGTCGTCCATGCCATACAGCTTCTGGGTCGCTTCCGATTCGTCACTGATGTTTTCGACCTGCGGCATTTCGGTCTGCATCCGGAACGCCAGCTCGAAGGAATTGATGCGGGCTTCCAGTGCCGGCTCGGGGCCGCTCTGGGCTTGATGGTTCAGGTTCATCGCCCGCAACCGATCGAGCAGCAGGCGTTGCACGTCTCGCGGCAGATTGGGATTCGAAATGTAGCGGACCTGAGCTTTGTCGGACGGGACGCTCGCATTCCCCAGGGGCATCCCCTGGTAGACGGCCGGCAAAAACGCGGAACTCCAATTGTTGATGCCACCATGAGCCAGCGTCGGACAAATCGTGATGAAGGCGGGCAGATCCTTGTTTTCAGTCCCCAGACCGTACGTCACCCACGACCCGATACTCGGACGCACGAAGTTGTCGCTGCCGGTGTGCAGCTTCAGTAATGCTCCACCGTGCGCGGGATTCGTGCCATGCACCGAGTGGATAAAACAGAGATCGTCGACGCACTTCGCGACGTGCGGGAACAACTCGCTGACCCACGCGCCGCTGTCGCCATGCTGTTGAAACTTCCACGGCGATTTCAACAGATTCCCCGTCGCCGCGAACTGCACGCGGGGCTTGGCGAATGGCAGCGGCTTGCCATCGTCGCGGTCCAGCAGAGGTTTGGGGTCGAACGTGTCGAGGTGCGACGGGCCGCCCTTCATGAAGAGGAAGATGACTCGCTTCGCCCGGGCTGGAAAATGAGGCGTCTTGGGAGCCAGCGGATTGACGACTGCCGGAGCCCCGTGCCCCTCGTTGGCCAGCAATGAAGCCAACGCCAATGAGCCAAACCCGACCGCCGAACGGCTCAATGCCTGGCGCCGAGATAGTGCTGGGGTCGGATACATGGCGAGATACTCCTGGCAGGAAACCTGTTCGCGGAAGGGGACCGGCACCCCGCGCCGCGACCCATATTGTAGCATATCAGGGGGCAGGCGCCGCCAGCGAGAGGAGCCTGATACCGTCCCGTGTGTCTGATGAAAGTAGAAGAATTCGTAAGAATTGTGACGCGGGCTCCAACGGTAACTAGGTCTTGGAGCTGCTGTAAGTCGTTTTGCTAGCGGCGGAACTCTTACGAGATTCCGCTACACGGGCTGCACAGAATTCGAAGGTTAAGTCGTGCCTGTGCTCCAGCCTGATCTACCTTACTTGTGAGAACTCATGCTAGAATGTTGATGGACAGCGGCAGGGAATTCGCGAGGCCAAATGCTTTGCGTGGGGATGTCGCGGATTCAGGAGCCACGTTATGCCATCGCGGTACTCGCCACGCCAGGTCTCTCGCCGGCAGTTTATGATGGGCAGTCTGTGTGCCGGTGGCGCGGGTCTGGCACTGGGCGACGTGCTGCGGTTGCGATCGCTCGCGGCTGGGCCAGGACAAGCTCCGCCTGATACGTCGGTGATTCAGATCTGGCTGGGGGGTGGTCCGAGTCAGTTTGAGACGTTTGATCCCAAGCCGCTGGCGCCGGTCGAAATCCGGGGTCCTTACCGGGCGATTCGGTCGAAGCTCCCCGGGGCGCTCGTGTGCGACATGATGCCGCTGACGGCCGGCGTGCTCGACAAAACGGCCATTATCAAAAGTTTCACGCATCCCTACGACGATCACTTTGGCGTCATGCGCTGGTGCCTGGAAGGTCGTAAGGAACCCGACAAGAGCAACGCCTATCCGTCGGTCGGATCGATTGTGTCGCGGTTCCGCGGTCCGCGACAACCGGGAATGCCGGCGTATGCCATGCTGTCCGAAGAGCCGGTGATGCACCATCATCTGTTCGACGCCATGGGGCCGGGTTATCTGGGGGTGTCGCATTCGCCGTTTTCCGTCCTGCAGAATCCGTATCCGTTTGAGTTTCAGACCGACCGTTTAAGAACGGCGACCAGCAGTCTTGAACTAGCCAATGACGTGACGCTGGACCGGATTAACGATCGCAAGACACTGCTCGCCGATCTCGATCGTTTACCCCGTCAGCTCGATTCGCAGCGGACGCGAGACGGACTGGATCCCTTCGCGTCTCTGGCGCTGGAATTGGTCACGAGTGCAAAAGCTCAGAAAGCGTTCGACCTCAATGCCGAATCGGCCGCCACGCGTGAACGGTACGGATCTCACCGGTGGGGCCAGATGGCGCTGCTGGCCCGGCGGTTGGTCGAATCCGGGGTGACCTTCGTGACGCTCAATACGGCTCCCGATTGTCTGCGTTGGGATTGGCACGCGAGCATCACGAAAGAGAACCGGCCCCAACCCGATCCGGGCGGGCCGAACGTCGGCATGGAGTGGAGTGGCCCGCCGCTCGACCGAGCCCTGTCCGCACTCATTACCGACCTCAGCGAGCGGGAACTGTGTCGCAACGTGCTGCTGGTCGTGTGGGGCGAATTCGGCCGGACGCCAAAAATCAATGCCACGGGAGGCCGCGACCATTGGCCGCGCCTGGGCAGCGTCCTATTGGCGGGGGGTGGTTTAAAGATGGGTCAAGTCATCGGCGAGTCGAGTGCCGACGGCGGCCTGCCTGCCTATCGCCCCATCAGTCCCAGCGATGTCTTGGCAACGCTCTATAAACATCTCGGCATCGACCCCAATCAAAACGCGGTCAATCTGCAGGGACGCCCGATTCCGCTGCTGCCAGACGGGAAAGTCATCGATGAATTGTTCTAACCCGTATTGAGCTCCTATATGCACCATCCCGTGACTCGCCGCTCCTTCCTGGGTGCGTCGATCGGTTCCGCCGGTCTGGCTCTGGGGAATGGGTCTCTGACGCGCCTGCTGGCCGCGGATGCCAAGCCGCGTGAAAAATTGCCCATTGCGGCCGTGGTCACGGTTTACAATCACAATTCGCACGCCGATGTCATTGTGGGCAAGGTCCTGGAAGGCTGGACGCAGGAGGGCGGGCCCGGCCCGGATCTCAAGCTGGTATCCCTGTATGTGGACCAGATGCCGGGCAACGATCTCAGCGTGGGGCTGGCGAAGAAGCACGGTTGTTTACTGGCGAAAACGATCCCTGAAGCACTGACCCTGGGAACGGATTCGCTCGCGGTCTCCGGAGTGCTGTCCATCGGCGAACACGGCACGTATCCCGAAGTCCCGGAGACGCAACAGGTGATGTATCCGCGTCGCCGCTTCTTCGATGAGATCATCGCGACGTTCAAAAGCTGCGGCAAAGTCGTCCCCGTGTTCAATGACAAGCACCTGTCCTACGCCTGGAGCGACGCGAAGCAGATGTACGACACGGCCCGCGAAATGTGCATCCCGTTCATGGCCGGGTCGTCGATGCCGCTGATGTGGCGCAAGCCCTCCACGACGTTGCCCCTGGGGTCAGAATGTGTCGAAGCCTTCGCGCTGGGCTGCGGCTCACCAGAGACACATGGATTTCACGCGTTGGAAGCCCTGCAATGCCAGGTGGAGCGTCGCAAGGGGGGCGAGACCGGGGTCAAGTCGGTGCAAGCCCTCCAGGGAGACGGGATCCGGCAGGCGGAACAAGCCGGCCTGTGGTCCAAGTCCCTGTTCGACGCGGTCGTCGCCGCGTCGCCCACGCCCTACTCGGGAAAGTTCCCGCGTCCCAAGGAGATGGCCAAGGAGGCGATTTTCTATCTCATTGAATACCGCGACGGCCTGAAAGCCACGGTCGGAATGAACACCGGCTTCACGCATGAGTTCTCGTGTGCAGTTGCGGTGAAGGGTCAGGAGCAACCCTTCGCGCTGACATTTGTCCCGCAGGATGGCATTCCATTCGGTCATTTCGAACATCAGCTACGGGCCATCGATCAGATGATGCACACCGGTCAGCCCGCGTACCCAGTCGAGCGAACATTGCTCACAACAGGCATTCTCGACGCGGCACTGCACAGTCTCGCGGACAAGAGCACCCGCCTCGACACCCCGCACCTCACGGTTGCCTACGCCCCCGTCGACTGGCCCTTTCCCAAGGGCAACCCGCCGCCCATACGGAGCTGACCGGGATAGATTTCAATCGCGCCAACGAACGAATTCCTATCTCCCCTCGCCCTGGTACCCCGGGGAGAGGGGGTGGGGATGAGGGGCTTTGCGAGCGTCGTTCGAATGGCACGACTACGAAGCATTTTCGCGGAAAAACTGAGCTCTGCGTTGATGGTTGATCGTTCCCCTCACCCCCGGCCCCTCTCCCCAGATTACTGGGGCGAGGGGAGATAGGTTATCCGCGGCGCGAGGCTTGAATTCGCAAGCGTCTCGTTAATGCGCTCTAGTTCACAAGTTCTCTTAGAGCGTGTCTTAAAAGTAAGTTGTCGTCTACCAACTGAGGCGGTTGCGAGTGATACGTTGCAGCATCAAGTGTGTCATGGCGATTCTGATATGAGCCTCGCTACTCTCCGTCAGCGTTTCGTAGTCTTTGCTGTGCCTCCGGTAGCGG
>CAMAVF010000312.1 GCA_945861445.1 Planctomicrobium piriforme | reverse complement strand
ACTACGACAACTTCACCGAATTCCGCCACGCCATCGATGGCTGCCTCGACAACATCCCCACAAAACACCGCCCCCAACTCGCCACCCTCATGACCCACAACTTCCAACACTTCAACCCGGCCTCATTCCTCACCGCGTGAAGTATATCTGACATAAACGATTGACAACCAGGCAAGACACTTCGGATAAAATTGCTGGAAACCCAGTCGGTTTATTCACAGTCTACTCAATGAGCAAGTGGAGCGCTGCTCGGTAACCCGCAGCGTAAGCGAGAGCAACTCGTGACTCCGCCCTCGCTTACGCTTCGGATTTCCAGCAAGGCGTGAATAATCCGTGCTAAGACACACCTGGAGTGCCTTGTCTCATGGTTGCTCGATGACAACCCTGGAACCGGCCGTTATAATGCCGGATGCTGGCTCGCAACTTCGATGACGAGGCTCCATCATTATCAACCCAACGCTGACCGAGACAAGTCCCCTCCGACTGCTGGTCGCTGCACTGGCGGTCTGCAGTGTTGTGGCGACCTCTCTCGCAGATGAGGCCCTGGTACAGCGGTCGGATCCCAAGCCAACGCCTGAGCAACTGGAGTTCTTTGAAACTCAGGTTCGGCCACTGCTGGTCAAGCGTTGCCACAAATGCCATTCCACCGAAAGTGGCCCCGAGAACGGCTCGTTAATTCTAGACACCGCAGCCGGCATCGCAGCCGGCGGCTCACGCGGTTCGATGTTTCATAAGGAAATGCCAGATAAAGGGTTACTGCTGCAGGTCATCACCTATAGGGATGCCGATCTGCAGATGCCGCCCGATGGCAAGTTGGCCGCTGCCGAACTGGCAATCTTGGAACGCTGGGTTCGCGACGGGGCCGCCTTACCCGAGTACAAGGCGGAGCCACGACCGAAGTTGAGTAAGGTCGACTGGGTTGAAGGTCGCAAGTTCTGGTCTTTTCAGCCATTGAGACCGACTCCGTTGCCGATGATTTCCGACCCCCAGTGGGTCGCTCGCCCGCTCGACACTTTCGTGTTGGCCAAATTGAGCGCCCACAAGCTGACGCCGAATCCACCGGCCGATCGCGCCCAGTTGTTACGCCGGATGACCTTCGATTTGACCGGCCTGCCCCCGACGCCCGATGAGCTGGATGCGTTTGTCGCCGACAACTCGGCGCAAAGCGTGGAACGGCTCGTGGACCGATTGCTTGCTTCGCATAAGACCTATGGACGCTTGTTGTCGACCTTGACTGTGTTGCACTATGCAATACAATTTCGTCGAGGAGAATCTATTATGGCTAAATGCACAAACGAGACGACGACCTCTAAGGTGAGTCCGCTGATGGTTCGCCTGGATGCGGAGAGTAAGCGGTCGCTGACCGACGCCGCTGAGTTGCGACGGATCAGCGTCAGTGATTACGTGCGAACCGTGACCGTGGCCCAGGCGCGCCGGGAAGTGGCTAGCGCCCGCGACCAGACGATCCAGCTGAGCCCGGATGAACAATTGGCCTTTTGGCAGGCGCTGCAAGCGTCTGCGAAACTCTCGCCGGCCCAGAAGCGGTTGGGGGCGATCATGCGAGGTCAGCGGTGAGCGGGGTCGTCTTGCCTCCAGGGTTCTCGCTCGAACCACTGCAGCGAACTCAGCCGCGCCGCCACTTTGATTGTGGTCAGAGCGAGGTCAATGACTGGCTGCACACCAAGGCGCTGCAGCATCAAGACAAGCGACTCTCCGCCACGAAAGTCCTGCTCGCTGGCGACAGCGCGATTGCCGGTTTCTATACGCTGGCGACGGGCCAGGTTGATTTTGGTGATCTCCCCTCCGAACTCGCTCGAAAGCTTCCTCGACGTGCGCTGCCTGTGGCCATCCTCGCCTGGCTGGGGGTGAGCGTGGCTCATCAAGGCGAGAAACTGGGCGATCTGCTCCTGGCCCAGTCTCTGCGGGATTGTTACGAGGCTGGCCAGACATTTGCGTTCGTGGCGGTCATCCTGGACTGCGTCGACGACCGAGCCAAATCGTTCTACCAACGGTGGGACTTCGCCGAGCTGCCGGGAAATCCCTACCGTCTGTTCCTGAATTCGCAGACACTCGCAGCGATGATGCGCTCGTGAGAGCGTTCCAAGTCTCGGAGAAAGAGTCGCAAATGCAAGCAATTACTACTTAACGACTGAGTACAGTCGCGAAGTGCCACGACTCTGGTATGCTTGGCCTTCAAACCAGATGTCACCCGGCCGCCTGACAGACGTCGCGGGCGCGGGTGATCCAAGAGATCGTCGCCTGACAGGAGGAAGGTTATCGAAATTCAACCGTTGAATAGCAGCATCCGGGCTGCGGCATTCTTGCTGTTCGCGTTGTGCTGGGGAGCCGTCCCGGCTGCCGGGACCGATTATTTCGTCGCCCAGAACGGCAACGATGCCTGGTCAGGCACCCTCGCCGCACCCAACGCTGCCAAGTCGGATGGACCGTTCGCATCAGTTGACCGAGCTCGCGCTGTTGTGCGCGAACAGCGAAAGTCGAAACCGCAGGAACCGGTCACCATCCAACTGCGAGGTAGCGTCTACGACTTGGCACACCCACTCGCGTTGGGCACGGAAGACTCGGGTACGCGTGAGGCCCCGGTTGTCTGGCGAAACTTCCAGGACGAGCGAGTGACCCTGACCGGCGGCCGGACGCTCAGTGGATTTCAACTGGTGACCGACAACGGAACATTGCAACGATTGCCAGCAGCGGCGCGTGGCAAGGTTCAGGAAGTCGATCTGAAGGCCGCCGGGCTGACCGATTTTGGTGAAGTCGCCGCGGACGGTAAGCAGGCCGAGCTCTTTTTCAACGCCCAGCCGATGACACTCGCACGCTGGCCGAATGAGGGCTTTATCCGCATCGCCCAGGTCACGGGTGGCAAACCCATCACGGTCCACGGAATCCAGGGCGATGCCCTCGGCAAATTCACCATCGCCGAGGACCGGTTTCCGCAGTGGTCGCAGGAGAAGGACCTCAGAGTTTGCGGCTATTGGTTCTGGGATTGGTCGGACGAACGACAGAAGGTCAAAACGCTTGACCCGCGGACTCGGACCATTGAGCTGGAGTCACCGCCCCATCATTACGGTTATCGCACAGGCCAACGCTTCTACGTCTTCAACGCCCTGTCGGAACTCGATTCGCCGGGCGAATGGTATCTCGACCGGCAGCAGGCCAAACTTTACTTCTGGCCACCCACCGCCATGGGCGACGGGGCGGCACTCTCGATCCTGCCGACGGTGATCAGTCTGAAGAACGCGGCGTGGATCACGGTCCGCGGCATGGTCATCGAGCACACTCGCGGGACTGCCATCACGATCGACGGTGGCGAAGAGGTGCGAATTGCCGGTTGTCTGATTCGCAATGTCGGCAGTTGGGGCGTGACCATCCAGGGTGGACGCCGACACGGCGTCGTCGGCTGCGATATCCTGCAGACTGGCGAAGGGGGAGTCTCACTCAGTGGCGGCGATCGGCCGACGCTGACCGCGGCCGGCCACTTTGCCGACAACAATCACATTCATCATTATGCGCGACTGATCCGCACCTATCGCCCCGCGGTTGGATTAACAGGTGTCGGCAATCGGGCGGCCCACAACGTCATCCACGATGCTCCACATACCGCCATCCTCAACAGCGGCAACGACCACATCATCGAGTTCAATGAGATCCATCACGTCTGTCAGGAAACGGGTGACGTCGGGGCGTTCTATATGGGACGTGACTGGAGCATGCGCGGGAACATTGTGCGATACAACTATTTTCACGATCTCTCGGGCCCCGGGCTGCACGGCGCGATGGCCGTCTATCTGGACGATGCGGCCAGCGGTACTACGATTTTTGGCAACGTGTTCTATCGAGCGGCTCGGGCCGCATTCATCGGTGGAGGTCGTGACAACATCGTGGACAACAATGTCTTCGTCGACTGTAAGCCGTCAGTGCATGTCGATGCCCGAGGAGTGAACTGGATGAGTGCCACCGTCGCCCCGGGCGGGTTCATGCACCAGCAGTTGGCCGCGATGCCCTACCAGCACCCCCCCTGGAGCACGCGGTATCCGGAACTCGTGCGATTGCCACAGGAAACGCCAGCCGCCCCGCGCGGCAACATCGTGCGCCGCAACATCAGCACCGTGGGAGTCTGGCTGGCTCTCGAACCCGCGGCCCAAGCCGGGGTCACGTTCGAGAAGAATCTGGTCGATCAGGACCCGTCATTTGTCGATGCGCCACGGCTCAACTTTCAACTCCGGCCGGAATCCGCCGCCTGGACCTTGGGATTTCAGAAGATTCCCATCGAGAAAATCGGTCTGGTTCAAGACGAGTGGCGAACGCGACTGAAGCCCTAAGTGCCTGTTTGAAAAGACAAGATTCGGGAGGTCAGGCTCCCGCCGAGCCTAGTACGACCGCCGGTCGGCGACCGCCGGAGGCTGCCGCTTAATGCCTCCGGCGGTCGCCGAGCTAAAGCTCGTCTTCGGCTCGGCAGGAGCCTCGCCCTCCCATCGACTTGAATCTGTGTTGCGTCGCGTCTTGGGCGATCTGTTATACTGAGACGCAGTAGAAATCGGCTGCATCGCAAACGGCGTCGAGATTCCGGGAGGTCGAGGGTGACGAGTATCGCAACGCGGAATGGTCAGTTTCCGATCGTGTTTTGGGCTGCGCTCGTCGTGACATTGATCGGTCGAGTAGCGACCGCGCAGAGCGCTCCGCCCAGTATCAATTTCAACCGCGATATCCGACCCATCCTGTCCGAGAATTGTTTCTATTGCCACGGGCAGGATGCCAACAAACGGCAGGGGGAATTACGGCTCGACTTGCGTGACGCCGCGCTGAAGGCCGAAGCAATTGTCCCAAAGGATACGGCCAAGAGTTCGCTCGTGGAGCGGATTAATTCCGCTGACCCTGCGCTGCAGATGCCGCCGCCGAAATCGAATCGACGACTGTCTCCCGAACAGAAGCAACTGCTGGAACGCTGGATTGCAGAAGGCGCCGAGTATTCCACGCATTGGGCATTTGAAACTCCGACTCGTCCTGCGGAACCCGCCGTGCAGCGAGGCGATTGGGTGCGGACTCCCATTGATCGCTTCGTCTTGGCGATGCTCGAAGCCGAAGGACTGGCTCCCGCTGCCGAAGCGGACCGCGCGACATTGATCAAACGACTGTCGATCGACTTGACAGGTCTGCCGCCAACGATCGCGGAAGTGGATGGTTTCGTTGCCGATTCCGATCCTCAGGCGTATGAGAAACTGGTCGAACGGCTGCTCGCCAGCCGGCATTACGGCGAGCGGATGGCATTGCCCTGGCTCGACGCGGCACGCTATGCCGACAGTAATGGCTTTCAACAGGATGGGGATACGTGGCAATGGGTCTGGCGCGACTGGGTCGTCAAGGCCCTGAACGCCGATCTGCCCTTTGACAAGTTCACCATCTGGCAACTCGCGGGCGATCTGTTGCCCGAGGCGACGACCGACCAGCAAATTGCCAGTGGATTCAACCGCAATCATCTGCTGAACGGCGAAGGGGGTGCGATTGCGGAAGAACAGCGGTTCGTCATCCTGTTCGATCGCATCGACACGACAGCCACGACGTGGCTGGGGCTGACGATGGCGTGTGCCCAGTGCCACGACCACAAGTACGACCCGATCACGCAGCGTGATTACTACAGTTTACTCGACGCCTTCAACCACGTTCCCGAAAGCGGCACGCCGCAGTTCTTTTCGTCCCGCATCCGGGTTGCAGCGCCGTTCATCGAGCTCCCGAGTGATGAGAACAAGGCCCGTATTACGGAGTTCGAAAAGCAGATCGCCGCGTCCGACCTGGAGGGCAAACCGCTCCTGGATGCCGCGTTCGAAGGTTGGCGAACCGGCCTCTTCGCCGATGGCAAACCTGCCGAAGGAAAAGGGCTGCCGGATGCTGTCGCGGCCATTCTCCGTAAAGCCGAAGGGGAACGGACCGAAGAGGAAAAGAAGTCGCTCGAACCGTCACTCCGCAAGCACTTTGATGAGAAAGTCAAATCTGGACTGACGGGCAAATTGCCTCCGGTCGCCAAGGCCGACGGGCTGCGTAAGGAATTGGCCAGCTATCGAGCCGACAAGCTGCCACGCGTGATGATCATGAGCGACGCGAACCGGCGCGAGACCAAGATTCTGGATCGTGGCGAGTACCTCAATCCCACCGAGAAGGTGACCTTCGCCACGCCCAAGTTCCTGCCCCCTTTGCCCACGGGTGCGCCGGCCAACCGGCTGGGATTTGCCCAGTGGCTGGTCTCCCCCGAGCAACCGCTGACGGCCCGCGTGCAAGTCAACCGCATGTGGCAGCATTTCTTCGGGGCAGGAATCGTGAAGACGGCGGAAGACTTTGGCGTGCAAAGCGAATATCCCCTGCACGGCCCGCTGCTCGACTGGCTGGCTGTTGAGTTTCGGGAACGGGGCTGGAGCATGAAGCACATCCAGCGGCTGATCGTTCTGAGTTCGACCTATCGTCAGTCGAGCCGAACGACGCCCGAACATCGTGCGCGTGATATCGAGAATCGTCTGTTTGCTCGTTCGAGCCGCTTTCGGATGCCGTCTCCGATCCTGCGTGACTGGGCCCTCGCGGCCTCCGGCCTGCTCGATACCCGGACCGGCGGGATGCCGGTCTATCCCTATCAACCGGACGCGGTTTGGGAGGCCTTAGCCATCACGAAGGAACGTGACTTTACGTATCCCGCGTCCACCGGCAGCGACTTGTATCGACGGAGTCTCTATACCTTTTGGCGACGGACCGTCAGCCCGGCCAATATGTTTGACGCCTCGAATCGACAGGCGTGCCGAGTCAGGCAGTCCACGACCAGTACTCCGCTGCACGCGTTGACGATGCTCAATGACCCGACCTGGGTCGAAGCCGCCCGGGTCCTCGCCGAACAAAGCCACAAGGCTGCGGGAAACCTCGATGCCCGGCTGACCCACGCCTTCCGTCGGGTCATCTGCCGCGAGCCATCCGAAAACGATCTCAAACTGTTGCGACGTGCGTATGAACGACAACTCGCAATCTATAAAGGGAACGCAGAAGGTGCCAAGGCCCTCCTCAGCGTGGGGGCTGCAAAACGAGATGAGGCACTCGATCCGTCAGAGCAAGCAGCGCTGACCGCCGTGTGTTTGGGAATTTTGAATTTTGATGAGGCGCTGACGCGAGAATAAGAGCGTGGTTCCCGTTTCATGACCAAGATAATAAACTCATGACAGACCTCCACCAAGAAAACATTGCTCGTGTCACTCGACGCCAACTCTTCGGCTCCGCGGCCGGGGGCGTGGGATTGGCCGCGCTGGCTTCGTTGATGGGGACTGGCACGACACGCGGTGCCGAAGGGACTGCCAAGGGTGCAACCGCCCTGCCGGGTCTGCCGCACTTTGCTCCCAAAGCGAAACGGGTCGTCGTCCTCTGGCAAGGGGGCGGGCCGTCGCACGTTGACTTGTTCGACGATAAACCGGTCATGCGCGAGATGGTTGGGAAAGACATTCCCGGCTCCGTTCGCGGGACCACTCGGCTGTCGACGATGTCCAGTGGCTACGGCAAGTGGCCCTGCCTGCCCGCAATCAAGCCGCACAAGAAATACGGACAGTCGGGCATCTCGCTCAGCGAAATGCTTCCCAATGTCGGCGCCATGGCGGACGACATTTGCCTCGTCCGCAGCATGCATACCGAAGCCGTCAACCACGCGCCGGGTGTTACCTTTTTCATGACGGGTGCCCAGACCCCTGGCAGGCCCAGCATGGGGGCGTGGTTGTCGTACGGACTGGGGAGCGAGACGGAAAACTTGCCGACGTTCGTGGTGATGACCTCTAGCGACAAGGGCAAAACCTGCGGCCAGTTGTTCTTCGACTACTATTGGGGCAGTGGTTTTCTCCCCAGCCGATTCCAGGGAGTGCGCTTCCGCAATACGGGGGACCTGGTTCCCTATCTGGCCAATCCGCCGGGTGTCAGCCCAGAAGCCCGGCGGGCGCTGCTGGATGACATCGCCGCGATGAACGCCGCCCATCTGGCCGACTATGGAGACCCGGAAATCGATACACGGATCGCACAGTACGAGATGGCCTTCCGCATGCAGTCCAGCGTTCCCGACCTGGTCGATTTCTCCGGCGAAACCAAGCCAACCATTGACCGTTACGGCCCGGATGCCCTCGTGAAAGGGACATTCGCCAACAATTGTTTGATCGCCAGAAGACTGCTCGAGAGGGGAGTCCGTTTCGTGCAGTTGATGCATTCAGGTTGGGACCAGCACGGCAATCTGCACACTCAATTAGAAATGCAATGCCGCGATACCGAAGGTCCCTCGGCGGCGCTCGTCCAGGACCTGAAGGAACGCGGCATGCTGGACGACACGCTGGTCGTCTGGGGTGGCGAGTTCGGCCGGACCCCCTTCGGCCAGGGCGACCCCGCCAATCCCAAAGGCCGCGACCACTTTGGTCGAGCCTATAGCTGGTGGCTCGCGGGCGGCGGCGTGAAGCGCGGTACGGTTTACGGTTCCACCGACGACTTCGGCTGGAACGTGGCGACCGATCCGGTCCATGTCCACGACATGCAGGCCACCATCCTGCAACTGTGCGGCATCGATCACACCCGGCTGACTTTCCGCTATCAAGGCCGTCAATATCGCCTGACCGACGTCCACGGCAATGTGGTCAAAGGAATCCTGGCGTAGGTGATAAGGGTCGGGCGTGCGATTTTTCGAAATTGGCCGCTAGCCTGGATTATTCATCGGTGGTCGCAAATTCGCCAGCTTGGTACCTGGTGTGTGTTCCCCCTTTCGATGAAGTGGTTCAGCGCACACCTTCCCCCTCCCCAAGTGCCAGATCTGTGATGTCGGG
>CAMAVF010000311.1 GCA_945861445.1 Planctomicrobium piriforme | reverse complement strand
GCGACAAGGAGTCTAACTCAACCAACGGATTCAAACTCACGCCCTCCTGACGCCATGCTTACGTGTACCGCACTTCGCGATGTTCGGGTTCGAAATACTCGGGCAGTAGCGTATCAACCTGCAGCAGACCTTTGCGAGTCAACGCCACGCCCGAAGGCTCGCGTTTGAGATAACCTTTGGCCTGCTGACGGTCGAACGTATCGCCAAACTCCTGAAAAATATCGACTCCGAACTTCTTCTTGAACGGTTCTGCCAGGATCTGGCCTTCCTTCATTTGCAGGACCAGTTCGCGAACCAGCAGTTGATGGTTGGTCGGTCGCAAGGCACGATTGACGGGGAGCCGCCCTTCATTCAGAGCCGCCTCGTACTGTTCCAGTTGATCCAGGTTCTGATAGTGAATTCCCTGGAAATGGCCGAACGAGGCCACCCCGGTGCCCAACAGATCGCAGCCGCGCCACACGTTGTCGCGATAGACGAAGTGGTCAGTCTGAGGGTTCTTCACCAGTTCGTTGCCGCTGGAGACTTGATACCCCGATGTCGCCAGGGCCTCGTAGGCTTCGTTGACCCAGCGGCGTTTCGTCGCCCAGTCGGCAATGGGGGATTCGAGTCCCTGTTCTTTCATCTCTTTGGAAATGATCGTGTTGTGCGGCAGTTCCATCTGATAGATGGTGATATTATTCGGCCCCATGGCCCGGGCCTTTTCGATGCAGTCGGCCCAGTTCTGGTCCGTTTCGCCGATCATGCCAGCGATCAGGTCGATGTTGACCTGCGGGAAGCCCACTTGCTGGATCCACTCGTAGGCACGACCAATCTCCGGCGACAGGTGAGCTCGGCCGTTTTCTTCGAGAATCTGATCGTTGAAGTTCTCGACGCCCAGCGACACGCGGGTCACGCCGATTTCCTTCAGCGTCTGGACTTTCTCGAGACTCAGCGTGCCCGGTTCACATTCGAACGTCACTTCCTCGGCATCGTCCCACGACACGGAAGCGTGCAAGCGATCGCGCAGCGACTTGAGTTGCCGGGCGCTGAGATACGACGGGGTCCCACCGCCAAAGTACACAAACTTCAGCTTCCGGCCTTGCACTCCCGCGCACTCGCTGAGCAGTTCTACTTCCTTGACGAGAGCCTGCACGTAGTTCTCGATGGCCTTCGCGTTTTGATCGGTATAGACGCGGAAGTAGCAGAACTTGCACCGCTTGCGACAGAACGGGATGTGGATATAGAGGCCCAGCGGCACGGTCCGGTCGGGTTCGCGGTGCAGAGCTTCCAGGATCTCGGGCGTTCCCTCGCGCTTCCAAAGTGAAAACGGAGGATAGTTCGAGATAAAGTAACTGCCGACTTCGGTCTTGAGTGGTAAATCGGTCGTCATCAACACAGCTCAATCTAGGGGGTTGTGAAACCTACCAACCTGTTGAAAAAGGTGTCTGGAACTCTCCGAACATTGAAAAAACGCTCGATTCCGTGTTGTGGACAAAGTTCCAGACACCTTTTTCAACAGGCTGCTACGATCCAAAACAGTACACAAGCCCGTCGGACGATTCAGAACCAATGATCAAACAGCCCTCGGCGACGGCGGGCGAGGCAGAGATGCTTTTGCCCGCGGGGAACTTCCAAATCTCCTTGCCATCGTCGAGATTCAACCCGTACAGGTTGCCGTCTTCAGATCCGACGAAGACGCGGTTGCCGACGACCACCGGTGAACTGTCCACCTTGCCTTTGGTGTCTTTGAACCAGATCTGTTTGCCCGTCTTGCGATCCAGGCAATGCAGCCGTTTGTCACGGCCCCCAACGATCACGCGATCCACTGTGACTGCGGCACAGGAATGATACGGGAATTCGCGTTCTTCATCTTTGAAGGCCCACAGCTTTTTCTTGGTCTGCCAGTTGATGGCGACGACTTCGCTGGCATAGGTCCCGACAAACAGCGTCTCATTGACGACAGCCGGCGAGGCGATCAGGTAGGTCGCCAGGTGGATGTCGGTTTCTTCTTTGCCCGAGTCGATATTGATCACCCGCAGATGCTCGTCGCAGCCGGTCACAAATGTGCGATTGCCGACGATGGCGGGAGTACAATTCACCGGCCCCTGGGTCTCGAATTTCCACGCCTGTTTACCGTCCGCGGCGTGGTAGCAATACAGAATGTTGTCGTGTGATCCGAACAGCACCTTGTCCTGGTAGCAACTGGCCGAACTGACAATTTCCGCCCCCGACTTGGCCGTCCAGCGGACTTTGCCGGTGGCCCGGTTGACGGCATGGAACACGCCGTCTTCGTCACCGAGATAAACCGTGTCGGCCGTCACTGTCGGTGCGGCTTTGAAGCCCGGTGCGAAAGACTTGGGATCGGGATCCGTGATCGAACGATAACTCCAGATCTTCTCGCCCGTCTTGCGGTTCAAGCAGAAGAGCTGCCCGTTCAGCGAAGCGACATAGACCCGGCCGTCGACGATCGCGGCGGTCGAAACCACCATCTCGCCCGTTTTGAACTTCCATTGCAGTTCAAGCTTTTCAGGCAGTTTCGAGTGAGCAATTCCCAGCAGATCAAACCCGTTGCGGAAGGACGCCCAGTCCGCGGACTTGGCAACTGGGGCCGCGGCGGGCGCGTCTTTGTCGGCGGCGCGGGCAGCTTGCTCTTCAGAGAAGGTGAGGAGACTGGCGACCCCAGCGGTGATGGCGGCCAGGACGAATGCCCGCAGACACCAGCGGCGACCAAACAGCATCCCATGGGTGCCACACGTTGAATGACCCAGTCGAGTCGAACCTACCAAGCACATGTGTATAACTCCTCGAATTCCGCGATGGACACCGGACGCGGGTTGAACGTCCCGGTCCATTGCTTGGCGGCTTCGGCAGCCATCGTGGCGACTAACTCCGTCTGCACATTGCAATCCCGCAAACGTGTCGGTTGGCCCGAGAGTTCCACAAGTTCGGTCACATAATCGGCGAGACGCTCCGCGCCGTGCGGGTTACTCGCATTGCACAAGCCGGCGACTTCGGCCAGTTTGCCGTAGGCATCACCCACATGTCCGGCGTTAAAGCGGATCACGTGCGGCAACATGATGCCAATTGCGATGCCGTGGATCATGTCGTAATGGGCGGACAGGGGGTTCGCACACGCGTGTGTCGCCCCGAGCATCGAGTTCTCAATGGCGGCTCCAGCAAGATGTGCTCCCAGCAGCATGGCACCGCGGGCTGCGGCATGGCGCGGATCGCGCAGCACGATGGGGAAGGCCCGCGAGAGCAGCCCCCAGGACTTGCGGCCGAATAGCAGCGAAATCGGGTTGCGCTTCGTCGTGACGTACGACTCGATCGCATGACTCAGAGCATCAATTCCGGTCGCGGCGGTGACCGACGGTGGCATGCTGAGGGTCAGCAGTGGGTCAAGAATGGCAACTTTGCACGCGGCCTTCTTGTCCCCGCAAGCCATCTTCATGTGCGTTTCCGGCTGAGCGATCAACGCATACGACTGGGCCTCGCTACCGGTACCCGAGGTGGTCGGAACGGCGATCATGGGAAACATTGGCAGCTTGGCCTTGCCGGTTCCCCAGTAGTCCTCCATTTTGCCGCCGTTGCTGAGGAGAAAATTGATTCCCTTCGCACAGTCCATGCTGCTGCCGCCACCCAGGCCGACGATCAAATCAATTTGATTGGCCTTCGCGATCGCCAAGCCCCGCTCGACATCAATTGTTGTTGGATTGGCGTGAACGTCGTCGATGACGGTTACGGATAATTGGGCGTCACTGAGGATCTTGACGGCCAGATCAATGTGCCCGGCGTCTCGCAATCCGTGGTCGGTCACGAGCAGGACACGTTGGGCACCTTGTTCGGCGGCCAGGGTGCCCAATTGCTGAATTGTCCCGGGACCAAACACGACCCGCGTCCGGGGCGCATAGTCAAATGGCTCCAGCCACCCCTTCAACAAGGAGTGTGTGGTGCTGTCAGAGCTCGGAGAGACGGACATGGCAACGAGTCTCAATGTTTAGCGCAACCTGCGGTTTTTCGGAACACAGCAGGCTCGCGAACTCGATTTAGGCAGGATCAATCACTGGGGACACAACTCATTGTGAGGCAAACGAGTCGGTCGAACACATCCCCAGTCCATCAATCAACAAGGCGGGCGGGTGCTTGAAATCAAAGCCAGTCAATGACTTCCAATCGACTATTCTATCGCAGCACCCCATCGGAGGGCAAATCGTGACCCCATTGTCCGGCGTGCCGACGACGCGGACAACAGCGTAGTTGACCGCAACTCCAAACATGCCGATACTTAAGGGCTGATGCTTAATATATCAAGATCTGCTGTGATGCGGAGTCGGATCGCTCGATTCTTCATCGGATAATTGGGAATTGCGACATCATTTTCTTCACGCCGGGACGCGTGACAGAGTAAAGTCCCCCCCAGCAGATGAATTATCTCCCCTCGCCCCAGTAATCTGGGGAGAGGGGCCGGGGGTGAGGGGCACGATTAACCATTGCTGCAGAGTTGTGAATCTACAGGGAAACGGTCGAATCCAATATGCCATTACAATGACACTCGCGAAGCCCCTCACCCCCAACCCCTCTCCCCGGCGTACCGGGGCGAGGGGAGATAGTTTTATACATCGAATGATCGCTCAACGTATGCATCACAATTCGCTACCTGCTCTGGTCACATCGCTCCACCGGCGAGCCTTCCTGCAACAGAGTGCCTCGGCGGTCGGCATGGCTGCGCTGGTCGGTTTGTTGCAACGGGATGGCCTGGCTGCGGCCCCCGCTCCGCAAGAACATCCGCCGCTGCCCGGGCTGCCCCACTTTGCCCCGAAAGCGAAACGGGTGATTTCGCTGTTCCAATCGGGCGGACCGTCGCACCTGGAGTTGCTCGACTACAAGCCGAAACTGAAAGAATTCCATGGTAAGGAACTCCCCGACAGCATCCGGCAGGGGCAACGCCTGACGGGGATGACTTCGGGCCAAAAGAGTTTTCCCGTGATCGCATCGAAGTTTCAGTTTGCTCAACAGGGACAGTCGGGTGCCTGGGTCACCGAACTCTGGCCGCATACGGCAAAGATCGTCGATGAACTGTGCATCGTGAGATCGATCAATACCGAAGCGATCAATCACGATCCCGCGATCACGTTCATTCAAACGGGTTCACAACAACCGGGCCGGCCCTCCCTGGGGGCGTGGTTAAGCTACGGATTGGGCTCAGACGCGGACGACCTGCCGGCGTTCGTCGTGATGATCTCGCAAGGGAGTGGCGCGGATGCCAACCAGGGGTTGCTCGAACGGCTGTGGGGCAGTGGCTTCGTGCCATCCAATCATCAAGGGGTCAAGCTGCGCAGCGGAGCCGATCCCGTCCTTTATCTCTCTGATCCGCCGGGGATTGATCGGGCGCTGCGCCGCGAAATGCTCGACAAGCTGGCGGCCATGAATCGCCTGCAACTCATCCAGACCGGCGACCCGGAGATTGCCACTCGAATTACTCAGTACGAGATGGCCTTCCGGATGCAGACGTCGGTGCCGCAGCTCACCGATCTGTCCCAGGAAACTCCGGCGACCCTGGATATGTACGGCACCGAGGCTGGCAAGCCGGGAACCTTCGCAGCGAACTGCCTGCTGGCACGGCGGCTGGTCGAACGGGGCGTCCGGTGCGTGCAACTTTATCATCGCGGCTGGGATCAACACGGGGGCCTGGCGTCGAACATGCCCAAGCAATGCAAAGACATCGACCAGCCGCAAGCCGCCTTGATCGCCGACTTGAAACAGCGCGGGCTGCTGGATGAAACGCTGGTTGTGTGGGGGGGCGAGTTTGGTCGCACGGTCTACGGGCAGGGAGGTGTGAAGGACGACTACGGCCGCGACCATCATGGCCGCTGTTTCAGCATGTGGATGGCCGGCGGAGGCATCAAACCGGGAGTCGTTCACGGAACGACCGACGATTACGGCTACAACATCGTCGAGAAACCAGTCCATATTCACGATTTGAATGCCACGCTGCTACATTGCCTGGGAGTCGACCACGAACGCCTCACATTCCCGTTCCAGGGCCGCGACTATCGCCTGACCGACGTGCATGGGAAAGTGGTCAAGGAAATCCTGGCGTGACGGTGTAGTTCCCGCATTGCGAATTCGTCACGCCTTGACCGCATGGGTTGCCCGCACCAGAATTCCTTGGCTGACCCGAGACAACCGCTCATCTCAACAGGGGAGACTTCCGGCATGGCCGCCAAGAAATCGAAGACTTCATCCAATTCCCCGCCGCCACCACCGCCACCGTTCAGTCCGGGATTGCCGCCGCAGACAATTGGCGGCTACTTGATTCAACGACTGCAGGATCATGGACTGCAGCATGTGTTTGGCATCCCCGGCGACTTCGTGCTGCAGTTCTACGGGATGTTGCAGAACAGCCCGATTGAAGTCATCGGGGCCACTCGCGAAGACTGCGCCGGCTACGCGGCTGATGCCTATGCCCGCGTGCGTGGCCTGGGGGCCTGTTGTGTCACGTATTGTGTCGGCGGTTTAAGCCTGGTCAATTCGATTGCCGGAGCCTACGCCGAAAAATCGCCGGTCGTCGTGATCAGCGGCGCGCCGGGAATCGATGAACGCCGCAACAATCCCCTGCTGCATCACAAGGTCCGCGATTTTAACACACAACGCGAGGTCTTCGAAAAAATCACCGTGGCGAATGCGTCGTTGGATGATCCGCTGACGGCGTTCCGCGAGATCGACCGCTGCCTGGCAGCGGCGTTGCGCTACAAGCGGCCGGTCTACATGGAAATCCCGCGCGACCGCGTCCAGACCAGAGCTCTGTATCCGCATCAACCGGCCGTGGACGAACTGGTCAGTGACGCCGCGGTGCTGCATGAAGCCCTGGCGGAAGCCAGGGCCATGATTAACTCCAGCCGCCGCCCGGTGATCATTGCGGGAGTCGAAATGCATCGGTTTGGTCTCGGCCAGGAAGTCGTCAAACTGGCCGAGCAGGCGGGCATTCCCATGTGTTCGACTTTGCTCGGCAAATCGGTCGTCAGCGAAAAACATCCACTTTACCTGGGAGTCTATGAAGGCGCGATGGGGCGCGAGATCGTCCGCAAGTATGTCGAAGAGAGCGACTGCGTGATCCTGCTCGGCGCGTTCATGACCGACATCAATCTGGGCATCTTCACGGCCAATCTGGATCCCGGCAAGTGCCTGTATGTGACCAGCGAACAACTGCGGATCAGGCATCATCACTATCACGATGTGTTGCTGGAAGACTTCATGCAGGGCCTGCTGAAAGCACAATTAAAACCCCCGGCGGCCAAGCTGCCCAAGAGCAAGGAAGTCGTGACGCCCTATAAGGCCAAGCCGAATGCTCCGGTCACCAACAAACGCCTGTTTGCAAGAATCAATGAACTGCTGGATGAAGACATGGTCGTGGTGGCCGATGTGGGCGATTGCCTGTTCGCAGCCTCGGACCTGACGATCTATCGCCACACCGAGTTCATCAGCCCGGCCTATTACACGTCGATGGGGTTTGCGATCCCCGCATCGATTGGAGCCCAGTTTGGAAATCTCAAGTTGAGACCGCTGGTGCTGGTCGGTGATGGTGCATTTCAAATGACGTGCCTGGAATTGTCGACCGCCGTGCGCTATGGATTCTGCCCGATCATTCTGGTGCTCAACAATAAGGGCTACACGACCGAACGCTTCCTGCAGGAAGGGCCGTTCAATGACATTCTGAACTGGAACTACCATCGGCTGCCGGAATTTCTGGGTGGTGGCCGGGGATTCGAAGTGCGAACGGACGGGGAGCTGGAGCAGGCATTGACCGCCGCCCTCGCGAACCTCGATTCGTTCAGTCTCATCAATATTCATCTGGAAAAACTCGACATCAGTCCGGCCCTGGAACGATTGGCCGAACGATTGTCGAAGAAGATCTGAAACCACAACCACCAGAGGCGCTTCATGCATCGACCGTATCCACTCGCAGTCGCATTGTTCGTGTTTGCAACCAGCCTGACCACCGCCGTCGCGGACGAGCAAAAGGTGACGCTGACCAGTCCCGTTCCCAACCAGGTCATGCAGCGTGAGGGCTTCAATCCCATCCTGGCTCATGAGCATGCGATTGGTGGCCCGGCACTGGGCTTCGCGATGGTGCCGGTCGCTGGCGACCTGGCAGCGGTCGACGGGGCCGTTGTCGAATACCGTGTCGTGGCCCTGCCGGGCGCGTTCGGTAAGGGAACCGAGTGGACCAAGTTGACGGGCACCCACTCCGGAAAGAACTACTCGGCCTTGGCCAAAGTCCCCGCCGGGGGCTGGTATCGGCTGGAGATCCGCAGCGTGGTGAAAGAGAAAACCGTTGCAGTGGGTTCGGTGGAACCGGTCGGCGTGGGCGAAGTCTTCGTGATTGCCGGGCAGTCCTATGCGGACGGGGCGAACGACGAAATGATGAAGGTGGACGAGCCTCAAGGGCGGGTTTCCACATACAGCGTGGCGAAGAAGTCGTGGGCGATCGCCCATGATCCGCAACCCAATTCGGCCAACGGCGGCACGATCTGGCCGCCGCTGGGTGACCTACTGGTGCCGTTGTTGCGAGTGCCAGTCGGCTTTGTCAATGTGGCCGTGGGAGGCACGTCATCGCGGCAATGGTTGCCCAACGAAGCGCTCTACAACAAGCTGGCTGAGGCTGGGGTCGCGACGGGGCGTTTTCGGTTTGTCTTGTGGCAACAAGGGGAATCGGATGTGATCGAAAGCGTCAACTCCGAAACCTATGTCAAGAATATCACGAAGATCCGTGAAGAGCTGGCCAAGCGTTGGGGCTTCGAGCCGAAGTGGCTGCTCGCCAAATCGACGCTGCATCCCACCGTTTACAATTTCCCCGA
>CAMAVF010000310.1 GCA_945861445.1 Planctomicrobium piriforme | reverse complement strand
TTCTGAAATGACGCAGAGGTTTTGTCAGAGTTTTATCAGTGTCCGTTGGGGGCAGCTTCTTTCAGTGCAGCCTGTTTGCGAGGACAGCCTGCAAGTTGGGTGGGACGACGTGAAGCCCTTAAGCTTTCGTGCGCCCTTGCTCATGTTCGGCTGAAGGAAGTTCTGCGCTAATTTACGGACTCCACTCCGCGCCAACTCTCAGGGGAATCATCCGGCAGCATTGCCGGTTGATATCTCAAGGGGAGATTTTGCTTGCGGGCTGTTCCACAGTTTACGAATCGGTTTTCCATCCTGCCCAGGAGTGAACCCAGTGGATCAGCCCATTTCCGCCCCAGCCGTCGCCATTGAGAAGCCGCAAAACGGCATCGCCGGTTTAAAGCACTGGCGTCATGACATCGTGGCCGGTTTACTGGTCTCCCTGGTGTCGTTGCCGCTCTCGATCGGCATCGCGATTGCCTCGGGTGCGCCGCCCATCACCGGCTTGATCTCCGCGATCATTGCCGGATTACTGTTGCCCTTCCTCGGCGGGTCGTATGTGACGATCAGCGGCCCGGCGGCCGGGCTGGCCCCGGTGTTGTTGGCATCGATGGCTGCACTGGGGCACGGCAATAAGGACGACGGCTTTCATTTCTTGCTCGCCGTCATCTGTGTCGCCGGCGCCATCCAGATTGTGCTCAGCCTGTTTAAGGCTGCCCGGTTCAGTGCCCTGTTTCCCGCGTCAGTGGTCGAAGGCATGCTGGCGGCGATCGGCATGCTGATCATTGTCAAGCAGCTCGGCAGTTTCATGGGCTTTAAGGTTCACGCCCACGAGTTTCATGAGATCCTGTACGAGGCCGTCACACAGGCTCCCACGCATGCCGTGGCGGAAGTTTTCACCCTGGGTGCGATTTGTCTGGGACTGACATTCCTGCTGGGCAAGATCAAGCTGCGCTGGCTGCAGATGATCCCTCCGCCGCTGCTCGTGGTTGTTGTCGGAGTCATCATCGGACAGTTCATGCGGCTGGATTCGAAGTATCTCATCAAGCTTCCGGACAACCCGTTCCACGGGTTCGCCTTCCCCGACTTCAGCGGACTGATCGCTGACCCATCACTGTGGTGGACAGCGATTGCGGTGGTGATTACGCTGACCTTAATCGATGGGATCGAATCGCTGGCCACGATCATGGCCGTGGATAAGATTGACCCCTTCCGCCGCAAATCCGACCCCAATCGGACCCTCCTGGCGATGGGCATTTCAAACATTTGCTCCAGCGTCGTGGGCGGTCTGACGATTATCCCCGGCGGTGTGAAGAGCACCGCCTGCATCATGGGTGGTGGTCGCACTCTATGGGCCAACTTCTACAACGCCATCTTCCTGATCATCTTCCTGTTTGTCGCCAAGGACCTGATCAACCTGATTCCGCTCAGCGCGCTGGCGGCCATTCTGATTTTTACCGGTTGGAAATTGTGCCGGCCCAAGGTCTGGCTGCACATTGCCCATATTGGTCGCGAGCAATTGATTCCATTTACCGTGACCATTGTCGGATCGCTGGCCATTGACCTGTTGTGGGGTATTGGACTGGGGATCCTCAGCAAGCTGATGATGAACGTCGTGCTGGCGAATATCGCCGCGCAACGTGTTCCGGAACGGCGCAAGGCTCTGTTGCCGCTGTTGCTGTCGCTGCCGCGCGGGGTCAAAGACCAGTTCCGCAACCCGATCGTCGAGCGTGCGATCAATGACAAGGACTATCACCTCTTTTTTGGACATCCGATTGTCTGCTTTAACACGTTGTCGGTATCGCGCGAACTAGCGGCGATTCCCCCGCAAGCACAACATGTCTTCCTGCATGTGACCCGCGACGTCCTGTTGATCGACCACACGTCCTGCGAGAACCTGGTGCAGTTGGTTTCCGATCGGAACGCATCTGGTCCTGTGCAATTCGAGTTGGTCGATATTGAACACCTGCAGAAGAAATCGCATCACAACACGGGCATGCGCCTGGTGCCCCGATCGCCTGCCAAGCCAGTGACCGTGGTTCAGGAAAAGCCATTGGGCGTCGTCCAGTAGAAGGCCATTTTCGAGTGTGGTCACGAAGTGACTGCGAATACAAGCTCGAAGCGCAAGCGAGTGCATCTTGATGGCCCATTTGAACGGATGCACTCGCTTGCGCTTCGAGCTTGTATTTCCAGACACGCCCGGGGCACCCGGCTTAAAACTCGAGTCTCGACGCGATTCGTGTTCCGAATCACTCTTCAGTTTCCCGCCAAGAATCAGTAAGATCCGATGCGTCAGTCTGACTGCGTCGTGTCTGGAACGCTGGCGGTCCGTCTGGCGCCGAACTGCGTAGAGAATCTGGCCCGTCCCGGGTCCAGGTGTGGCTTGATCGCGTTGTCAGGTCCGCAGTGTCTGAAGTCACCAGACTTGAGAGCTGGGAGCAATCTTATGAAGCGGCCGATGTTGGTGTTGTTGACGCTGGGAGCCCTGTTCGGCACGGTTCTGCTGGCCAATTCTGATGTGCTGCCATCACTGTTGAAGGTCGAGCAACAGGCGACCAATCCGTGGACGCACCTCAACCTGAATAATCAGCCCAAGAATTTTCAATTCGCGATTGTGACCGACCGTACCGGCGGACACCGTGAGCTGGTGTTTGAAAAGGCGGTTCGCAAGCTGAATATCATGCAGCCGGAGTTCGTCATTTCGGTCGGCGACCTGATCGAAGGCTATACCGAAAAACCCGAGCGCATGAATGAAGAATGGCAACAGTTTCAGGGCTTCGTCAAAGAACTGAAAATGCCCTTCTTTTATGTCCCCGGCAACCATGACATTTCGAATCAGGTGATGAAGAAGGAATGGGAGCAGCGGCTGGGACGGCACTATTACCATTTCGTCTATCACGACACATTGTTCTTGGCGGTCAACAGCGAAGCGACGCCCGGTTCCAAGATCGAGAAACTGGGTGATGAGCAGCTCGAGTATTTCCGCAAAGCCATTCAGGAAAATCCTCAGGTCCGTTGGACGTTCGTCTTTTTGCACAAACCGTTGTGGATCTATGGGGCCGACAAACTGGGATCCGAAACGGGCTGGCCCGAATTGGAAAAGGCTCTGGAAGGCCGCAAGTGGACCGCGTTCTGCGGGCACGAGCACAGGTATGTGGCGATCAAACGGAATGGCAACGACTACATTCAACTGGCGACCACGGGGGGCGGCAGCCGCATGCGTGGCAAACAGTTTGGTGAATTCGACCAGTTTGCGTGGGTCACCATGACCGATGCGGGCCCGGTGATTGCCAACGTCCTGCTGGACGGGGTCGTGGAACTCGACATCAAGGACGATCTTGATTTCGACACCAAAATGAACGAGGCGCAAAAGATTCAGAAAGAGCAGCAAGAGGCCGCGAAGAAGAAACAGGAAGAAGAAAAGAAGAAAAAAGAAGCCGAGAAGAAGGCGGAATGAGCATTCAGATTTGAGAAATACGGATTGATTTGTGGTTCGGGTCGATGGGAGGGCGAGGCTCCTGCCGAGACGCAGGAGTTAACCGGGTGCCGAAAGACCCGCGGTTCGGCAGGAGACTCACCCTCCCATGATGCGTTTCATCGCGCCAGGAATGGCCCGCAACTTTTCGAAATTGGCCGAAACACCGTCGAACGGCCAATTTCGAAAAATCGTAGGCCCGACCCCTAGCCGCCCCACGGCGTCTCGCATTACAACCGAGAGGCCAGCTCGGCATTGACTGGGGTCTACGGAGTGCTGCACCGTCATGTTTGATTATCTCGTTCGACGCCTGCTCATCGGCGCGATCACGTTGCTGTTTATTACGTTCGTGATTTATGCCCTGATCCGTCAGATGCCCGGCGATCCGGTCACCGCGCTCCAGGCCGAACAGGATCCCAGCCGCAAGATTGATCCGGCAGAATTCGAACGCATGAAGGCCGCCTACGGACTGGATAAGCCGTGGCCGCTGGGATACGTCCTCTGGCTGGGAAAGCTGACCACCACCCTGGATTTGGGCCGGTCATTCACCCATAAGAAGCCGGTGTGGACGCTGATCCGCGAGCGAGCCGGTCCGACACTGTTGCTGTCACTGACGTCGCTGTTTCTGGGATATGTCCTGTCCGGGCCGCTGGGGCTGTATTCCGTCATGCGGGCCAACAAGACCGACGAACGGATTGTCAGCACGCTGCTGTATATGCTCTATTCGTTGCCGACATTCGTGGCGGCGCTCGGCCTGTTGTACCTGTTCTATCAACGGCTCGAATGGCTGCCATTACGGGGTATTGTCAGCGAAAACTACGAGAAGCTGTCATGGTGGGGTCGGACCGGTGACATTGCCTACCACATGATCCTGCCGGTGACCTGCTATACCTATGGCGGGTTGGCCTATTACGCCCGATTCATCCGGGCCAACATGCAGGAGGTCGTGCGCCAGGATTACATCCGCACCGCGCGAGCCAAAGGGGTCCATCCGCTGAAGGTGATCGTCGTGCATTCGTTCCGCAACACGATGATCCCGATGGTGACGCAACTGGGGCTGACGCTGCCCACGTTGCTCAGCGGCTCGGTGATTCTCGAACAAATTTTTACGTGGCCGGGAATGGGTCGCTTGTTTTTTGAATCGATCGGGACCCGTGATTACCCCGTGATCATGGGTCTGACGCTGATTTTCTCGCTGTTGACGCTGGCCGGGCAATTGCTGGCCGACGTCCTGTATGCGTTGGTTGATCCGCGAGTCAGTTACAGTTGAATCGGTCATTCACCCAGGAGAATTGTTGATGACGGTTGCGAGCGACTCGACCCCAGTGGTCTCACCGCCACGTGGTTACTGGTCCGAAGTCTGGCGCCAGTTCCGCAAGCGTCGCCTCGCGCTGATTGCTTTGATCTATATCGTGTTTCTGTCGATCGTGGCCCTGTGTGCCCCGATGATTGCGGGGACCAGGCCGATCGTGTGCAAGTACAAGGGACAGATCTATTTTCCCTGTCTGGCCTACTTCAACCCGCGCTGGGAGCCGGGGATTTTTCTGAAAGACAAGTTCCGTCAGATCTATCCCAAGAATCTGAAGAAGAAGGATCCCGAGAGCTGGGCGGTCTGGCCGCTGGTCTATCAAGACCCCTACCGCCGCATCAAGAAAGACGAATGGCCCGGCCAACCCGAAAACAGATTCGGCATGGAGGGCGTTCCCGACAAGAACAACCTGATGGGGACCGACCAGCAGGGGTGGGACGTATTTGCTCAACTGGTTCACGGCACCACCGTCGCGCTGCTGGTGGGATTCGTGTCGATGGGCCTGGCCGGATTTATCGGGATCACGGTCGGCGCACTGGGAGGTTACTTCGGTGGCTGGGTCGACATGCTGACCAGTCGCATCACCGAAGTCGTGATGTGTATCCCGACATTGATCCTGATCCTGGCGATGATCGCGATCCTGGAAAAGACGACCATCTGGCACATGATGGCCATCATTGGTGTCACCAGTTGGACGTCGATTGCTCGGCTGACACGCGCTGAGTTCCTCAAGCTGCGCGAGAGTGAATTCGTCACGGCCGCCCGCGCCATTGGTGTTGGCGAGATCCGGATCATGTACCGTTACATTTTGCCGAACGCCCTGGCGCCGATCCTGGTCCCCATTACGTTCGGCATTGCCTCGGCCATCCTGATTGAAAGTGGCCTCAGTTTTCTGGGCGTGGGACCGCCGCCACCGAATCCCAGTTGGGGCACATTGCTGAACTCGGGCCGGACCAACCTGCAGATGTGGTGGCTGATCCTGTTCCCGGGGATGGCGATTTTCCTGGCCGTGCTGGCGTACAATCTGATCGGCGAGGGACTGCAGGAAGCCACTGATCCCAGGCTGAAAGAAGCGGGCCGGTAGATCACCATCATGCAAACGATTGCCGAGTTGCTCGCCATTCATCCGCAAATAGGCCGTGTCGAATGGATCGGGGCAAGTAGCGCGCGACGAGCCCCCGTTGATTCTCTGCAAAGCTCTGTAATCCGGGCTGGCGTCGGACTGATGGAAGATCATCACGCGCGCAGCGGTCGTTCCAAACGGCAGGTCACGCTGATCCAGTGGGAGCATCTGGCTGTGGTGGCTTCGATCCTGGGACGCGACGCTGTTCCGCCGGCGCTGCTGCGTCGCAATGTTGCGGTCTCGGGAATCAATGTCGCTGCCCTAAAGGACCAGCGATTTCGGATGGGGGACGTGCTGCTGGAAGGGACCGGCTACTGCCACCCCTGCTCGAGGATGGAAGAAGTCCTGGGACCCGGCGGCTACCAGGCCATGCGCGGGCATGGCGGGATTACAGCACGCGTGCTGGAGAGTGGCGAAGTCACCTGCGGAGACTTGGTGCAGTGGATGGCTAAGCCCAAAGCCGGTGACTAAATGTGCCTTTCGGCAGGCACTCGCCGAGCGCATGCTACTTCTTTTCAACCGCTGGGTCTGCCTGGGGTGGTTCTGATTTGGGTTGCACAATGACCTTCGGATCGTCCTGCTGCGGACGCCCGGACGGTTTTCCATCACTCGCAGAGGTCTTTGAATCACGCGGTGGTCGATTACCGCCTCCCGGACCCCCATGCTCGCGATGGCCGTCTCGACCTGGGCCACCTCGACTGGAACCGCCCGGCGAAGGCGGCCCGCCGGGCCCACCAGGGCCGCGACGGTGACGGTTACGCATCCGTTCCTTGTACTTGGCCCACTGCGGCGGGGTCAGAACCGACTGCATCTCGCGATCCAACTGAGTCATTTCCTTGTTGAAGGCTTCATGGCTGCGAACCAGAATCTTTTTCACGTCCAGATACTGGGCATCGGTGAGGGTCAGATCGACCTTCAGCTTGCCCAGCAGGTATTCGGTGAACTTGTTCGGTTGAGTGACCACGGTTGCGGTTGCGGACTCGGATTCCATGAGCCGCACGGTTCCGACGCTATAACCCGCGACACCACCTGCCACAAAAATGACCAGCATGATCCCCCAGCGCGCCAGCCGCGCCCGCCAAGGGCGTCTCTGTCGCGCGATGATCAAGGGGGGAGTTTCCATCTTGTGGTCCGCTTCTAACACTTGCAAATTGTCAGATCCTGGTTGATTCACCGCGAACCCTCTTGTAGCGGAATCTCGTAAGAGTTCCGCCGCTAGCCAACCGACTTCCTACAACTCTGGAGCCTCGTCACCGTTGGAGCCCGCGTCAGAATTCTCACGAATTCTGCTACTTCATCAGGGTTAACGGCCAAATGCGGCACCCGACAGCCTTCGCGGTTCGGCAGGAGCCTCACCCTCCCATCAACATTTGGCTCACGCCAGCCGTCGAAGTCAACGCTACTGCAACTGGTTCAACAACGCTGCCAGCGGATGCCAGACGCTGAGCGATTCCGGCCAGGTCGCGCTCCACATCGGCATCGCCAGCCAGAGACAGCACGCCGCCACCAACGTCGACGCACCCGCGCCGATCCAGTCGGACATTTCCAATTCGGCCACCATCACCGCGGACTGACCCGGCAAGCGGGCCAGGACCCGATCCACGACATCCACCCGGGGCGCCAAATCGCGCCGCGCGGCGGCAAACAACTGCTCCAACTTGTCAGGAGTGCTCACGACCCCCTCCTTTGCCACAAATCACGTAACTTCTTACGGGCCCGAAATGCCTGGACCTTCACCATGACCTGGCTCCAGCCCACCAATTGCGCGGTCTCCGCGACACTGCGCTCTTCAATATGCAATAAGGTTAACACCAAGCGGTCTCGCGGCGGCAGGCGATTCAGCAGCACATGCAACATGGCCGCTTCGTCCTGCTGTTCCGAGACATCCTGGGCCGGCGATGTCATGGCCGGGTCAATTTCCAGCGACTGCACATTACGGCGGCGCTGGCGTGCCTGAACCTGCCAATGATGATATCCGACCCGCGTTGCAATCTTCCGCAACCAATGTAAAAACGGCGCTTCACGCCGGAACCGGGCCAGGTGCAGATAGGCCTCGACAAACACCGACTGCACCAGTTCTTCCCACACGGTCCGATCGCGACTGAAACGCCACAACCATTGGCCAATTTCACTCTGATACCGAGCCACCAGCCGGGCGTAGGCATCTCCCTGACCCTGCAAAGTCTGCTCAATATCTTCTATATCGGCTGCCAGGACCAACTTCCGTCGCTCGGCCTCACTGGCGGCCGTTTCCTGGGCCAGCAGCAAATTCCCCCATTGCAGCAGATTGTGCTCAACCTGCAGCCAGATTTTTGACGCTCCCGGAAGCCAATTCCGGGTCGAGTCATCCAAACTGACGCAATCTTGGCTCATGAGTTTTAACGCCGCCACCGGGCAAACACCCTCGCTACCGCACCCAGCGAACTGCCATTCCCGGTCGGGAACGGACGGTCTCACCGGGGCGACGGGAATGCCGCATATCGTTTTCCGAGTTCTGGTTGCGAAACTTCGCGAACTGTTTCACCACCGAAGTCGGCAAGATGTACCACAACTAGCATAAAAGACCCAACACGCGTCAACGAGTCCAATTGCGTGCTGAATCGGTGAATTCCAAAAAACGCCCTCGAGAGCCCTTAGGAACAGACAGTGCGTCGCGAATCCACCACAATTAAGGTGGCGGCAAACGGTGCCGCGGTTACAACCCGTGGGATAGGCATCCTGCCTGTCATGAGTGCCCAGTGAAACCATTCGTTACGTAGCCGCGTTCGCCAGAACGCGGGAATCCCGCACTCTGGCGAGTGCGGCTACCTGATGAGCGACATCGGCGACCTTTGATTCGCATGCTAACGAACATGCGGATCCTCGCGGCAATGCACTCAATTCGCTAGAATTCCGTGAACATGCGGCCTCAGTTCCTCAGCGGAGATTACCACGATGCGCATCTTGTTCACACTGCTTGTCACCAGTCTTTTCGCCTGGACCACGACGGCTGAAGCAGCCGCGAAACC
>CAMAVF010000309.1 GCA_945861445.1 Planctomicrobium piriforme | reverse complement strand
ACTCTCACTCTCACTCTCACTACTACTATTACTCTCACTCTCACTCTCACTCTCACTCTCACTCTCACTCTCACTCTCACTCTCACTCTCACTCTCACTCTCACTCTCACTCTCACACTCACACTCTCACACCCGCTTACTCGCATGTCGATTCGATAGCACGATCCACGAGGACTCAACACGCCCTAAATCGTGTGGCTGGGATGCCGTGCCGCGGCGACGAAGTCCGTGATCAGGTCGCGATCTTTCACCGCTGGCGAGGATTCAACACCGCTGGCCACATCCACCCCCCACGGATGCGTGGCGTCGATGGCAGCCTCCACGTTGCACGGCGTCAGCCCGCCTGCCAGGATTAATGGCGGCCAGCCCCCGTGGAAATTGGCGGCCAGGTCTTGCCAATTGACCGTGGTGCCGGTGCCGCCAAATTGACCCGGAGTCGCGGCGTCAATCAAGCAGGCCCACGGGAGTGCATTCAGTTGGCGCGCCCGGCGCAGGTAGTCGGCGACCGAGGTCAGTCCCTCCGCACCCATCCGAAACGCGCGGACAATGCGGAAGTCGGGGAACGCGGCGAGAAATTCCGGAGGCTCGTCGCCATGAAATTGCAGCATGTCCAACCCCACTTCGGAGATGGTCTGCTGCACTTCCTCGACCGAATGATTGACGAATAATCCGACCAGCGTGATGCGTCCGCGAACGGCTTTGGCGATCTCGGCAGCCATTTCCCGCGTCACGGAGCGCGGGCTGGGCGCGTAGAAATTCAAGCCGATGGCATCGACGCCCAAATCGGCCAGGAAGCATGCGGTAGCAATATCGCGAATTCCGCAGATTTTGATCCACATGTGGCGACAACTCGGGAACTGAGAAGGCCTGATTCGCGGGCGTTGGGCGCGAATCAGTTGTTGAACGCAGGCGGGCAGGTTGGGCGGCGGGGTGCTGGGCTCATTCCGACAGGTCGGCTGCATTTGTGGCAACCGGCCTGCCGCGTCGTTTCGCAGCCACCTCAATATCGAGATGATCTCCGGTGACTGTCAGTTTTCATCACAGTACACATTGTATGCCAGTAGTGACCCAGGAAGCACTCCCCGTGACGCTGAATTCTGACGAAATCTGCTATTTGGCTTCCGTGTTTGATTCCGAGGAGGGTTCGAACTGGGGCGGTTCGAACTTGGGAGCCGTGACTTCCGCGCGATCATCTTCCGGGATCGGCCGCGATTGAGGCTGGCTGGAACGCCGAGTGACGTTGTCGTCCATGTCGTCCTCAATTCCGCGGACACCCTTTTTAAATTCCACGATTCCCTTGCCCAGGCTGCGCGCTACTTCGGGCAATCGCTTTCCAAACAACAACAAGGCGATCACACCGAAAATGATCATTTCCGTCGGGCCTATTCCGTAGAAGGCCAGAATTGGTTCTGTCATGACAAGTTCCTTTTACAACTGACGATGTACGAAGTGAACCGCTGAGAGGCTCCAGCGGCGATTTTTTCAGCACCGATGCAGGTCGTAGCGCACCGAATTCGAGTGCGTTCCTGGCAAGTTATGGCTTCTTCGAGTCCGGGTTTTCTTCGTCCCGAACGCCTTTCTTGAATTCCGAGATACTGGATCCCATGGAACGCATCACGCCTGGAAGCCGAGATCCAAACAACAGCAGAATGATCACACCAAAAATGATCAGTTCCACTCCTCCGGGCATATACATGGCAAACATGCAGCTCTCCTTTTCCGAGAATCGAAGGATTCAGCCTTCTGAACCCGGATATCCGCCGACCGCTGCGACTCGATCGTCCGCGGGTAAAGTCACACTTCACCGCAACGGAGACTTGTCAGAACACAGGTCAGCTCTTCCATTTATACCGGATTTTGTGCGTTCGTCACCAGCGATCCCCACAATTCAGGGACGATTCTGCCAGAGAACTGCCGGGGAGAAAGAACAAATACCCCAGCCAAAACGGATTTCACCAAAGTGAGCGGAAGAGAGTTACGATCAGCCAACTCGGAACATCCCTTGGGTGCGAACTCAGGCGCCAATGCCATTTGCAGGCTGGATGTCCACTCAGTTGGCCCACCTGAGAGCAGGCTAGAAGAGCGGCGTTGAACAAATTCTACCGCCAGCCCGTGAGATGTCAATGTTCGTTCATAACAGGGAAACTTTTTAAAAATTTGGATTTTCGCCCCGGAACCGGTTGAGGCCGGCGGTGCGTTTTCGTTTCTAGCTGCAGTGCAATGAGCGCGGTGGATAGAGATTGTGAAAAATAAATTAACTAATACATTGACTTAGCTTGATTCGTGTCCCACATTTTGCCCGAGACCGTGGATGTTGGAATGAGGTGAAATACCGGTACTCTTTAGGTGTTCCCTCGTGGCTCAATGCGCCTGAGCCGCCGCTTCCGCCGCGCTAATAGCCTGTTGAAAAAGGTGTCTGGAACTTTCCAACCACACGGAATCGAGCGTTTTTTCGACGTTCGGAGAGTTCCAGACACCTTTTTCAACGGGCTGCTATGTCGCGTGGTCTTTCTTTGAACTGCTGAGTCACTTCCTGGGGGCAGGTTGTCTAAGTGGTTTGGCGATGGCGGTCATGTATTGCGCTGGACTGGTGCGCGCTGCCAACGGGTGTTGGCCGGTGACGCTGTACAATAGTTTGAGTTGGTTTTTTTGAAGGATGTTGCCAATGAAGCAAACACGTCGTGCGTTTACCCTGATCGAGTTGCTGGTCGTCATTGCGATTATTGCGGTGTTGATCGCGCTGTTGTTGCCAGCCGTGCAACAAGCCCGTGAAGCCGCACGGCGTTCGCAATGCAAGAACAACCTGAAGCAGCTTGGCCTGGCTCTGCACAGCTACCACGACATGGCCAATACTCTGCCTCCCGGGTGGATTGGCGGCAACTGTTGGGGTTGGAACACGATGCTGTTGCCCGGATTGGATCAAGCTCCCTTGTACAACAGTCTGTCCACGACGCTGAATGCGGCATCTTTGCCGGGCTTCAGCGCTGCCATGCAGACCATTCCGGTGGCTAATGTCCTGCTGCAATCTTCGATTCCTGCTCTCCGCTGCCCCTCAGACACGGGTTCGGGACTGGTCACTTACGCCACCGGTGGCACCACGACGACATTTGGTCGTTCGAACTATCCTGCCGTCCATAGCGGTGGATACATCACGGCTCTCGTTCCCGCCGGCTTGTACAATGGGGGGTTTTATCAGAACAGCCGCCGTAATTTCAGCGCCTTTTCTGATGGTCTCAGCAACACCATTATCGTCGGCGAACGCCGTTCGCTGACGACCGGTACTGTGCCATATGGTGGCGATACCATCTGGGGCGGCGTCGGTGATGAACTGCTGACGACACCGGGGATTGGTGTCTACCTGGCTGTCGGTGAGACGGCCAGTCCGATCAACACCGTCGCAAATACGTTCCAGACCGCTGCCAACCGTGCCTCGGGCTTCAGCAGCCTGCACGTGGGTGGTGCGCACTTCCTGCTGGGAGATGGATCCGTCCGCTTTATCAGCGAAAACATCAACAGTACGAACTATATCTATCTGGCAGGCGTTAGCGACGGGAACATCGTCGGCGAGTTCTAATCATCTGCGGGTCAGGCAGATCAAAGCCCCAGAGAATCGTTTTCAATCGCACGCCGCACCGGTTCATTCCGGTGCGGCGTTTCGCATTTGATGAAGCAGATCCAGACTCAAAGCGATCGGGCTTGCTGTCTGGAGTGGATTCAGAAGAGTTTTTCGCCACGGATTATCACGCATAAATGCAGAAGAAGGTCGTTCTTTCAGTGTCAATGTAACGGTATTCGTCATCGCTCGATCCTCTCTAGAACACCCTGCGAAACGATGATCCATTCCGTGCTTCCTCCGTGTTCATCGGTGGCTAAAACTCTTCGTGAAATAGACGTCGCGAACCTGTTAGCGTTTCTTAGTCACATCTTCGATAACAGCCCCTCAAGTCCCTTTGGTCCATTGCGTCCTTTCCATCGCTTTTCGATGAATGGACCAAAAGGACCGATAAAACGAAACACCTCGACCCGATCGAATGCCATCTCCCCGACAATGTGCTACAGTGAACCGTTTGGTCCGGGGCGGTGTCTGTGTTGATTCCTGCTTCGCGTTGACCTTGGGGCAGGTCTGGTAGAATTGGGCTGTCGAAGCGTCTGAATTTGGTTTGAAGGTCATGGAACGGCAGCAGACGACTAATATCCGAGACCTGGAGCGGCGAATCCGGACGGCCATGGGGACCGACCGTTATCGCCTGCGGACTCGCCTGCGCCAGGTTGAAGACGCCCTGCGGAATAAAAAGCCGGTCGACAAGAATCTGGCACGTCTGCAGGAAGAACTGCAACGCTCGATCGACTGGCGGCAGTCGCGTCTGAAGGATGTCCCCAAGATTGAATATGACTCCTCACTGCCCGTTTCCGAACGGCGTGAGGAGATTGCCAATGCCATTCGTGACAATCAAGTCGTCGTGATCTGTGGCGAAACCGGATCGGGCAAGTCGACTCAGATCCCGAAGATTTGCCTGGAACTGGGACGCGGCATCGACGGCTTGATCGGGCATACTCAGCCCCGCCGCATCGCCGCCCGATCGGTTGCCGCACGAATTGCCGAAGAACTGCAATCGCCCTTGGGCAAGGCGGTCGGCTTCAAGATCCGCTTCACCGACACGACCAGTCCGAATTCTTACATCAAGCTGATGACCGACGGCATCCTGCTGGCTGAGTCGCAGGGAGACCGATTCCTCAATCAGTACGATACGATCATCATCGACGAAGCCCACGAGCGGTCGCTGAATATCGATCTGTTGATTGGTTATCTTAAGCAGTTGCTCCCCAAGCGGCGCGACCTCAAGTTGATCATTACATCGGCTACGATTGATGCCGAACGGTTTGCCGAGCATTTCGGCAACACGGCCGGGCCGGCCCCGATCATTCAAGTTTCGGGACGGACTTATCCCGTCGAGTTGCGTTACCGGCCCTTGCAGGCCGACGACGATGACCGCGATCCCGACTGGCAACGCGCCGTCGCGACGGCTGTCGAAGAAGTCTGTCACGAAGGTCGCGGCGACATCCTGATCTTCATGCCGACCGAGCATGACATTCACGAAACCGCGAAATTACTGCGTGGTCGGCGCTTGCCGGGTGATACACCGGGAAGCCAGACCGAGATCGTGCCACTGTATGCGCGTCTGGCGGGTGGCGATCAAAATCGCATCTTCACGCCCCACAAGCATCGCCGGATCGTCATCGCCACGAACGTCGCCGAATCGTCACTGACCGTACCCGGGATTCGCTACGTGATTGATCCGGGAACGGCCCGCATCAGCCGCTACTCCACACGTTCGAAGTTGCAGCGATTGCCCATTGAGGCCATCTCGCAAGCGTCGGCCGATCAGCGGAAAGGACGTTGCGGACGTGTCGGGCCGGGTGTGTGCGTGCGGTTGTTCAGCGAGGAAGATTTTCTCACTCGAGACCGCTTCACACCGCCCGAAATTCAGCGGACGAATCTGGCCTCGGTGATCCTGCAGATCAAGTCGCTCAAGCTGGGTGAAATCGAAGACTTTCCGTTCCTCGATCCGCCGCGACCCGATGCGATCAAAGATGGCTATAAGACGCTGTTTGAAATCGGGGCGTTGACCGAGAAGAATGAACTCACCGAGATCGGCACGCAGCTCAGTCGCATCCCGGTCGATCCGCGAATTGGACGCATCATTCTCGCGGGCGATCATGAAAACTGCCTGCATGAGATCCTGATCATCGCCTCGGCATTGGAAATTCAGGATCCACGGGAACGGCCGATCGACAAGCAGCAGGCAGCAGATGAAAGTCACGCCCGGTTCGTGCATGAGGAATCGGATTTCTTCGGCTACCTGACGATGTGGGACTTCATCCACAAGCTGCGAGATGACCTGTCGAAGAGCCGCCTGCGAGAAGCCTGTCGCACGAATTTCCTGTCGTTCAATCGCTTGCGGGAATGGCAGGATTTGCACCGTCAGTTGCACGAAGTGGTGCAGCAGACCGGTCTGAAGACGCGGACGCGGCAGAACGATTACGGGGCCATTCATCGAGCGTTGCTGACCGGTTTACTGTCGAATGTCGCCTTCAAGGGTGAGACCAACGAATACACGGTCTGCGGTGGCGGCAAGATGCAGCTCTGGCCGGGTTCAGGCGTGTTCGCCAAGAAGCCCAAATGGATCGTTGCCGCCGAGCAAATCGAAACGAGCAAGAAATTCCTGCGAACCGTCGCGCGGATCGACCCCGCGTGGATCGAACCGCTGGCGCAACACGTGGTCAATCGCAACTACAGTGAGCCGCATTGGGACGAGAAGTCGGCTGCGGTGATGGCGTATGAAAAGGTGCTGCTGTTCGGCCTCGTCGTGACGCCGCGTCGGCTGGTGAAATACGGTCATGTCGAACCGGGACTGGCGCGTGAATTGTTCATTCATCATGCCCTGGTCATGCACGAGTTCGAAACACGCGGGGCCTTCCAGGAACACAATTGGGAATTGGTGGAACGCCTGGAGGCGCTGCAGACGAAGTCGCGGCGGCGCGACATGGTGCTGCCCGAACAGATTCGCTACGAGTTCTTCGACAAGATCATCCCGCAAGGCATCAGCGACGGTCACTGGTTCGAAAAATGGCGCCGCGACGCCGAAAAGCAGAATCCCAGAATTCTGTACCTGAAGGAAGAAGACCTGCTGGAACCGGACGTCACGCCGGTCTCTGAAGAGGCTTTTCCCAACTCGCTGACGATGCGGAATTCGCAGTTGCCGATCGAATACCGGTTTGATCCAGGTTCCGCCCAGGATGGACTGACGCTCGTCGTGCCGCATGAGGGTCTCAATCAAATCGACCCGAACCGGCTGGGTTGGCTGGTTCCGGGCCTACTGGAAGAGAAGATCATCGCGTTGATCAAGGGCTTGCCGAAGGACTATCGCCGGGCGTTCGTGCCGGTTCCCGACACGGCACGCGAAGTCTTGCGACGCGTCAAGTTCGGCGAAGGAAGTTTTAACTCGGCGATTGCCCAGGTGTTGTTCGAGATTTCCGGCGAAAGAGTTCCGTTGGAAGTGCTGGATGCGGCGACGATTCCCACGCATCTGCAAATGCACATCAAAGTCGTCGACCCCGCGGGCAAGGCAGTCGCTGGCGGCCCCGATCTGCAGGCCGTCCGCGAAGAACTGGGAGCGACGGCGACCGCGACCTTCACCAGCAATGCTGATCCACGCTGGCAGAAATCGGGCATCAAGACTTGGGACTTTGGGGATCTTCCGGCCGAAGTCGCGATTCCCCGGGGCAGTTTGACACTGACCGGCTATCCCGCTCTGTCTGATCAAGGGGACTCCGTTTCGCTGCGCCTGCTGGACACCCCCGAGCGGGCCGCGATGGAAACTCGCCGCGGTCTGCAACGTCTGTTTGCCCTGGCCAGCGGACGGGAATTACGAGCCCAGGTGGACTGGTTGCCGGACTGGGACAAGATCAAGCTGTACGCCATGACGCTGCCTGATGCAGCCGTCTTTCGACAGCAGTTGATCGACCTCCTGGCCGATCGCACGTATTTCGTGAATCAAGTCATTCCGCGGTCCGCAGAACAATTTACAGCGGCCCTGAAAGCGGGCCAGCAACGCATCGGTCTGGCCGTCCAGGACCTCGCACTGGTCTTGCCCCCGTTGATGCAGAATTATCACGACGCCCGTCTGGCGATCGAGCGAATGCATACGCCCATCATGCGGCCAGCCCGGGACGATATGGCCTCGCAGTTGGCCCAACTGGTCGCGCCCGGGTTCCTGACGACAACGCCCTGGCAGTGGTTGAGTCAGTACCCGCGCTATTTCAAGTCGATCCTGTTGCGGCGAGAAAAGCTGGCTGGCCCCGCGATTGCCCGCGATCAGAAGCTGACGGCCGAATTGTCGTTACGCTGGCAGGCGTACCTGGACCGGGCAAAACTGCATGCCGAACGCGAGATCTACGACCCCCAACTGGTGCAGTATCGCTGGATGCTGGAAGAGTACCGGGTATCATTATTCACCCAGGAATTGCGGACCGCGATTCCGGTATCCATCAAGCGCCTGGATGAACAGTGGGTTAAAATCCGCAAGGCATGATTCCCATGTGTCCCATCGGAACAGAAGAATGGGACCAATGGGACGGATAGGACTTATGGGACTTATGAAATTCCGACGCCGGGGTGAATCGCCTGAAATGGCATGAACCCCGGCTGCTGTGCGGCAACCGGGGTTCGTCATAGATAATCAGGTCGACCGGGGAAAATCTTAGTGTTCGCCGGTCGGGGCGACGTTGCAGACGATGTCGCAGTCGCAGTCACCGGCGTCGCGGTTGTCCCAGAAGGCACTGCCTGAGCTTTGGCCCTTGTGACCAGCGGCCCCGTTGTATTGATAGGTCTGATTGATCGAACCGAAGGCCGAGCCGACGTCTTCGAGTTCCTGATTGATGTTGAAGGCGACTTCCGACAGTCCGACGACCAGCGAGAGGACACCGATCGTCGCGATCAGGACCAATTCGGCAGAGACAATGAAACCGGCTTCGTCGTTCAACAGGGTGGTGAAGATGTTCGTCATGGCTGTGGTTCTTTCTGTGTGACTGGTTTGGCTGTGAATCTTGTTGTTTAACCGGCTGGTTTGAGTCACCGGTGTGTTTGATGGAAGACATGTAAAGCAGCCTGTATGCCAATCGATACATTTTGTTTCAGTTTCTTGACAAGTCGATTGGCGCCAAGTCGCAAGTTGATGCAGATCATGACCTAATGGCGTGTGCGTCAGCCGACAGGCCGGTGAACATAGGGCCTTCATAGACGCCGGGGATGATGCCGTAAAACAACGCGATGCGACATTGCAGGCATCATTGTGGCGAAGGGGCATCATGCGGTGGAACAATGCGGCCTGTATTAATCCCATCCGTCC